>JAJSZB010000229.1:0-2712 GCA_050613715.1 Streptomyces sp. IBSBF 3018
TGGCCTCGGACATCCGTGTTCCTTTCGCGGGCGGGCGCCCGGACCGCGGCGGGCCGGCCGGTCTTCAGAACAGCGCGCCGCCGGCGATCTCGCTGTGCGCCTGCACCTCGGGCCCGACCGCCTCCAGCCGCTCCTTGATGTCGAGCAGCAGGGCCAGTTCCTCGGGCGCGAGGTCGACCAGCACCTGGCGCTGCTCCTCGGTCAGCAGCGCGACGGCGAATCCACGGGCCTCAAGGGCGGCGAGGACGTCATCGGGATCGGTCATGGGGTGCCTCCTCGTGAGCAGGGTGCGGCGCGGCGGTCGGAGGCCGGGCCGACGGGTCGGCGAGGTGTGCGAAAAGGCGCACCAGGGCGCTGAGGGTGTGCAGGGCGCCGACGGTGACCGCGGTGGCCTGGGCGGCTGTCAGCGGCAGTGCGTCCAGCACCGCCTCCAGGTCCGCGGTGTGGCCGGCGTCCAGGGCGGCGTGTGCGTGCACCGTGCGCAGCGCCGCCGGCGGCAGCCCGGCCGTCGCGGCGAGCCGCGGCGCGAGCCAGCCGGCCGGGGCGTTGTGCTCCAGCGCCCACACGTAGCCGAGCAGTGCGACGGGGTGGTGGTGCTCGATCCAGTAGTACTGGGCCCCCGCCAACTCGGCGACGGCCGGCAGCGGCTGGGCCGCCGCGGCGCGCGCGGGGTCCTCCCCCAGCGCCGCCAGGTCCTCCAGCAGCCAGGCGTCGTGGCCGAGTTCCTCCTGGGCGTGCGCCAGCAGGTAGCCGGCGAGCGGGGCCAGCACCGGGTCGCCCGGGTCGCCCTCTGCGCAGCGGCGGGCACCGTGCCGCAGCAGCGGCACCGAGGCCCGTACCAGTTGGTGCATCACGGTCAGGTAGGCGGGGTAGCGCTCGCGCAGCCCCTGCGGCGCCCACAGCGCCCGGCTGGCGGTGTCCAGCGCCGGCCGCACGAGCACCATGCGGGCGTGCAGGGCGCGCGAGAGCGGCGGTCCCGCGGCGGTGGGGCGCCCCGCGCCGGGCGGCGTCATGCGGTGTCCGCGGGCGACCGGGAGGGCAGCGCGACCAGGTCGGCGTAGGGGGCGCAGCCGTGCCGCCGGACCAGCGCGACCGCGCCCGCCTCGTGCTGCATGCGGCCGGCCTGCGCGTCGAGGAGCGCGCCGACCGGTCCGGCGGCGTCGCGTTCCGCCGCGGCCAGCAGGTCGGGGCGGCCGGCGAGCGCGCGGCACGAGGCGCAGTAGCCGCCAGCGCCCGGTCCGGCCGCGGGCTCGGCGCCGTGCCGGGCGGCAAGGTGCAGCGGGCCGACGGTACGGACCATGCGCAGCACCGGGGAGGCCAGGGCGCGGGCGCGGACGTCCGGCCAGCGGTCGGTGGCGATGTGGCCGAGCCGCAGGTGGGCCGGCGTGGGCCGGCGGTCCACCACGTCCTGGTTGCAGCAGGCCAGCACCGTGCCGTCGGGCGCGATCACCGGCCAGGCGGCCATCGCGCAGGGCAGCGCGCGCCCCGGGTCGGGCTCCTGCCCGCGGTCGGGGCCGGGGCCGGCGCCGCGGGACGCGGGACCGACGGAGGCGGAGGCGGAAGCGGCGGTGGCGGCCGAGGTGGAGGCGACCGCGGTGGAGGCGACCGCGGTGGAGGCGACCGCGGCTGCGGCGGTGACGGCGGCGGGGCCGGCCCAGGCAGCGGCCCGGCCCACCGCGCGGGTGCGGTTGACGAGCATGGGCACCTCGTCGCCGAAGGCGCGGCGGACGGCCGCGGTCACGTCGGCGAGGTAGGGGTCGTCGGCGCCGGTGCCGGTGAGGTGGAAGCTGACCGGGGTGCCGCCGTCGAGCACGGTGCGCACCGCGCGCAGCACGGCCTCGCGGGGCACCTCGCGTTCGTGGTGCGCGTCCAGGCTGGCCGAGAAGTGGTCCACCGCGGCGATCGCGGCGCCGATCCGGCGCGGGATGCGGCCCGGGTCGGCGCCGCGGACGAAGAACATGCCGCTGAGCAGCGCGGTGCGCGAGCCGGCGGCGCGGGCGAGTCCGGCCAGCCGGGCGGTGAGCTCCGGCAGCAGCAGAGGCTCGCCGCCGGTGAGCATCACCACCTCCGGCGGCTGCTCGCCGAGCCCGGCGAGGAAGCGCAGCAGCTCCGCCGCCTCCGGCTCCTCGGCGTCGAGGGTGGAGGAGCTGGAGCAGTGGGCGCAGCTGAGCGGGCACCGGCGGGTGACGCTGACCAGCAGTCCGGCGCAGGGGACGGGCCGCAGTCCCACGAGTTCGTCGAGTCGCATGGTCCGCTCCTGCCTCCCCCCGGTGTCCCGGTGTCCGGCGTCCCGGTACGGCCGCCGCGGTGGCGGGCCGGGCGGGCCGGCGCCGCGCGGCGGTGCGCGGGAGCGGCGGCCACGGGCCGGCTCCCGCCGTCCGCGCGTCACCGCCGTCCGCTTCCGGGAGTCTCGGCAGGGCCGGTTGTCCGAGGGGACAGCAATGGTTGGCTTTCGGTATGTCCGCAGGTCACGGGGGCGGCCGCGGCGTCCCACGCGGACCGCGGCGGTGCGGGCGACGGGCGGCGCGGGACCGGCCGGGGCCGCGCGAGCTGCGGCTATACCGTCCTCATACCGACTGCGGGCGGCTTTCGGACCGGCCGTGCCTAACGTCATGGCAACGGCGCGAACCGGCGTCCCTCTCCCCAGGAGGCAGTCATGGCCGAGAACACCGAGAACGTTGAGCCCGAGAACGAGACCGAGGCCCCCGAGGT
>JAJSZB010000229.1:2812-11342 GCA_050613715.1 Streptomyces sp. IBSBF 3018
CGAGGCGCACGGCGAGTCCGTCCTCGACCTGCAGGGCAAGGACGCCGACGGCGTCAGCCCGGTCGCGGGCGACTGCATCAGCCTGCTGAGCAAGACCTCCGCCTCGGCCTGACCCCTCCGGCCGAGTCGTCCCCCACCACTTCGTCGCTCCACCATCTCCTTGGAGGCAGTCATGGCCGAGAACACCGAGAACGTTGAGCCGGAGAACGAGACCGAGGCCCCCGAGGTCGAGGCGCACGGCGAGTCCGTCCTCGACCTGCAGGGCAAGGACGCCGACGGCGTCGCCCCGATCTCGGGCGACTGCATCAGCCTGCTGAGCAAGGCGTCCGCCTCGGCGTGACGCCCGTTGGTTCCCCGCCCGGGGCGGCACCCGCCAGGGGTGCCGCCCCGCAGCGTCTCCGGCTGCGGGCCGCGCTGTGAACCGTGCTGTGCACCACGCGAGTTGGCAAGGGATCGGTGATCACGTGAAGACGACGGCACAGGAGCCGCGGCCGACCGGCGGGCCGAGACCGGGGGCGTCGCGGGAGTTCCGGCTGCTGTGGATCAGCGGGCTGCTGGCCTCGCTGAGCGCCCAGACCTCGTCGATCGCACTGCCGCTGCTCATCCTGCGGGAGACCGGCTCGGCGACACAGGCCGGGACGATCGGCACGGTCGCGGTGGGCACGTCGCTGCTGACCATGCTGCCGGCCGGCGCGCTCGCCGACACGGTGGAGCGCCGGCGGCTGATGCTGTGGTGCGGCCTGGGCGGGGTGCTGACCGCCGGCGCGCTCGCCACGGCCGTCGCGCGCGGGTCCGCGCCGATGCTGCTGGTGCTGCTGGTCGTGATGGCCAGCGCGGTGATCACCGGTCTGTACGGGTCGGCGGCGCTGGGCATGCTCCGCACGGTGGTCCCGGCCGACCAGCTCGGCACCGCCTCGTCCCGGCTGCAGGCGCGCGGCGCGGCCGCCCGGCTGGTCGGTCCGCTGCTGGGCGGCCTGCTGTTCAGCTGGCACTCCTTCCTGCCGTTCGCCGCGGAGAGCGTCGGACTGGTGGCGTCGATGGCGTGCCTCGCGGCGATGCGGACCCGGTCCGCGCCTGCCGGGCGGCGCGGCGGCGGCTTCGACCGCAAGGAGTTGACCGCGGGGCTGACCTTTCTGTGGCGTGAGCCGTATCTGCGCACGGTGCTGCTGGTCTTCGGCATCGGCATGAACGCGGCGTTCGGCGCGATGACGTTCGCGGCGCTCGCGGTGTCCTCGGACGGGGGCAGGTCGGGCACGGGCAGCGGGTTCGTGGTGTCGCTGACCGCGGCCGGCTCGCTGGTGGGGGCGTTCCTGGCGCCGCGGGTGCGGCCCGAGGAGCACGCCCGCTTCCTGGTCACCGCGACGTGCTGGGCCTGTGCGGGCGCGGTGGCCGTGCTGATCGCCTTTCAGCAGCCGGTGGTGATCGGGCTGCTGACGGCGGTGTGCATCGCCTTCGCGTCGCTCGCCAACATCGGCTTCCTGACCACGCTGCTGCTGGTCACGCCCTCGGCGATGGTCGGTCGGGTGGAGAGCGCGGCCGGTTTCCTGTCCTCGCTGGTGCAGCCGCTCGGGCCGGTGGCCGCGGGCGCCCTGATCACCGTGTGGGGCCCGTCGACCGCGTTCGGCGTGCTCGCGGTGGTCTTCGCGGTGTGCGCCGCCACGGTGACCTTGGCGCCGAGCATGCGGCACGCGCCGGCGGCGGTCGCGGACCCGGGCTCCCCCGACGTCTCCGACGTCTCCGACGTCTCCGTCACGCCGGCCGCGGCGGCCTCCCCCGCAGCCGCGCCGGCCGGTCTCGTGGAAGGTGACGCGGCATGATGCGCGACCCGCAGACGACGCAGTTCTACTGCGTCGCCGACGACCTGTGGTTCGACACCCCGGCCCGGATGGCCGACGAGGACAGCCGCTTCGGGCCGGCGACCGGCCCGGTCGCCGACGGCTGGCGGCGCAGCGGCCAGGGCCTGTGGTCGGTGCACCTGCCCGAGGACCGCACGCTTCCGGAGCAGGGCTGGAAGATCCATGTCTCGGCGCTGCCGGCCGACGCCGAGGACACGCTGTCCGTGGTCGCGCAGGTGTGCCTGCGCGACCACGTCCCGTTCAAGTTCCTGCGCAGCCGCGCCGCGCTGGCCTTCGCCAACGACAAGTACATGCCGCGCTCGGGCAGCGGCAAGTTCATCACCGTCTATCCCGCCGACGAAGCGGAGTTCGAGGCGGTGGCCACCGAGCTGGCGGACCGGCTGGCCGGGCGGGACGCCCCGTACGTGCTCAGCGACCTGCGGATCGGCACGGGACCGGTGTTCGCGCGGTACGGCGCCTTCGTCGACCTGTGGTGCCGGGACGACTCGGGCGCCGAGGTTCCGGCGCTGCGCGATCCGTCGGGGCGGCTGGTGCCGGACGAGCGCGACGCGGTGTTCCGCACGCCGCGGTGGCTGCCGCTGCCCGGCTGGCTGGGCCCGCACCTGGCGGCCCGCGCGGCGGCCCACGACCCCTCGTTCCCCTACGTGGTGCGCCGCGCACTGCACTTCTCCAACGCGGGCGGCATCTACCTGGCCGAGCACAGGTCCACCGGCGAGACGGTGGTGCTCCGCGAGGCCAGGCCGCACAGCGGGCTGGACGCGGCGGGCGCCGACGCGGTGCGCCGGCTGCGCCGGGAGCACGCGGCGCTGGAGCGGCTGGCCGGGGTGCCGGGCGTGCCCCGGGTGTACGGCATCCACCAGGTGTGGGAGCACGTGTTCCTGGTGGAGGAGCACATCGAGGGCGAACGGCTGCTGGAGGCGGTCATCGCCCGCAACCCGGTGGTGTGGACGAACGCCTCCGCCGAGGACATGGCCGGGTACGCGCGCTGGGCCGGCACGGTCGTCGACGGCCTGGAACGGCTGCTCGCGCGGATCCACGCGCGCGGCATGCGCTTCGGCGACCTGCACCCCGGCAATGTGATCGTGCGGCCCGACGGCTCGGTCGCCCTGGTCGACTTCGAGTACGCCGCCGACCTGGCCGACCGCGGCACGCCGTGGGCGGGCGCACCGGGTTTCAGCGCACCGCCCGGCGCCGATCCGGTCGAGGTGGACCGGTACGGGCTGTGGTCGACCTGGCTGATGATGCTGCTGCCGCTGACCGAGATGCTGGACCACGACCCGTCCCGGGCCGAGCTGCTGACCTCGGTCGCCGAGCACCTGTTCGGGCTGCCGCCGGGGTCGGCGCCGCAGCGCCCCAGGCACGCCGCGCCGCTGCGCCCCGTCGCGACGGCGCGCTCCGCCGGCGGCGGCCGGGCGCGGGTCGGCGGGAAGGCGGGCGGGCCGGTGGCGGGCGGCCAGGCCAGCCGGAGCGACCAGAACGGGCAGAACGGCCCGCTCCGCCCCGAGGGCGTGCCGGGCACATGGCCGCTGCTGCGGGACGGCCTGGTCGCGGGGGTGCACGCGAGCGCCGGGACGGGCCGCGACGACCGGCTGTTCCCCGGCGACCCCGAGATGTTCCGCACCGGCGGGCACACGCTGGCGCACGGCGCGGCGGGGGTGCTGCTGGCGCTGGACGCGGTCGGCGAGCCGGTCCCGCAGAGGTACGGCGACTGGCTGGTCGACGCCGCGCGGCGGGCCCGGCCCGATCAGGCGGGCGGGCTGTTCGACGGGCTCTTCGGCCCCGCGGTGGTGCTGGCCCGGCTGGGCCGCCTGGACGACGGACTCGCCCTGCTGCGGCAGGCGCTGGACGGACCGCCGCCGCAGGCCGGCGGGCTGCACTCGGGTGCCGCGGGGATCGGCCTCGCGCTGTGCCACTTCGCCGAGCTGACCGGCTCGGACGAGTGGTGGGAGCGGGCCGTGCGGCTGGCCGACGGGCCGGACGCGGCCGGGGCGCCCGGGGCGGGCGAGTCGGAGGCCGGACTGGTCCGGGGCAGGACGGGCGACGCGGTACTGCGCCTGCGGCTGTACGGGACCGACGGGGAGCGGCGGCACCTGACCGCGGCCAGGGCGGCGCTGGCGGCGGACCTCGCGGCGTGCGTGGCGATGCGCGACGGCACCCGGCAGGTCAGACGCGGCCACCGCCACCTGCTGTACCTGGACGGCGGCAGCGCGGGCATCGCGCTGGCGGCGCGGCGTCTGCTGGAGGTGTCGGGTGAGGACGACCCGGAGCTGGAGGCGTTCGCGGCGGCGGTGCTGCCCGGCTGCGATCCGCGGTTCGTGCGCGAGCCGGGCCTGTTGCAGGGCCGCGCGGGGCTGCTCGCTGCCCTGGCCGCGCTGTGCCCCCCGCAGGAGCGTGTCCGGCGCGTGGAGCGTCAGGTCGAACGCCTCACCTGGCACCTGGTCGCCCGCGACGGCGGCCTCCTCGTCCCCGGCGACCGCCTGCGCCGCTTCTCGGCGGACCTCGCCACCGGCTCCGCGGGCGTCCTGCTCGCCCTCGCCGCCGCCCACGCCCCGTCCGCCTCCCCCGCCGAGGCCCTGATCGACCTGCTCACCGCCCGCCCTGCTCCGGCGCCCCGCTCGTTGGAGCCGGCCGTCCCGTGACCGGCGGAGGGCGTCGTCCTGACGGCCGGGAGGCCGGGGGTCAGACGGCCGCGGTTCCGCGTTCCGCGAGGGCGGCCTCGCGCAGGAAGGCGTAGGCGAGCAGGGGGACCTCGTAGAGCGCGGCGTGGGAGGTGACCTCGCGGTCGGGCGACTGGAGTGCGCCGGCGTCGATGAGGGACTCCAGGAGGCGGCAGGCCGCGTCGTCGCCGCAGCCGAGGACGCCGGCGGCGTCGCGGAGGGTGAAGACCGGCGCGGGCAGGGAGCCCAGCCGCCGCAGCACCGCGCGGTGCTCGTCGGCCAGGTCGCGCCAGGCGGCCTCGACGGCGCTGCGGACCGCGACGTCGCCCGCGGTGAGTTCGCCGAGGCGGGTGGCCGGATCGGCCAGCCGGGCGGCGAACTCGCGCAGCGGCAGGTACCGCAGCGCGGACAGCTTCAGGCCGCTGACCCGCACCGCGAGCGGCACGCAGCCGGTGGCGGCCACGATCCGCTCGACCGAGACGGGGTCCCCGGCGGCGCGTTCCTCGCCGATGATCCGGGCCAGCAGGGTACGGGCCTCGTCGGGTGCGAGCGCGGGCACGTCGAGCCGGCGGGCGGCTTCGAGGCCGGCCAGCCGGGAGCGGGACGTGACCAGGACCGCGCACTTGCCGCCGCCCGGCACGAGCGGGCGGACGCTCGCCTCGTCGACGGCGTCGTCGAGGACCAGGAGGGCGCGCCGGTCGGCGAACCACGCCTGCCAGCGGGCCGCCCCGACGCGGGGGTCGGCGACGGCCCCGTCGGTACAGCCGGTGAGCCGGTCGAGTTCGGCGAGCACGTCGGGCCAGGTGCGCGGCCTGCCGTCCTCGTCGCGCATCCGCACGAAGAGCACGCCGCCCGGCCACCGGTCCGCCAGTCGGCGGGCGCTGTGGACGGCGAAGGTGGTCTTGCCGATCCCGACCGGGCCGGTGACCACCACCACCGGCGCGCCCTCGCGTTCCAGCATCCGGGTCAGCTGGGCGCTCTGCTGCTCGCGGCCGACGAAGTCGTGCGGCAGGTGCGGCAGGACGCTGCGGACGGCCGCGGGCGGGGCGGAGGGCGACGGCGCGGCCTCCTCGCCCGCGAGCATGGAGCGGAAGAGGTTCTGCAGCACCGGGCTCGGTTGCAGGCCCAGGTCGGACGCGAGGGACTGGCGCAGGCTCTCGTAGGCGGCGAACCCCTCGCTCTGCCGGCCCAACCGGTACAGGGCCCGCATCTGGACGGCGCGCAGCCGTTCGCGGTGCGGGAAGCGCTCGGTGAGGACGCCGATGTTCTCGGCCACGGCGGCGGCGTTGCCGAGGGCCAGTTCGGCCTCCGCCCAGTCCTCGTAGGCGTGCAAATACCTGGCGTCGTAGTGCTCCGCCTCCGCGGCGAGGATCTCCGAGCCGCGCAGGTCGGCGAGGGCCGGGCCCCGCCACAGCTCCAGCGCCCGGCGCAGGTGCCGGGCCGCCGCGGCGGTGGAGCCGGCGGCGACCGCGGTGCGGCCGGCCCGCACCGACTGCTGGAAGCGCAGCAGGTCCAGTTCACCGGGGGCCAGCCGCAGCGAGTAGCCGCCGAGCGCGTGCTCGAAGCGGTCGCCGGCGCCCACGGCGTGCAGGATCTTGCGCAGCGCGGCCACGTACACCTGGAGGTTCTTGCGCGCGGACCGCGGTGGGTGGTCGCCCCACACGGTCTCGGTCAGCCGCTCGGTGGACACGATGCTGTTGGCCCGGCACAACAGGAGCGCCAGGACCAGCCGCTGTTTGAGCGGTCCCAGAGGGACCGGCGTCCCGCCCGCCTCAAGGGAGAGGGGGCCGAGAACGGAGAACCGGAAGGCGTCCGGTTCCGGGGTTAAGTCGAGACCCTGCACAGTTCCCCTCCGTGCGACGACGCGCGTAGACAGCGGTGCCCGCGCGGCTCCGGCGCCCGTGTTCCGGACCCGGCGTCTCCCCGTGCCGCCGACGCGTACCGACTGAATACCTACGGAATGAAGCGATCCGGCTACGGATCGGTTCACCTTCACCGACACACCGACACCGCGTCAACCACGCCCCCACCTGCCCGATTCAGACCGCCGGTACCCGGCGCAGCACAGTCGTCACACGGACACCTCCCGCCCCGGGGATGGCGACGCCGGAGGCGGCCCGTGACGACGAAAGCGGACATAACGGCCGCGCCGCTCTTCCTGCCGCGCCGGGCGGATACGGCGGTCGTACCCCTTTTCGGGGGTGTCGCCCAGGCTGTCCGCGAATACCGCTGCGGCAGCCGGAATGCGCCGCCGGGGGGCGGGCGGACGCCGCCGCCCGCCCCCGGGGGTCACCGGCCGCCCTCCCGCGCGGGCACGGACCGCACCGGGCCGGCCGGGCTGAGCGGGGTCTTCTCGCCGGCCTCGACCGCGATCGGCAGCCGGTTCTCGGCCGGCGGCAGCGGGCAGGTGGCCAGGTCGGTGTAGGCGCACGGCAGGTTGACGGCGCGGTTGAAGTCGACCAGCACCCGGCCGTCCGGGTCGGGCGCGGCGACGAAGACCGTACGGTTGGCGGCGTACGTGGTCACGCCCGAGGTGGCGTCGGTGAGCAGCAGCATCAGGCTGCCGGGGGTCTTGCCGTTGAACGCGGTGAGCCGGTGGGTGGCGCCGTCCACCTCGAACTCGACGTAGCCGGGCGCGTCGTACACGTGCTGGAGGCCCTCCACGGCCGCGCCGACGGTGGTCGGCCGCATCGCGTCGAACGCCACGTAGCGGCCGGTCCTGGCCCAGTGCGGGTCGGGCGCGTAGGCGGGGGTCCCGGCGTAGGCGGCGAGCAGCGGGTTCTCCGGGTGGCGCGGGCGCAGGATGAAGTGGCCGCCGCGCCGGGCGACCTCGATCACCGCGTCGCCGGCCGCGGGGAACAGGCTGCCGCGCTCCTCGATCGGGCCGAACACGTGCCGGCCGGTCAGCACCCGGCCGTCGAAGACGAGTTCCTCGCCGTCGGCCAGGTCCACGGCGACGCCGTCCCCGGGCGTGGTCGACCAGGCGCCGGGTGCGTCGTCGAAGCGGGCGGGCTCGGTGTCCAGCCAGTGCAGGGAGGTGATGGCGAGGAAGCCGTGCCGGCCGGCCCGCACCGCCTCGTGCTGCGCGTGCCAGGTCTCCCACTCCGTGGTGAAGGCGGCGAGGTCGCCCGGCACGGGGGCGCCGCCGGCGACGGGGGCGGGGGTGGCCGACGTGCCGGCAGGCGTGTCGGTGGACGTGTCGGTGGACGTGGATGCGGGCGCGGTCATGACGTCTCCTCGGTTCCGGTACGGCGCGCGGGGCGCGCGAGGGGCGGTGCGGGAAGGTCCTGCGGCGGAACGGCCTCGGCCTCCTCCAGCCGCCGGAAGCGGCTGCCGTGGAAGACCAGCGGCGCCACCGCGCGGTCGGCGCCGAGCGCGTGCACGCGCAGCACGACGATGTCGTGGTCGCCGGCCCGCACCTGCTGCTCGACGCTGGTGTCGAACCACGCGGCGGCCCCGTCCAGGAGCACCGCGCCGTCGTCCGTCGCGTACCAGTCGAGTCCGGCGAACCGGTCGCCGGAGCGGGACGCGAGCTGCGCGCAGGCGCGTTCCTGGCCGGCGCCGAGCACGGTGACGCCGAGGCGGACCCGGTCGGCGAGCAGCGGCCAGGTGGTCGAGGTGTGGGCTATGCAGACCGACAGCAGCGGCGGCTGGAGCGAGACGGAGGTGAAGGAGTTGGCGGCGAGGCCGGCGGGTTCGCCGTCCACCAGGGCGGCGATCGCGGTCACCCCGGTGGGGAACGCGCCGAAGACGCGCCGCAGTTCGGCCGGCGACAGCGGGGCCCGGCCGCCGGTGGTGACCGGGGCCGCTGCGGGCGCGGGACGCAGCGGGCGGGCGCGGGAGAGGGCGTACGTCGGAGGCGGCAGCGAAGGGGGTTCGGAAGCGGCGGCGGAGGTGGATCGGGACACAGGCGTAACGCCTCCTGCTCGAAGGGGCGTTCGGCGCGCCGTCGCGGCGCGGGCATGCCGAACGGGGCCCGTCCCGGGCACGGGGTCCCGGTGGGCGGCGGACGAGGGG
>JAJSZB010000022.1:0-34430 GCA_050613715.1 Streptomyces sp. IBSBF 3018
GGTCGGGGGTGACGGGGGCTGCGGGGAGCAGGTCGACGGCGACGTCGCCGAGTTCGTCGGCGATCCGCGCGGACTCGCTGCGGCCGAGGCCGCCGAGTTCGACCAGGCTGCCGCCGCCCTCGGCGGGCGTGGCGCGGACCCAGATCCGGCGGCGCTGGATGAACAGCGAGCCCATCAGGCCGAGGATCGCGGCGGCGCCGCTGACCAGGGCGCCGGTGTTGCCCGACTGGTGGGAGACGGTGAAGCTGGCCCAGGTCTTGATGCCGTCGAAGGTGAGGGTGCCGTCGCCGGCCGGCAGGGTGAGCTTGTCGCCGGGCGAGAGCGCGACGCCGTTGACGCCGGTCTTGGTGTCCAGCTTGTACTGCTTCATGTGCTTGGTGTCGAGCTGGTAGACGTTCTGCGCGATGCCGGAGTCGATGCCGAGGTCGCCGTGGAAGGCGTTCAGCCACAGGATCGGCTGGTCCAGCGTCGGGAACACCGACATCGGGCCGAGCTGGGGGCTGCCGGTCGGGGTGAAGTAGCCGTTGAAGGCGAGCTGGTTGGGCTTGCCGTCCTTGCCGAGCGCGTCGGGGACCTTGATGACGCCGGAGGAGGTGAGGTTGGTGTCCTGCGGCAGGAACGGCACCGGCCCCTGGAAGGCGATGTCGCCCTTGGCGTCGCGCACGGTGACCACCGGCGCGTAGCCGTGCGAGATCAGGTAGACCTTCTCGCCGCCGATGCTCAGCGGGTGGTTGACCGAGATCTCGCTCTTGGTCTCCTTGCCCTCCGCGCCGTTCCAGTAGTGGATGTTGGCGCGGAACAGCAGCGCGGTGCCGCGGTCGGGCCCGGAGGTGGAGTACTTCTGCTCGAAGCTGTCCAGGTGGAAGCCGAAGGGCTGCAGGTCGTCGGCGCCGTAGAGGGTGCCGCCGCTGAAGTCGTCGTACTCGGCGAGGCTGTTGACGAAGCTGTCGCCCTCGACCACCAGCCGGCCGCCCTGCGCGCCGTACAGCGAGGTCACCGCGAAGGAGACCAGCAGGCCGAACAGCGCGATGTGGAAGAGCAGGTTGCCGGCCTCGCGCAGATAGCCCTTCTCGCCGGCCACCGAGGTGCCGGAGGAGGCGGTGCGGAAGCGGCGGCGGCCCAGCGCCTTGCGGGCGGCCTCGGCGACCTGCTCGGGGCTCGCGTCGGTGTGCCAGGTGCTGTACGCGGGCAGCCGGGTCAGGTTGCGCGGCGCGGCCGGCGGCCGGGAGCGCAGCTGGCCGACGAACTGCCAGCTGCGCGGGACGATGCAGCCGGCCAGCGAGACGAACAGCAGGATGTAGATCGCGGAGAACCACGGCGAGCTGTAGACGTGGAACATCCCCAGCCGGTCGTACAGCGGGCTGATGTCCGGGTGCTTCTTGCGGAACGCGTCGACCTTGAGCTGGTCGGAGTGCTGCGGGATCAGCGAGCCGGGGATCGCGGCGAGCGACAGCAGGAAGAGCAGCACCAGCGCGATCCGCATGGAGGTCAGCTGCCGCCACGTCCAGCGCAGCCAGCCGAGCACGCCGAGGCCCGGCGCCTGGTTCAGCGTGTCGGTCGGCGCGGTGCTCAACTGGGCGCCGGCCGCGCCGAGTTCCTCGTCGCGGTCGTCGCGGTCGTCGCGCGGGTCCGGCGCCGGGTGGCGCGCGGTGTCCTTCTGGGTGATGCTCATGGGTTCAGACCCCTGGGGTGAAGCCGCTCGACCAGACCTGCATCTGGTTGGTGAAGTGCTCCCACACGCCGGTCACGAGCAGGACGCCGACCGCGACCAGCATGCCGCCGCCGGCCCGCATGACCCAGACGTAGTGCCGTTTGACCCACGCGAACGCACCGAGCGTACGGCGGAAGGCCAGGGCCGCCACAATGAAGGGCACGCCGAGTCCCAGGCAGTAGAAGAGCATGAGCAGCGCGCCGCGCAGCGCGCTGGCGTCCTGGAAGGCCAGCGTGTTGACCGCGCCGAGGGTGGGGCCGACGCACGGCGTCCAGCCGAGGCCGAACAGCACGCCGAGCAGCGGCGCCCCGGCCAGGCCCATGGTGGGCCGCATGTGGAAGCGGAACTCGCGCTGGGTCAGCCCGCCGACGACGCCCATGAAGGCCAGGCCCAGCACCACGGTCAGCGCGCCGAAGATCTTCGTCAGCACCTCGCGGTGGGCCTGGAGGGTGACGCCGAAGTTCCCGAACAGCGCGCCGCCGGAGACGAAGACGGCGCTGAAGCCGAGCACGAACAGCAGCGAGCCGGCGAACATCCGGCCCCGGCGGGCCTCGCCAAGGTCGGTGCCGGTGACGCCGGTCACGTAGGACAGGTAGCCGGGCACCAGCGGCAGCACGCACGGGGAGAAGAAGGAGATCAGCCCGGCGAACATGGCGATCGGGATGGCGGCCAGCAGCGCTCCGCTGAGCACGGTCTGGCTGGCGTCGGCGGCGAGCACCATGTCACTTCTCCGCGGCGACGGGGTCGACGAGCGCGTGCAGCTCGTCCTCGCTGAGCGCCTTCAGCGCGCGGGCGGCGATCCGGCCCTGCCGGTCGACGACGAGCGTGGCGGGCAGGCTCTGCGGGTTCACGCTGCCCTTGGGGAAGCGCAGGATGAGCTTGCCCGGCTCGTCGTAGAAGCTGGGGTAGGTGATGCCGAAGCGCTTCTCGAAGCTGATCGCGTTGGCCTGCGAGGAGTCGCGGGTGTTGATGCCGAGGAACTGCACGCCCTCGGCCTGGTCGGCCTTGGCGACGGCGGCGAGGTTGGGCGCCTCGGCGCGGCAGGGCGCGCACCACGAACCCCAGATGTTGATCACCACGACCTTGCCCTTGTAGGCCGCCAGGCTGGCGTCGCCGCCGCCCACCGCCGGGCCGCTGAGGTCGGGCGCCTCCTTGCGGTCGGCGGGCTTGATGTGGATGATCTCGCCGCTGCCGTTCACGAAGTTGGAGCCGCCGGTGCCGGAGCCGGACGTTCCGGAACCGCACGCGGCCGCGGTGAGCGCCAGTGCCGCGACCCCGGCGAGCGCGGCGGCGCCGCGCAGGGGTCGGCGGCGGAGGGCGCGGGTAGGACTCATGTGAAAAGTTTCGCATGGCCCTTCGGGCGCTTCGTCCCACCCCCGACCCCGACCCCAAAAGCGGCAATATGCCCCAAGTAAGGAAGGCTCAGGCCGCGGCCGGGGTGAGGAACTCCCGCCAGCCGCCGGTGGGCTGCTGGCCGACCTCCAGCGTACGCAGCCTGGCCAGCAGCGCCGGGTCCTGCGCGTCCAGCCAGTCGGTGAACTGCCGGAACGACACCATCCGCACGTCCTTGTGGCCCTGCGCGGCGATGTGCTTGAGCGCCTCCTCGACGGCGTCCATGTAGATGCCGCCGTTCCACTGCTCGAAGTGGTTGCCGATGTAGAACGGCGCGCGGTTGGTCTCGTAGGCGCGCTGGAAGCCGGCGATGTAGGAGGCGGTGGCCTGGCTGCGCCAGCCGGGGTAGTTGCGCGGGTCGGAGCGGGTGGCGGCGTGGGACTGGTTGGCCAGGATGTTGTAGTCCATCGACAGCACCTCGAACCTGTGCCCGGGGAAGGGCATCGCCTGCAGCGGGAAGTTCCAGATGCCCTGCCTCTTGTCCGGCCAGACCTGGTTGCCGCCGGGGTTGCTGGTGTCGTAGCGCCAGCCGAGCGCGGCCGCGGTGGGCAGCAGGTTGTCCTGGCCGAGCAGGCACGGGGTGCGGCTGCCGATCAGCTCCTTCGCGTAGTCGAAGGGCAGCGGCTCCTCGTCGTGCCAGCCGGTGTTGGTCTTCCACTGGGTGACGAACGACACGGCCTGGTCGATCTCGCTCTTCCAGTCCTCCGGCGTCCAGCGGCCGACGCTGCCGCGCCCGGCGCAGAAGTGGCCGTTGAAGTGGGTGGCGATCTCGTGGCCCTCCTGCCAGGCCTGCCGCAGGTTGTCCAGGGTCATCCGGATGTGCTCGTCGGCGAGGTAGCCGATGTCGGAGGCGCCGCGCGGGCTGTTCGGCGGGTTGTACATCATCTTCTTCTCCTCCGGCAGCAGGTAGAGGCCGGAGAGGTTGAACGTCATGAACGCGCCGTGGTCGGCGGCGAGCTTGCGGAAGCGGGGGAAGAGGCCGTTGCCGATCTCGCCGGCGCCGTCCCAGGAGAAGATCACGAACTGCGGCGGGGTCTGGCCGGGCTCCAGCCGGTCCACCACGGGCTGGTTCGGCTGCGGGCCGGTGTCGGCGGTGGAGCCGTCGCCGATCAGGCGAATCGTTTTTGCGGGGGGCCGCGGGGCGCTCGCACCCGAGTGCTCGCCGGTCTTCTGCGCGGCGGGGGCCGGGGCGGCGGCGCCTTTGCGGTCGGCGCCGCAGCCGGCGAGGGCGGCCGCGGCGGCGGCGCCGGCGGTGGTGGTCAGCATGGTCCTGCGGGTCAGCCTGCGGGTTGTGGCAGTCATGCGGTCCCCGATCGTCGTGCGTCCCCCGCGGTGGGGGCGGGGGGCTGCCACCAGAGCGGGGATTAGTCATTCAATACGACGTTCACAGGTTCCTCATGGTTATGACGATCAGGTCACGACGGGGGGCTGAACCCTCGGGTGGCCGATAAATATCACCGCGATGCGCCCATTCCGGCACAACGCGGCGATATGTGATATACGCGGCGCGTAAGTCGCCCGGCCCCCTCGCCGCCGGACGCGGCCCCGGCTCACGACCCCGGGCGTGCCCCGTACGCCCCCGGCCCCGCCGCAGCAGCCTCTCGACCTCCGGGCTGCGCCCCCGGCCCGCCCTCACCGTGCCCCGGCTTCCGACCCGGCCTCCGGGCTGCCCCGGGGCCGCCGCTGCCGCCGCGGGCTTCCGACCCCGGCCCCCGGGCTGCCCCAGGGCCGTTGCTGCCGCCGCGGGCTTCCGACCCCGGCCTCCGGGCTGCCCCTGCCCCGCCGCTCCCGAGTGCGCCTTTGTGGTGGCTTGTCGCGCAGTTCCCCGCGCCCCTGCGGAGCTCGGGCTGCCCCCGGGCCACCGCTGCCGTCCGCAGGTACGTCCCGCCTGAGCGCGCAGTTCCCCGCGCCCCTGGTGAGCCGACGTCCGGCGCCCACGGAACGCCTCCGCGCCGACGCATGCCCCGCCAGGGGCGCGGGGAACTGCGCCACCAGCCACCGCGGCGCCGCACACGGCAACGGCCCACCCGGGGCACCCCCGAACCCCGCAGCGGCGCGTCCGGGGCTCCCGGGCGGCCGGGCCGGGGGGAGCCGGGCCGGCTAGGGCTTGGCGTGGAGGTGCGGCGGCACAAGATCGAGCGCGGGCTCGCTGTAGCCGACCGACACGATCTCGTCACCCCGGTACGTGAACGTCGTGAGACTCGCCAGCGTGCACTGCCGCCGCCGCGGATCGTGCCACAACCGCCGCCGCTCCGCGTACGACCGCACCGTCCAGATCGGCAGCTGGTGGCTGACGCACACCGCCTCGTGCCCGCGCGCCGCGTCCCGCGCCGCCCCCAGCGCCGCGGTCATCCGCACGACCTGCTCCACGTACGGCTCGCCCCAGCTCGGCCGGAACGGGTTGACGAGCAGCCTCCAGTTCGCCGGCCGGCTCAGCGCCCCGTCCCCGACGCCGAACTTCTTCCCCGCGAAGCGGTTCTCCGCCTCGATCAGCCGCGGGTCGCTCGCCACCTCCAGGCCGTGCGCCGCGGCGACCGGCGCCGCCGTCTCCTGCGCCCGCTCCAGCGGCGACGCCACCACGTACCGGATGTCCCGGTCGGCCAGGTGCTCGGCGACCCGCTCGGCCATCTTCCGGCCCAGCTCGGACAGGTGGTAGCCGGGCGCCCGCCCGTACAGCACGCCGTCGGGGTTGTGCACCTCGCCGTGCCGCATCAGGTGGACGACGGTCAGTTCCTCGGCGTTGCTCATGCGCGGGCCTCCGCTGCGGCGCGCGCGGCGGCGGGCAGCGCGGCGGCGATCCGCGCCACGGCCTGCTCGTCGTGCGCGGTGGACACGAACCAGGACTCGAAGGCCGACGGCGGCAGGTAGACGCCCTGGGCCAGCATGGAGTGGAAGAAGGCGGTGAAGCGGAAGCTCTCCTGCGACCTGGCGTCGTCGAAGTCGCGCACCTCGTTCTCGGTGAAGAACACCGAGAACATGCTGCCCGCGTTCTGCACCCGGTGCGCCACGCCCTCCTTGGTCAGCGCCTCGCCCACCAGCCCGCGGATCTCCCGCGACACCGCGTCCACCTTCTCGTACGCCGCCGCGTCCAGCAGCCGCAGCTGCGCCAGGCCGGCCGCGGTGGCCACCGGGTTCCCCGACAGCGTGCCCGCCTGGTACACCGGCCCGGCCGGTGCGAGCTGCGCCATCACGTCCGCCCGGCCGCCGAAGGCCGCCGCGGGGAAGCCGCCGCCCATCACCTTGCCGAAGGTCATCAGGTCCGGCTCCACGCCGTCCAGGCCGTACCAGCCGGCTGCGCTGACCCGGAAGCCCGTCATCACCTCGTCGGAGACGTACAGCGCGCCGTCGTCCGCGCACAGCTGCCGCACGGCCGCGTTGAAGCCGTCCCGCGGCGGGACCACGCCCATGTTGCCCGGCGACGCCTCGGTGATCACGCAGGCGATCTCACCGGGGTGCGCGGCGAACGCGGCCCGCACCGCCTCGATGTCGTTGTACGGCAGCACCAGGGTGTCCCCGGCCTGCGCGCCCGTCACCCCAGGGGTGTCCGGCAACCCGAACGTGGCAACGCCGGAACCCGCGGCCACCAGGAGCGCGTCTACATGACCGTGGTAGCACCCCGCGAACTTGACCACCTTGCTGCGCCCCGTGAAGCCGCGGGCCAGCCGGATCGCCGACATGGTCGCCTCCGTGCCGGAGGACACCAGGCGGACCTGGTCCAGCGGCGCCACCCGCGCGGTCATCGCCTCGGCGAGCGCCACCTCGCCCTCGCCCGGCGTGCCGAAGGAGGTGCCGCGGGCCACCGCCTGCTGCACCGCCGCCACCACCTCGGGGTGCGCGTGGCCGAGAATCATCGGTCCCCAGGAGCACACCAGGTCGACGTAGCTCCTGCCGTCGGCGTCGGTGAGGTACGCGCCGGAGCCGGACACCATGAACCGGGGCGTACCGCCCACCGCGCGGAAGGCGCGTACCGGGGAGTTCACGCCTCCTGGCGTCACGGCAGCCGCGCGGTCGAAGAGTTCCTGGGACAATGGTGCGTCGTACGGATAGCCCGGAGGGCTCGCATGGTTCGGGTCAGTCACGGGATCGCTCACGAACACATCGTCTCAAACGCCGGGCGTTGCGCCGCAACGATCTCGACCCGGCATCTGAGACGATGATCGGGTTGCATGGTTGGGTCAGCGGATGGTCGGGTAGTGGAATGCAGCAGCGTGGTGGCGGACGGGGCGAGGGGTCTGGCGATCGCGACCCCGAGGACGCCCGTCCCACCGGCAGGCGCCGCCGCATCCCGAAGGACCGCATCATGCCGCACGAGACACCGCAGGACCCGTCGGAACCCCGCGCAGGACAGCCGGCGGGGCCGGCGCAACGACCGACCGCAGAAAGCAGGAGCAGGGGTGGCCGAGTGGGGGTGACCTACAAGTACTTCGGCGCACCCGACGGGGCCACCGCGGCACGCGTTCCGATCTCCATGCGCCCCGAGGAACTGGGCGGCGACGAACTCGGCCAGGGCATGTACACCAAGGTCAAGCCGGAGACGATGGCCGCGATGGTGCTCACCGGCATCGAGGGCATACCCCCGTCCAAGGTGCCGCCGCTCGAACTGGTCGTCCTGCACCCGGACTACGCGGTGGTCCGGCTGCCCGCCTCGGTCGTGGAGCCGCTGCGCACCGCCGACGAGGAGTCGCTGGGCGCGGCCGCCTTCATCTGGTCCACGGTCCCCGACCGGCGCGGCCCGCGCGACGCGTTCGTGATCTACCAGATGCTGCACGAGTGGCAGGACTTCGCCCGCCGGTGCGAGGAATCCGGCCACCAGCTGTACTGCCTCGTCTGGCCCTGAGCCCGGCCCCCGGCCCCGCCCGGGGCCTGCTCCGGGCCCGCACCCGGACCCCGCGCACCGCCCGAACTCCCGTTCCGTTACGCCCTTTTCGCCCGCGTCTGCCTCTGGCGGATCTCCGCCACGACCCGAACTCGCAGCAGGGGCAGGGGAAGGCGGCGAACGGGTACGAACCCGGCGCGGGGGGACGTGGAAACGCGGGGGGACGTGGAAAAGAGCCCGTGACCGGGGTTCGCCGAATGCGTAAATGGGGCGCTCAGCCGTCGAGTTGGGCGAACGCCTTGGTGAGGCCGCGCTTGAGCAGCCGGGACACCGGGCGCTCCACCAGCCGGTGCACCAGGTAGCTGAGCAGCAGCCCGCCCACGATCAGCCCGGCCACCAGCAGCCGCGCGTCGTAGCGGTCGCGCAGGTAGTGGATGGCCGTGGTGCCCGCCGCGTAGTGCAGCAGGTAGAAGGGGTACGTCAGCGAGCCCGCGGTGACCAGCCAGCGCCACTGCACCCGGTCCGTCAGCCCCAGCGCGACGCCCACCATGAACAGCAGGAAGAGCGTGTAGATCAGCAGCGCGCCGCGCCAGCTCGACACGTGCTCCACGGTGTCGATGCGCCGCCCCAGCTCGTCCTGCGCCATCAGCCAGGACAGCGCGAGTATCCCCCACAGCAGCAGGTCCTGGCCGAACCGGTACATCAGGAACAGCGCCAGGCCCGCGATGAAGTACCAGGCGCCGTCCGGGTCGGCCAGCAGCACCAGCGCGGGCAGGCCCGAGACCGGCGCGAGCATCGCCACCGCGCCCCACACGCAGCAGAACAGCACCACCCGGCGGTAGGTCAGCCCGAAGGCCACCACCGCCAGGAATATCAGGTAGAAGCGCAGCTCCGACCAGAGCGTCCAGTACACGCCGTCCACGTTCCCGATCCGCGAACCGGACTGCAGCATCGAGAGGTTGAACAGCGCCTGGCGCGGCGTCGGCTTCGGCCAGATCGCCGGCCACGCGGTGAGCACCACGGTGGTGAAGACCACGCCGAACCAGTACGCCGGATACAGCCGGATCACCCGCGAGACGAAGAAGTCGCGCGGCCTGCGCCCCCAGCACGACATGCAGATCACGAAGCCGCTGATGACGAAGAAGATCTCGACGCCGATCCAGCCGTACGCGGCGACCCGGAAGACGCTCGGCACGATGTCCGAGGCGGGCCGGCCCCACACGACGTTGTGCGGCGTGTCCACGCGCTTGGTGCCGACGTAGTGGTGCAGCGCCACCATGACCGCGGCGAGCAGCCGCAGGGCGTCGATGATGTACAGGCGGGCGCGGCGGGGCGCGGCGGGCGCGGTCTCCGCCTTCGCCGGGGGCTGCGTCGCCGGGTGCCGGTCCGTCGCCGGGTGCCGCGTCTCCGCAGGGGGGCGCGTGGCCGCCGGGGGCTGCGCGCCGGGCTGCTCGGGGAACGCGCCGGGCTGCTCGGCGGGCGCGGGAGGCGCGGCGGACGGGGTGCGCACCCCGAGCGGAGTCCGCACGCCGAGCGGGCTTCCGCCGGGTACCGTCACCTGAGGGCGCGGCCAGTCGTCCGCCCCACCGCCCGCATGCCTCATGAACCGTCCCCATCAAGCCGGATGAAGCTTCAAGCTACGATAAAGAGCAGGGAACGAATCGGACAGGAAGCGGCATTCCACTTCGGTTAACGGAGACTTGGCCGGACACTCCCCGAACGGACACGCGATGTTCGCCGGACCGCCACCCGCCGGGCATCGTGCCAGGTCGCACCGCCGCCGCGGCCGGCGTCCGCGCCGCCGGATGACATCCGTCATGCCGAAGACCGGAGGTCCGGCCCTGCCGCGGCGCACCCCGGCCCGGCGAGACTCCTGCCATGACGACCAACGGGGAATCCACCACAGCCGGAGCCGCGGCCACAGCCGGAGCCGGAGCCGGAGCCGCGGCCACCGACGCTGTCACTGTCACTGCCACCGTCGGGCCGGCCTCTGCCGCTGAGCCCGCTGCTCCCGCCGCGTCGGCCGCGACCGCCGAGCCGGCCCCTTCCGCCGCGTCGGCCGCGACCGCCGAGCCCACCGCGACCGCCGCCCCCTACAAGCCCGTCCCCGTCGCGTTCTTCGTCTTCGAGGGGCTGATCGGCGCCTCGTACGACGTGGTGAAGAGCTACACGTACGGCTGGGTGGTGCTCGCGGTCGCCGCCGTCGTGAACATCGCGCTGGCCCGAACCGTGCTGCGCGGCCGGCTGAAGATGGCCCGCGCCATGCTCAAGGCGCGCAGGACCCGCAAGCTCGCGGCCGGCCTGATCGCGCTGCGCGTCGGCGTGCACCTGGCCTTCGGCGCGGTCGGCGTGCACGCGACCTCCCCGGCCGCGCACGTCGCCTTCGCGGCCGGGATGTGCGCGGCGACGGTCTGCCTGCTCGCCTTCGACCAGAAGGTGATGCTGCGGGCGCTGAACGCCGAGGCGCCGCCGACCGTCCACGGCCCGGCCGCCGCGGCCTCCTGACCACCGCTTATCCTGCACGTGTCCCGCACACGCAACAGGGGGCACACCTCGGGGAGCACACGCCCGGGGAGCACGGTCCCGGGAGCACGCGCCCGGCAGGAAGCACCAGCAGGAAGCCCCGGCAGGAAGCAAGGAAGGCGGCAGCCGAGATGAGCCCCCGCACCCGTACCGCAGTGGTGACCGGCGCGAGCAGCGGCATCGGCGCCGCGACCGCCCGCAGACTGGCCGCGGCGGGCTTCCACGTGGTGCTCACCGCGCGCCGCGCCGACCGCCTCGACGCGCTCGCGAAGGAGCTGGCCGCCGACGGCCGCAGCGCCGAGGTGCACACGCTGGACGTCACCGACCGGGCGGCGGTCGACGCCTTCGCCGCCGGGCTCGACGGCTGCGACGTCCTGGTCAACAACGCCGGCGGCGCGCTCGGCGCGGACCCCGTGGAGAGCGCCGACCCGGCCGAGTGGCGGACCATGTACGAGGTGAACGTCCTCGGCGTGCTCCACGTCACCCAGGCGCTGCTGCCCGCGCTCACCGCGTCCGGCGACGGCACGATCGTCGTGCTCTCCTCCACCGCGGGCCTGGCCACCTACGAGGGCGGCGGCGGGTACGTGGCCGCCAAGCACGGCGCCCACGTGATCGCCGAGACCCTCCGGCTCGAACTCAACGGCCGCCCGGTACGCGTCATAGAGATCGCCCCCGGCATGGTGAAGACCGACGAGTTCGCGCTGACCCGCTTCCACGGCGACACCGACCGCGCCGCCGCGGTCTACGCGGGCGTGGACGCCCCGCTGACCGCCGACGACGTCGCCGACACCGTCACCTGGGCGGTCACCCGCCCGCCCCACGTCAACGTCGACCTCCTCGTCCTCCGCCCCCGCGCCCAAGCCTCCAACACCAAGGTCCACCGCGGCACCCCGTAAAGACGGGCCTGGGCCTTCCCTACGGCCGTAAGTCGGCTGTCGTCCGCCCACCCAGAGTCCCGTTCGCGCGACGCGACTACGTACGCGGGCTGATCGACGCCGACGGTTCCGTCGGGCACACGGCGCAGGGCCTGCCGTTCATCTCCCTCACCACGGCGAGCACGGCCATCGCCACCTACCTGTGCTTCTACGTCCGTCAGACGACCGGAGCCGAGCGCCGTACGCGCCGCAACGTGCGCGACGGCGTGTACAACGTCGGCTACATGCGGGAGATCGCCGTCGAGCTGGCCCGCCACCTCTACTACCCCGGTGCCCTCGCGCTCGAGCGCAAGCACGCGTCGGCGCAACGGGTCACCGGATGGGTCCGGCCGGACGGCGTGGCGAAGCGCCCTCCGAGCCGGCGCTGGCGGCCGCACGAGGACAGCGTGCTGCTGGAGATCGGCGACCCCGCCGCGGCCGCACCTCGCCTGCGCCGAACGACCGCGAGCTGCAGCGTGCGGCTGTGGCGGCTGCGCAACGGACACGTGTGAACACGTCACCCGATAATCCGCCCCGGCGGGCGCTCGGGGGGTGGCGTGCGGTAGACATTGTGTGCGGGGCGCGCTCGGGTGCGCCAAAGGTTTGGCGCGGCGCGTCCGTTTGTGACCGGGGCCGGCGGATCGGGAAACGGGAACGGTGTCGGGGACGGGATCGGGTCCCGAGGACCGGAGGAAGGGGCGAGGCCAGGTGCGGTCCATTCGCGGGCGGCTGCCGTCCTCGTCGGCGCGGGCGGCCGTCGCGGCGGTGCTGGCGGCGGCCGTGCTGGGCACGGTGAGCGCGTGCACCGGCGGGGGCGCCTCCGCGGACACCGCGTCCGACGGGAAGTCGCTGCCGGCCGACGGGAGCACGTCGCCCGCGCTGCCGCCGGGCAAGTACCAGACGCTGCCGCAGCCGTGCGCCTCGGTGGACCCGGACGAGCTGAAGAAGCTGGTGCCGGGCGCGAAGGACTACGCGGGCGACGAGGCGCTGACGTACGACACCGACCGCCGGGTGGGCTGTGCGTGGCACGGCGCCGGGACGGACGGCTCGGCGCACTGGCTGACCGTCGACCTGGAGCGGGTGGTCTCGTACGACCCGGGCGTGAGCGACGAGGTGCAGGCGGAGTCCGACTTCGACCAGCGCGCGCAGGCGGCCTCGATCCCGCTGACGCCGCTGGGCGGCGCGGGCACGCCGACCGGCACGTCCACGGGTGCGTCCGCCGGCTCGTCGGGCGGCTCCTCCTCGGACGGCGGCCAGAGCACCGCGGGCAGCAGTGCCGCGGGCAGCAAGGGCGCGAACGACGGGTCCGGCGGCTCGTCCTCGGGCACCAGCGGCCAGGACGGCGGCAGCGGCGGGGACGGCACCACCGCGGGCAGCGGCGCGAACAGCGGCGACGGCACCTCGGCGGACCCGAGCCTGGCGCCGCGCCGCCTCACCGACCTGGGCAACGCCGCGTTCATCAACGACGTGCTGAAGACGCCGGCGGCCGGCCCGCGGCGCACGGTGACGGTGGTCTTCCGCACCGCGAACGTCGTGGTGAGCGTCACCTATGTGGCCTCCGCGCCCAAGGGCGGGACCCCGCCGCAAAGTGCTGACCTGCAGAAATCCGCGCAACAGGTGGCCGTGGAGCTTCAGCGCAGCGTCGAGAAGTAGGCCCGCGCGGGCCGCGCGGCCCTTAGGGTGGGTGACCCGGCGAATCCCGGCAGTCACTCCGGCACCCGCTCGGGCGGCCATCGGCCGCCGGCTCGGGAGCCTCGGTAGCCAGGTCGGGAGCCACCCGGCAGTCACCCGGCAGTCACCTCGGCGAGCAAAGGACCACCGCACCATGGAACGACCCCGACGCACCGCTCCGCGTCTGGCCGGCGGGCTGCTGGCCTGCGCGGTCGTGCCCGCGATGCTGATCGCCGGCTGCTCGTCCGGCGGCTCGGGCGGCTCGGACGCGGGCAAGGACTCCGCGAGCGCGTCGACCGGCACCAGCGCGGGTACCAGCGGTACCCCGACGCCGACCGTCGCGCCGGTGAAGTACGCCGCGCTCCCCGCCTCGTGCAAGGCGGTCACCGCCTCCACTGTCGCGGCGCTGGTCCCGAAGGCGAAGAACTCCCAGGGCACCGTGGCCACCAGTTCGGACACCGCCACCCGCGGCGGCTGCTCGTGGACCGGCAACGGCAAGGACGGCTACCAGTACCGCTGGCTGTCGGTGACGCTGCAGCGCTTCGCCAACGACCCGCAGCTCGGCTCCGGCGAGCAGCAGGCGCAGAAGCGGTACGCCCAGCAGGTCGGCGAGCTGGGCGCGGTCAAGGGCTTCAGCTCCACCGCGGTGACCGGGATCGGCGACCGGGCGACCTCGGTCGCGGGCCGGGCCACGGTCGCGAAGGTCACCTCGCAGAACGACACGGTGGTGGCGCTCAGCGGCAACGTCGTGGTGCTCGTGGAGTACGACGGCGCGGGTCTGGTCGGCAAGAAGAACCCGAGCGCGGCGACCGTGGTGAGCGGCGCCGAGCGCGCGGCGAAGGACGTCGTCGCGGCCCTCGCGGCGGCGAACGCGTAACAGAACGCGTAAAACTGCGCCGGACTGCGCCTCCCTGGCCCCCGTATCCGTACGTTTGTCCGACCGATCGTTATCCCTATGAGCGCACTCGTATGGCAGTCTGGGGCCGCCTAGGACAGGCCCTAGGGCGTGTCCGCAAAGTCGTGTCGTCGCCCGGAGGGCGGTCCCGCGGCGTCTGGTGCTCCCCCAGGGCTTCGCCTGGGCGGTGCCCCCAGATCGCAAGGCGGAGGGTCGTCCTCGTAGTGGGCCTACTCGGACGAGCCCGACAACGCAGCTGGGGGCACCCCCGGCCGCCAGGCTGGGGGAGTGCGTGCCAGGCGTCGTGGGGCAGGCACGACTTTGCGGACACGCCCTGGTCACGGGGACAGGAGCCGCCGTCGCAGGGACGGCGGCCCGAGCGCAGGAGGGTCGCGGGTGGCCGCGATACGTTTGACCCGCACGCACCGGATACTCGTCGGCATCGTGGTCGCGGGCGCGGTGGTGATCGCGGGGATCGGCTTCGCCGGGTCCTACGCCGCGGTGCGCACGCTGGCCCTGCACAAGGGCTTCGGCTGGTTCGCGAACGTCTTCCCGATCGGTGTGGACGCCGGCATCGTCGTACTGCTGGCGCTGGACCTGCTGCTGACCTGGCTGCGCATCCCGTTCCCGCTGCTGCGGCAGACGGCGTGGCTGCTGACCGCGGCGACCATCGCGTTCAACGGCGCGGCGGCCTGGCCCGATCCGCTCGGGGTCGGCATGCACGCGATCATCCCGGTGCTGTTCGTGGTGGCGGTCGAGGCGGCCCGGCACGCGATCGGCCGGGTCGCGGACATCACCGCGGACAAGCACATGGAGTCGGTGCGCATCACCCGGTGGGTGCTCGCGCCGGTGCCGACCTTCCGGCTGTGGCGGCGGATGAAGCTGTGGGAGCTGCGGTCGTACGAGGAGACGATCCGGCGCGAGCAGGACCGCCTGGTCTACCGGGCCCGGCTGCGGGCGCGCTACGGCGTCGCGTGGCGGCGCAGGGCCCCGATCGAGGCGATCATGCCGCTGCGGCTGGCCCGCTACGGGGTGCCGCTGGCCGAGACGGCGGAGGCGGGGCTCGCCGCCGCGGGCATCGAAGTGGCGGCGGCGGTCAAGGAGTTGGAGGCCGGGCAGCCGTCCGGCGCGGCGCCGGAGCGTGAACAACCGCAGCAGCCGGGGCAGTCCGCGGCGGCGGCCGGGGCGGTCGGCGTGAACGGTGCGGCCGCCGCGAACGGTGCGGTCGGTGCGGCCGCCGGGCAGGCGGACGGGCCCGGCGCCCAACTGCCGTCGCAGGAGCAGGCGCTGGCGCAGGGTCAGGGTCAGGTCCAGGGCGGGCAGGTGCCGGGCGGGCAGGTCCCGGTGGCCGCGGGGATGCAGCAACCTCCGCTGACGGAGGAGGAGTTCCACGCCCGCAGGCAGGCGGCCGAGCAGCTGATGTACCAGCAGCAGTACGGCGACGTCGGCGCGCCGCAGCAGGTGATGCCGCACGACAGCCCGTGGTTCGCCCCGCCGTACCCGCAGCAGTACCAGCAGCCGCCGGTGATGGCCCCCGTCGGGCCGTACCAGGAGCGGCCGTTGGGCTACGGCGCGCTCAACGGCGGCGCGCCGAACGGGATGAACGGCGTCAACGGCATGAACGGCGCCGTCCCCGCGAACGGCAACGGCGGCTACGCCAACGGCCAGACCGCCGGCGTCAACGGCACGGGCGGCACGGGCGGCGGCGCGGTGAACGGCCCGGACGGCTTCGACAGCGCGGGCGGTGGCTACGGGACCGACGGCCGCGCCTTCCCCGGCCCCGGCGAGCAGCAGCAGCCCGGCGCAGCCCCCTACCAGCAGCAGCCGCAACAGGCCGCCCCCGCGCAGCCCCAGGCGCGGTCCCAGGCCCAGCCCGCGCCCGCGCCGCAGCAACAGCAGCCGCAGCGGGTCCAGCAGCCGCAGGCCCAGCCACAGCAGCAGGTCCAGCCGGAGCCGGGCCCCGAGCCGGAGCCCGAGGTCGAGCTGGAGACCTTCCCGCTCGCGGGACTCGACCTGCCCGAGGACGTCTCCCCCGCGGACGCCTACTTCGCGGCCTACCGCGCCTACGCCCAGCAGAACGGCACCCTCCCGGGCGCCCGGCAGCTCGCGCGCTTCCTGCCCGAGCTGTACAGCGGCACGCCGCCCGAGGAGCGCCACCTCGTCAAGGCCGTGCGCGAGCTGCGCTACCGCTACACCTCCGAGGCGAACGCCGAGAGCATCCCGTAACCCGCGCCCCCGCACCCGGCCCCGCGCCCACGAGCGCCCCGCACCCCGGCCCGCTCATCAGCCCGCAGAGCCGCGGGTCCGGGGATCGCTACCGCGCCCAGGCCCCTGCGCGCCGCTCATCGGCCCGCAGGCCCGCGGGTCCGGGAGCCTCCGGCCCCCGGACCCGTGCACCCCTCAGGCGCAACCCTCAGGCGCCGTCCGCCACGCGCCGCCCCGCAGGCGCTCGTCTCAGCCTTCCGCGCCGAGCAGCGCGCGCACCTTCTCCTGGCCCACGGCCAGCAGCAGCGTGGGCAGCCGGGGGCCGGTGTCGCGGCCGACCAGCAGCTCGTAGAGCAGCGCGAAGAAGGAGCGCTGGGCGACCTTCAGCTCGGGCGTCGGCTTGGCCTGCGGGTCCAGGCCGGCCTGCACCTTGGGCACCGCGTAGACCAGCGTGGTCAGGCCGTCCAGCGACCAGTGCTCGTCGAGGCCGTCGACCAGCAGCTTCAGCGCGCCGCGCTCGGACTCCCCCAGCGCGGCCAGCCGCGCCCGGTCCGGCTCCGGCCTGACCAGGGTGCGCTGCTCGGCCGGGACCTGCGTGGAGATCCAGTTCTCCGCGCGGTCCAGCCGGGGGCGGACCTCGTCCAGCGAGGACAGCGGCCGGGCCGGGTCCAGCTCGGACAGGATGCGCAGCGTCTGCTCCCGCGCGCCGGCCGTGATGTCCGCGACCGAGGCCAGCGTGCGGTAGGGCAGCGGGCGCGGGGTGCGCGGCAGCTCCCCGCTCGCGGTGCCGGCCGCGCGGGCGTACGCGGCCAGGTCTCCGGGCAGCGCGGTGCCCTCGTCGACCTTGCGCTGCAGCGCGTCCCACTCGTCGTACAGCCGCTGGATCTCCTGGTCGAAGGCGATCTTGAAGGACTGGTTGGGGCGGCGGCGGGCGTACAGCCAGCGCAGGATCTGCGGCTCCATGATCCGCAGCGCGTCGCCCGGGGTGGGCACGCCGCCGCGCGAGGACGACATCTTGGCCATGCCGGAGATGCCCACGAACGCGTACATCGGCCCGATCGGCTGCTGACCGCCGAAGATCGGCCCGACGATCTGCCCGCCGACCTGGAAGGACGAGCCGGGCGACGAGTGGTCGACGCCGGACGGCTCGAAGACCACGCCCTCGTAGGCCCAGCGCATCGGCCAGTCGACCTTCCACACCAGCTTGCCGCGGTCGAACTCGCTGAGCCTGACGGTCTCGCCGTGCCCGCACGCGCAGGTGTACGTCAGCTCGGTGGTCTCGTCGTCGTACGCCGTGACCGTGGTGAGGTCCTTGCCGCACTCCGCGCAGTACGGCTTGTACGGGACGTACCCCACGCCGGAGCCCGCGGTGGCGCTGCCGTCGTCCTCGGCGGCGGCCCCCGAGCCCTCCTCGGCCTCCAGCTCGGCCGCGTCGACCGGCTTCTGGCCCTGGCCCGGCTTCTTGGCCGGCGCGGCCTTCTTGGTGCGGTACTGCGCGAGGATCGCGTCGATCTCCGCGCGGTGCCGCATCGCGTGCAGGATCTGCTCGCGGTAGGCGCCGGAGGTGTACTGCGCGGTCTGGCTGATGCCGTCGTACTCCACGCCCAGCTCGGCGAGGGCCTCGGTCATCTGGGCCTTGAAGTGCTCCGCCCAGTTCGGGTGCGGGGAGCCGGCCGGCGCGGGCACCGAGGTGAGCGGCTTGCCGATGTGCTCGGCCCACGACTCGTCCACCCCGGGCACCCCGGCCGGGACCTTGCGGTAGCGGTCGTAGTCGTCCCAGGAGATCAGGTGCCGGACCCGGTGGCCGCGGCGGCGGATCTCGTCGGCGACCAGGTGCGGGGTCATCACCTCGCGCAGATTGCCCAGGTGGATCGGCCCGGAGGGGCTGAGCCCGGACGCGACGACGACAACCGGAGCGCCGGCGACCGATGTCACAGCGCCCGGGGCGCGGCGCTCCGACTCGGCGATCACGTCGTCCGCGAAACGGGAGACCCAGTCGGCCTCGGTGCTCTGAGCCACGGTCCTCTTCTTCCTGGGATGGTTCTCGGCGGGGTGTTTGCCCGACGGGGTGCTTGCCCGACGGGGAGGTTGCTCGACGCCGTCCATTCTCCCAGATCCGGAGCCGCGCCCGTCCGTCCCTGTGGACAACCGCCGCGACCGCTCAGGGCCTGTGGATAACCGGTTGGCCGCGCTGTTCGCCGTGGGATACTCGACATGGTCCGCATCCCGCCGGGCATTCCACGACCCACTCACACGGAAACGGCACTTCCATGGCCTCGGTCCCCTCCCTGTCCGCTTCGCTCCAGCAGCGTGTGGCCGCAGCTCTGGCTGCCGCGGCCCCGTCGGCCGTCGACGCCGACCCGCTGCTGCGCCGAAGCGACCGGGCCGACTTCCAGGCCAACGGCGTGCTGGGCCTGGCCAAGCGGGCCAAGGCCAATCCGCGGGAGCTGGCCGCCGAGGTGCTCGGGGCGCTGCCCGCCGACGAGGTGATCGCCGGCGTCGAGGTCTCCGGCCCCGGCTTCCTCAACATCACGGTGGCCGACGCCGCGATCACCGCGAACCTGGCCGCCCGGGCCGCCGACGAGCGGCTCGGCGTGCCCGTGCTGGACGCCCCCGGCACCACCGTCATCGACTACGCGCAGCCGAACGTGGCGAAGGAGATGCACGTCGGCCACCTGCGGTCCTCGGTGATCGGCGACGCGATCGTGAAGATCCTGGAGTTCGGCGGCGAGAAGGTCGTCCGCAGGCACCACATCGGCGACTGGGGCACCCAGTTCGGCATGCTCGTGCAGTACTTGATCGAGCACCCGCACGAGCTGGACCACAGCGAGGACGAGGCGGACGCGGGCGAGGCGTCGATGTCCCGGCTCGACCGGCTCTACAAGGCGTCCGGCGCGCTGTTCAAGAGCGACGAGGAGTTCAAGGACCGGGCCAGGCGGCGGGTGGTCGACCTGCAGGCCGGCGATCCGGAGACGCTCGGCCTGTGGCAGCAGATTGTGGACGAGTCGAAGATCTACTTCGACTCCGTCTACCGGAAGCTGGACATCGAGATCCGCGACGAGGACATCGTCGGCGAGTCCGGGTACAACGACATGCTGGTCGAGACCTGCGACCTGCTGGAGAAGGCCGGCGTCGCGGTGTGGTCGAACGGCGCGCTGTGCGTGTTCTTCGACGACATCAAGGGCAAGGACGGCGAGCCGGTCCCGCTGATCGTCCGCAAGACCGACGGCGGCTTCGGCTACGCGGCCACCGACCTGTCCGCGATCCGGGACCGGACCGGGAGGCTGCACGCCGACACGCTGCTCTACGTGGTGGACGTGCGGCAGTCGCTGCACTTCCGGATGGTCTTCGAGACCGCCCGGCGGGCCGGCTGGCTGACCGACGAGGTGACGGTGCGGCACCTGCCGTTCGGCACCCTGCTCGGCAAGGACGGCAAGCCGTTCAAGACCCGGTCCGGGGAGAGCGTCAAGCTGGAGCACCTGCTGGACGAGGCAGTCGAGCGGGCCACCGCCGTGGTGCGGGACAAGGGCGGGAAGATCGGCCTGTCCGAGGAGGAGATCGAGGCCAACGGCCGGCAGGTGGGCATCGGCGCGGTGAAGTACGCCGACCTGTCCACCTCACTCGGCCGGGACTACGTCTTCGACCTGGACCGGATGGTCTCGCTCAACGGCGACACGAGCGTGTACATCCAGTACGCCTACGCCAGGACCCGGTCGATCTTCCGCAAGGCCGGCCCGGAGCAGCGGGCGGCCGCTCACCCGGAGCTGGCGCTCGAACCGGCCGAGCGGGCGCTGGGCCTGCACCTGGACGCCTTCGCCGACGCCCTGGCCGAGGTCACGCAGACCTACGAGCCGCACCGCCTGGCCTCGTACCTCTACCAGCTGGCGTCGCTGTTCACGACGTTCTACGAGCAGTGCCCGGTGCTCACCGCGGACGGCGGCCCCGCGCAGGTGGAGAACCGCCTGTTCCTGTGCGAGCTGACCGCGCGGACCCTGCGCCAGGGCCTGGCGCTGCTCGGCATCCGCACTCCCGAGCGCCTCTGACGGCGGCTCCCCGGGGCCCGCGGGAGCGCTGTTCCCGCGGGCTCCGGCGCCGACTGGGCGTCGGGAAGAGCACGCCGCGCGCGGGCGTACCGTGGTGGGAGAGGACGCCCGGAGGAGGAGTGGTCGATGTCCAGGTACGGCGAGTTCCCGGGGGCGCGGCCGCGGCGGCTGCGCACCACGCCCGCGATGCGCAGGCTGGTGGCCGAGACGAGGCTGCACCCCGCCGATCTGATCCTGCCGGCGTTCGTCCGCGAGGGGATCACCGAGCCGGTGCCGGTTCCGTCGATGCCCGGTGTGGTGCAGCACACGCGTGACACCCTGCGCGCGGCGGCCGTCGAGGCCGTCGAGGCCGGGGTCGGCGCGCTGATGCTGTACGGCGTGCCGGAGACGAAGGACGCGGTGGGCTCGTCGGGCACCGATCCCGACGGCATCCTCCAGGTCGCCATCCGCGACGTGGTCAAGGAGGTCGGCGACGACCTGGTCATCATGTCCGACCTGTGCCTGGACGAGTACACCGACCACGGCCACTGCGGCGTCCTGGACGCGCAGGGCCGGGTGGACAACGACGCGACGCTGGAGCGGTACGCGGAGATGGCCCGGGTGCAGGCCGACGCGGGCGCCCATGTGCTCGGCGCGTCCGGGATGATGGACGGCCAGGTGGGCGAGGTCCGCCGGGCGCTGGACGGGGTGGGCCGGCAGGACGTGTCGATCCTCGCCTACACCGTGAAGTACGCCTCCGCGTTCTACGGGCCGTTCCGCGAGGCCGTGGGCTCCTCCCTCAAGGGCGACCGCAAGACGTACCAGCAGGACCCGGCGAATCTGCGCGAGTCGATGCGCGAGCTGGCCCTGGACCTGGCCGAGGGCGCGGACATGGTGATGGTCAAGCCCGGGCTGCCGTATCTGGACGTGCTGGCCAAGGTCGCCGCGGAGACGGACGTGCCGGTCGCGGCGTACCAGGTCTCCGGCGAGTACGCGATGGTGGAGGCGGCGGCGGCGAACGGCTGGATCGACCGGGACCGTACGATTGCGGAGACGTTGACGTCGATCCGCAGGGCCGGGGCGCACCTGATCCTGACCTACTGGGCCACGGAAGTCGCCCGCGGCCTGTAGGTTCTGGGGCACCAGGCGGGTGCCGGGCAGGCGCCGGGCCGGGCCAGGGCCGGCACCAGGGGAGGAAGGAACCGCAGATGAGCCGCCGAGGCATACCCTCGTGGGCCACCGTGACCGGGCTGACCGGTGCGGCACTGGCCGCGGTCTGCGTGCTGGCCTTCCAGGCGAACGGCGACGTCCCGGCGAAGCCGACGGCCGGCCACCCCACGCCGCACCCCTCCGTCTCCACGCGCCCCACGGCGCCGCAGACCCCGCCGCCGGTCCCGCAGGGCGGTGACACCGGCAAGCGCATCGTCTACTCGGTGAGCCAGAACCGCGTGTGGGTCGTCTCCAAGACGGGTTCGGTCTCCAGCTTCCTGGTCCAGCCCGGCACGGTCCTGGCGAAGCCGGGCGTCTACTACGTGAGCAAGCGCACGCCGTCGAGCACCGGCACGGACGGCGTCGCGATCGAGCACGCGGTCTTCTTCGAGTACACCGCGGAGACATGGGTCGCGTTCTCCGCGCCGGTCAGCGACAACGTGACGGCGCCGGACCCCTCCCTGCACACCGGCGCCATCCGCGTGCACCGCGCCGACGCGCTGAAGATCTGGAACAACACGGTCAAGGGCTCGACCGTCGTCGTCTTCAAGTAGCCCTCGCCGCCGGACGTCCCCCCGCCCCCTGAGGGGCAACGTCGTCCGGTCAGACCCGGCGCCGGCGGGCGCCGGGGCGGCGCTCCGAGGGGCGGGTGACGGGATCGCCCGCCTCCTCCGCGGCCAGCCGCCGCGCCGTCCCGAAATCGGCCAGCGCCTGCGCCAGCGCGTGCACGGACGGCTCGGGGGACATCACGTCGACCCGCAGCCCGTGCTCCTCGGCCGTCTTCGCGGTGGCCGGCCCGATGCAGGCGATCACCGTGACGTTGTGCGGCTTGCCGGCGATGCCGACGAGGTTGCGGACCGTCGAGGACGAGGTGAAGAGGACCGCGTCGAAGCCGCCGCCCTTGATCGCCTCGCGGGTGTCGGCCGGCGGCGGCGAGGCGCGGACCGTGCGGTAGGCCGTCACGTCGTCGACCTCCCAGCCGAGTTCGACCAGGCCGGCCACGAGCGTCTCGGTGGCGATGTCGGCGCGCGGCAGGAAGACGCGGTCGATCGGGTCGAACACCGGGTCGTAGGGCGGCCAGTCGTCCAGCAGGCCGGCCGCCGACTGCTCGCCACTGGGCACCAGGTCCGGCTTGACGCCGAAGTCGACCAGCGCCCGGGCGGTCTGCTCGCCGACCGCGGCGACCTTTATCCCGGCGAACGCCCGCGCGTCCAGGCCGTACTCCTCGAACTTCTCCCGTACCGCCTTGACCGCGTTGACGGACGTGAACGCGATCCACTCGTAGCGGCCGGTGACCAGGCCCTTGACCGCGCGCTCCATCTGCTGCGGGGTGCGCGGGGGTTCGACGGCGATGGTGGGGACCTCGTGCGGCACCGCGCCGTAGGAGCGCAGCTGGTCCGACAGGGACTCGGCCTGCTCCTTGGTGCGCGGCACCAGCACCCGCCAGCCGAACAGCGGCTTGGTCTCGAACCAGGACAGGTGCCTGCGCTGCGCGGTGCGTTCGCCGACAACGGCTATCGCGGCGATCGGGCCCTCCGGGGTGGGCAGCGCCTTGGTGGCCTTCAGTTCGGCGGCGATGCCGGCCAGCGTGGCGGTCCAGGTGCGCTGCCGGGTGGTGGTGCCGGCCACGGTGACGGTCAGCGCGGTGTCGGGCTTGCGGCCGCACGCGATGAGTTCGGCCGCGGCGGCGGCGACGGTCTGCAGGGTGGTGGACACCACCAGCGTCGCGTCGCTGGCGCCGACCTCGCTCCAGCAGCGGTCGGAGGCGGTCGCGGCGTCCACGAACCGCACGTCGCCGGCGAGCGGGACGCCCGCGTAGGCGGGCACGCCGAGCGCCGTGGCGACGCCGGGCACCACCTCGAAGGGGATGCCGGCCTGCGCGCAGACGAGCATCTCGGCGGCGGCGGAGGAGTCGAGGCCGGGGTCGCCCGCGACGGCCCGCACCACCCGCTTGCCGGACCGCGCGGACGCCATGACAAGCTGTGAGGCGACGGCGGAGGCAGCGGAGTCCGCGCCCGGCGCCGCGCCGTTCGCGGTGCCCGCGGCTGCCCCGGGGGCGGCCGCCGCGGCCTCGGCGGACGCGGCCGCGGCGGCGATGTCGGCGGCCAGGTCGGTCGTGCACACGTCCGCCCGGGCGTGCGCGCGGACCACGTCGAGCACGGATGCGTCGCCGACCAGGACGTCGGCCAGCGCGAGCGCCTCCACGGCGCGCAGCGTCAGCAGTCCGGGGTCGCCCGGCCCTGCGCCGAGGAAGGTCACATGGCCTGCGGCGGTCCCGCCGGGTCCGGCGGCCGCGCCTGCGGTCGTGGTCCCGGCGGAGTTGGTTGTCGCGACGGCGGCGGGGTTCAAGGTGTGCGCTCCCCCATAAGACCGGCCGCTCCCTTGGCGAGCATCGCCTCGGCGAGTTCGCGGCCCAGGGCCAGCGCCTCGTCGTCCGATGCCGGTACGGGGCCGGTGGTGGACATCTGCACCAGCGTGACGCCGTCGGTGGTGCCGACGACGGCGCGCAGGCGCAGCTCGGTAGCCTGCCCGTCGGCCACGAGGTCGGCGAGCGCGCCCACGGGCGCGGAGCAGCCGGCCTCAAGGGCGGCGAGCAGGGATCGCTCTGCGGTCACGGCGGCCCGGGTCCCCGGGTCGTCGAGCTCGGCGAGCTGTGCGGCCAGCTCCGGGTCGGAGGCGGCGCACTCCACGGCCAGCGCCCCCTGGCCGGGAGCGGGCAGTACGGTGTCGGCGCCGATCAGCTCGCTCGCCTCGGCGAGCCGGCCGATACGGTTGAGCCCGGCGGCGGCCAGCACGACCGCGTCGAGCTTGCCGGAAGTAACGTACCCGATCCGGGTGTCAATGTTGCCGCGGATCGGGACCGTCTCGATCTCCCGGCCGTGTGACCGTGCCCACGCGTTGAGCTGCGCGGCGCGGCGCGGCGCCCCGGTGCCGACGCGGGCGCCGGGCGGCAGCGTCGCGAAGGTCAGGCCGTCGCGGGCGATCAGCACGTCGCGCGGGTCCTCGCGGACCGGGATCGCGGCGAGCACCAGGCCGGGCGCCCCGGCGGTCGGCAGGTCCTTCAGGCTGTGCACGGCCAGGTCGATCTCGCCGGACAGCAGCGCGTCGCGCAGCGCCGAGACGAAGACGCCGGTGCCGCCGATCTGCTCCAGGCTCTCCCGGGAGACGTCGCCGTAGGTGGTGATCTCCACCAGTTCGACCTCGCGGCCGGTCACCGTGCGGACCTGCTCGGCGACCATGCCCGACTGGGCCACGGCGAGCGTGCTCTTCCGCGTGCCCAGGCGCAGCGGGGCCGCCCCGCCGGGGGCGGACTCCTTCGCGGAGGACGCTTGCGGGTTCATCGGGGGCCTCGATTCGGTTCTGGTACCACCGGTGCTGCCGGTGCTGCCGGCGCGGAGCGCATGGCGGCGACCGTCTGCGGGTCCAGGTCGAAGAGTTCGCGCAGCGCGTCCGCGTACCCCGCGCCGCCGGGCTCGCCGGCCAGCTGCTTGACCCGCACGGTCGGCGCGTGCAGGAGTTTGTCCACGACGCGGCGCACGGTCTGGGTGATCTCCGCGCGCTGCTTGTCGTCCAGACCGGGCAGCCTACCGTCCAGCCGGGCGAGTTCACCCGCCACGACATCGGCGGCCATGGCGCGCAGCGCGACCACGGTCGGGGTGATGCGGGCCGCGCGCTGGGCGGCGCCGAAGGCGGCGACCTCCTCGGCGACGATGGCCCGCACCTGGTCCACGTCGGCGGCCATCGGCGCGTCCGCGGAGGCGGCGGCCAGGTCCTCGATGTCCACCAGGTGCACGCCGGGCACGTCGTGGGCGGCGGCGTCCACGTCGCGCGGCATGGCCAGGTCGAGCACCGCGAGCGGCGCGTCGGCGGGGCGTCCCGTGACGGCCCCGCGCAGGTCGGCGGCGGTCAGCACCAGGCCGGTCGCGCCGGTGCAGGACACCACCAGGTCGGCCTCGGGCAGCGCCTGGCGGACCTGGCCGATGCCGATCGCGCGGGCGGTGGTGCCGTGCGCGGCGCCCTGCTCGGTGAGCAGCCGGGCCAGCCGCTCCGCCCGCTCGGCGGTGCGGTTGGCGACGGTGACGGAGGCGACGCCGGCCCGCGCCAGGGTCGCGGCGGCCAGCGAGGACATCGATCCGGCGCCGACCACCAGCGCCCGCTTGCCGGCCAGTGCGCCGGTGGTGGGCGCGAGCTGTTCGAGGCCGAAGGTGACCAGGGACTGTCCGGCCCGGTCGATGCCGGTCTCGGAGTGCGCCCGCTTGCCGACCCGCAGCGCCTGCTGGAACAGGTCGTTGAGCATCCGGCCGGCGGTGTGCAGCTCCTGGCCGGCCGCCAGCGCGTCCTTGATCTGGCCGAGGATCTGGCCCTCGCCGACCACCATCGAGTCCAGCCCGCAGGCCACCGACAGCAGGTGGTGGACGGCCCGGTCCTCGTAGTGCACGTACAGGTGCGGGGTCAGCTCGTCGAGGCCGACGCCGCTGTGCCGGGCGAGCAGCGTGGACAGCTCCTCCACGCCGGCGTGGAACTTGTCGACGTCCGCGTACAGCTCGACCCGGTTGCAGGTGGCCAGCACGACCGCCTCGGCGGCGGGTTCGGCGGCCAGCGCGTCCTGCAGCAGCTTGGTGCGCGTGTCGGCGCCCAGCGCGGCGCGCTCCAGGACGCTCACCGGGGCGGTGCGGTGTGACAGTCCGACGACCAGAAGGCTCATGCGGGCATCACGGCGGGCACGTCCCCGTCCGGTTCCTGGCGGTCCTCACCGGCCTTGCGCTGCTCGTGGAAGGCGAGGATCTGCAGCTCGATGGAGAGGTCGACCTTGCGGACGTCCACGCCGTCGGGCACCGACAGCACGGTGGGGGCGAAGTTGAGGATGGAGGTCACGCCGGCCGCGACCAGGCGGTCGGTGACCTCCTGGGCGGCGCCCGCGGGGGTGGCGATGACGCCGATGGACACCTGGTTGTCGGCGACGATCGACTCCAGTTCGTCGATGTGCCGCACCGGCAGCCCGGCGACCAGGCGCCCGGCCAGGCCCGCGTCGGCGTCCAGCAGGGCCGCCACGCGGAAGCCGCGGGAGGCGAAGCCGCCGTAGTTGGCCAGGGCCGCGCCCAGGTTGCCGATACCGACGATGACGACCGGCCAGTCCTGGGTGAGCCCGAGTTCCCGGCTGATCTGGTACACGAGATACTCCACGTCGTAGCCGACGCCCCGCGTGCCGTAGGAGCCGAGGTAGGAGAAGTCCTTGCGCAGCTTGGCCGAGTTGACCCCGGCGGCCGCGGCGAGTTCCTCCGAGGACACGGTGGGCACGGAGCGCTCGGACAGAGCTGTCAGCGCCCGCAGGTACAGCGGAAGTCTGGCGACGGTGGCCTCGGGAATCCCTCGGCCGCGGGTCGCCGGTCGGTGTGATCGGCCAGTTGCCACGGTGCTCCTGCGGGTAGAGCTGGGCTGAGGGCGACCACGGTCCTTGGAGCCGCCCCGTGGACGCCAGGCTATGTCTTTGTGAACGCGTGCACAAAGATGGTGTCCGATTTGCCCGGCGGAAGTGATGGGCATCACGCGCCCCCGTGGCGGACGTTCGGCACCGGCCGGCGCACCGTTTCGGTGCGCCGCCGCACCCACAGCGCGTCCGCGGCGGCCAGCACGCCGGACGGCTCCGGCCAGCGCACCCCGGCGGCCAGCGCCAGCAGCCCCGGCAGGTCCGCCACCCCGGCGGCGAACCGCGCGAACAGCGCGGCGGTCGCCTGCGCGTCACCGAGCGCGGTGTGCGGACTCCAGTCGGTGATCCCCGCATCGGCCGCGACCGCGCGCAGGCTCAGCCCGTGCGGCGGGAAGCGGGAGGGGGCGCCGCCGGGCAGGGTGCCGCGGGCGGCGGCCAGCCGCATCGTGCACAGCTCCGGCACGGCCGGCATCCGCAGGCCCAGCCGGGCGTACTCGGCGACCAGGAACGCCCGGTCGCAGCCGACGTTGTGGCCGACCAGCACCCGACCGCGCAGCAGCGCGAGCAGCCGGCCGGCGATGCCGGCGAAGCGCGGGGCGCCGCCGAGGTGGTCAGGCTCGATGCCGTGGATGTGGGTCGGGCCGACCGGGCCCTGCGGGTCGACCAGCGTGCTGAACTCGCCCTGCGGCACCAGATCGCGGTCCAGCAGCACGACCGCCAGCTCGACCACCCGGTGCCGGTGCGAGGACGAGCCCGTCGCCTCCAGGTCCACCACGGCGAAACCCCGTGGCGCGTGGGGCCCTGCGCTGCCGTCTGCGACCACCGGGGGCGCTCCTCAACCTCACCCCCGGCCGTACAAAACGTCCCCGATGTTACGTGAAGCCCCCCGACCCCGGTCAACCCGCGTAAACCACCCGCCTTCCGGATCTTCCGCTGCGCGAGGACGCCGCTACGTGAGGGCGCCGCGCAGCCTGGCCTCGTCGACGCGCCAGAACGTGTGCTGCTCGCCGTCGACGAGGACCACCGGGATCTGCTCCCAGTAGCGGTCGTACAACGCGGCGTCCTGCGTGATGTCCTGCTCGGTCACCCGTGCGCCGGTCTCGGCGGCGACCTTGGTGACGACCTCGCGCGCGTCGTCGCACAGGTGGCAGCCGGGCTTGACGATCAGCGTGACGGTACGGACCTCGGAGGCGGGTCCGGTGCTCGATGGGGTCATGTCCGCCATTGTGTCGCGCCGCGTTCACACAACGGCTTCGCGGGCGCATCGGGCCTGCCCCGCAAGGTGGTTATGCTCGCGTGCATGGCCGCACTCAGATGGCTCACCCCCCGTAGGCAGTCCGCGACCGAGCGGAGTGTGCGGGCCGGCGCGGCCGCGGCGGAGGCCGCGGAGAGCGCACTGGCCACGCTGGCCGCCGAGCACGCCGCGACCGCCGCGAGCGCCGCGCGGGAGTCGTCCGCCGCCGCGCGTTCCGCCGCGCGGACGGCTGACGAGACCGCCGCACGGACCTCCGGCGAGACCGCTGACGAGACCACTGCCGAGACCGCTGCCGAGACCGCCGCCGGCACCGCCGACCCGCAGGACGCCCCGGTGGCCCGCGACGCGCGCGCCGCCGCCTTCTTCGACCTCGACAACACCGTCATGCAGGGCGCCGCGCTCTTCCACTTCGGCCGCGGCCTGTACAAGCGGAAGTTCTTCCACAAGCGCGACCTGCTGCGCTTCGCCTGGCAGCAGGCGTACTTCCGGCTGGCCGGCGCCGAGGACCCCGCACACATGCAGGACGCCCGCGACAGCGCGCTGTCCATCGTCAGGGGCCACCGGGTGGAGGAGCTGACCTCCATCGGCGAGGAGATCTACGACGAGTACATGGCGGACAAGATCTGGCCGGGCACCCGCGCGCTCGCCCAGGCGCACCTGGACGCCGGGCAGCGGGTCTGGCTGGTGACCGCGGCGCCGGTGGAGACCGCCACGATCATCGCCCGCCGGCTCGGCCTGACCGGCGCGCTGGGCACCGTCGCGGAGTCCGTCGACGGCGTCTACACCGGCCGGCTGGTCGGCGAGCCGCTGCACGGCCCGGCCAAGGCCGAGGCGGTCCGCGCGCTGGCCGCCGCCGAGGACCTGGACCTGTCGCGCTGCGCCGCCTACAGCGACTCGCACAACGACATCCCGATGCTCTCGCTGGTCGGCCACCCGTACGCGATCAACCCCGACACGAGCCTGCGCCGGCACGCCCGGGCGCACGGCTGGCGGCTGCGCGACTACCGCACCGGCCGCAAGGCGGCCAGGATCGGCCTGCCCGCGGCGGCCGGCACCGGCGCGCTGGCCGGCGGCGTCCTGGCCGCCATCGCCGTCCACCGCAGACGCCGCTGAACGCCGGGCCGCCCCGGCCCGGCCCGCGCACCACCGCCCGCCACGCCGCCGCCGCGCCACTGCCCGCAACGCCGCCGCCCGCCACGCCACACCGCCGCCCGCCACGCCGCGCGACCGTCCGACGGAAGCGGGCGACCGCCTCTTTCCGGCCGCCCGCGCGCCCCGATTCCCCCTCGCGCCACACGGGCACAACACGCTCTCTCCGCGAGCATTTCACGACCAGAAGTGGTCAACGGACGTCGCCCGTTCGATAATTGAGCGATCGCGAATGCGTACAGGAAACGGCGGAAACGGCGATTTGAGCAACTCGGTGTAGCGTCGCCTGTACGAAGCGTTATTCTCCTCAGACGCATTCCGGTACCCACACGTCGCCACGACGGGTGAACGGTCCCGTACTGCACGTGATGGAAGTTCTGCCTCTGGGAGTCCCGTGTACCCACACGACGGGGTTAGCACCTCCGGCCTGGCCGCGTTGCGCGCACTGGTTATCGACTGCCTGGTGCGCCACGTCCCCGCGCAGCCCGGGCCCGCCCTCGCCACGTCCGGTCCCACCGTCCCCGGCCCCGCCTACGCGATGGCCGAAACCAGCACCGCCGCCGGCAGACGCACCCGCGCCGGCAGCGCCGCCCCCCGGCACGGCCAGGGCGCCCAGCGCGGCGCGGCCGCCACCGCCCAGGGGGCCGCCCGCAGGCCCTCCTCCGACACCGACAGCGGCCGGATGATGGATCTGGTCGAACGCGCCCAGGACGGCGAGACGGAGGCGTTCGGGCGGCTCTACGACCACTACAGCGACACCGTCTACCGGTACATCTACTACCGCGTCGGCAGCCGGGCCACCGCCGAGGACCTGACCAGCGAGACGTTCCTGCGCGCGCTGCGCCGCATCGGCACCTTCACCTGGCAGGGCCGCGACTTCGGCGCGTGGCTGGTCACCATCGCCCGCAACCTGGTCGCCGACCACTTCAAGTCCAGCCGCTTCCGCCTCGAAGTGACCACCGGCGAGATGCTCGACGCCAACGAGGTCGAGCGCAGCCCCGAGGACTCCGTGATGGAGTCGCTGTCCAACGAGGCGCTGATGACCGCCGTCCGCAAACTCAACCCCCAGCAGCAGGAATGCGTCACGCTGCGCTTCCTGCAGGGCCTGTCGGTGGCCGAGACCGCGCGCGTGATGGGCAAGAACGAGGGCGCCATCAAGACCCTCCAGTACCGCGCCGTGCGCACCCTGGCCCGCCTGCTGCCCGACGACGCCCGGTGACCCCGAGGTGCCGCCGATACGGCCGCGCAACGGCCACCGCGGTCGCGTAACCCCACCGGTTCGGACTCGTTGCAACACATGCAGACACTTCTGTGCCGCGCACAGCACCGCGCTTTTCACTCGATCGGGTGGACGGCCCCGGGCAGCGCAACCATCGTGGCGGTACGGGGAGTCGAGTGTGGATGACGAGAGGAGGTGCCGCCGGTGATCGGACAGGCAACGGCACACCGCCGGGCGAACGCCTTCGCCCAGGCCCTTGAGGACGCCGGCGTCCCCGGGGAGCACGGCGGCGAGCCGGGCGGCCCCGGGGACGCTTCCGGCGGCCGGGACCACGACGGCCCCGGCACGCACGGCCGGACCGACCAGCACGGCGGCCCCGGCGCGGGCACGCACGGCGGACACGCGTCGCACGGCGCGCACGGCCACCAGCACGCGGGGCACGCCGGCCACGGCGGGCACGCCGCGGCCCACGCGGGGGCCCACGCCGCCGACCGGCGGGCCGACCCCGAGCAGGCCGCGCTGGTGGCCCTCGCGGGCGCCCTCAGCGACCGGCCACGGCCGGTGATGTCGGCGCAGACCAAGACCGTGCAGCGGGCCCAGCTGATCGCCGCCATGGAGCAGGCGATCGCGGACGGCAGCCTGTCCACCGGCCGGGTGCCCGAGCAGCGCACCGAGCCGCAGGAGGAGCGCGTCGGCGGCCGCCGCGCCGCCGGCCTGCGCAAGCTCGCGCCGCGCTCCCGGCTGTCCCGGCGGCTGGCGGTCGGCGGCCTGACCGTCGGCGTCGCCGCGGGCGCCCTCGGCGGTGTGGCCGCCGCGAGCACCAACGCCCTGCCCGGCGACACCCTCTACGGCCTCAAGCGCGGCATGGAGGACCTCAAGCTCGACATGGCCGGCGGCGACGCCTCCCGCGGCAAGGTCTACCTCGACATGGCGTCCACCCGCATGCAGGAGGCGCGCCGGCTGATGGACCGCGGCCGCGGCGGGCAGCTGGACGACGAGTCGGTCGCCGAGGTCCGCAAGGCGCTGTCCGGGATGCACCAGGAGGCCGCGGAGGGCCACCGGCTGCTGTCCCAGGCGTACAAGGAGGACGGCTCGCTGCAGCCGATCGAGGCGCTCAACAGCTTCGCCGAGTCCCACCGGCAGAGCTGGAGCGATCTGCGCGGCAAGCTGCCGGCCCAGCTCACCGACGTGTCCGACCAGGTGAGTTCGGTTTTCGCCGCCATAGACGAGGAGGTCGCGCCGCTGCAGCCGCTGCTGCCCGCGCCGCACGACCACCGGCACGGCTCGTCCTCCCGCGACGACGGCGGCCGCGGCTCCGGCGGGTCCGGCACGACGGGCGCGCGGACGCCGAGCCCGTCGCAGTCCACCACCAGCGGCGCGCAGGACGGCACGGGCACCGGCCAGTCCCCCACGCCGTCCCCGTCCGGCACCACGCCCCAGGGCCTGATCGGCGGCGCGGGCGGCCTGCTCCCCGAGCCCCCGGCGACGTCGCCGACCTCGGGCACGCCCACGCCCAGCCCGACCGACCCGCAGCACTCGGTGGTCCTGCCGCCGCTGCTGCCCGGCCTGCTCCCGGGCCTGGGCCTGAACGGCACCGACGACGACCCGAACAACTAGCTCCGACAACCAGCTCCGTCCGGTGCGGCGGCGGCCGGCGGCGGCCGGCTCGAAGGAGCCTCGGCGGCCGGCCCGCAGGCGCGTCAGAAGAACACCGACCGCCGCTGCACCAGCAGTTCGTACAGCGTGTGCTGGATCTTCTCGCGCACCTGGTCGGTCAGGTTGAAGACCAGCATGGGGTCCTCGGCGGCGTCCGGGCCGTAGCCGTCGGTCGCGATGGGCTCGCCGAACTGGATCGTCCACTTGGTCGGCAGCGGCACCATGCCCAGCGGCCCCAGCCAGGGGAACGTCGGGGTGAGCGGGAAGTACGGGAAGCCGAGGACGCGCGCCAGCGTGCGGGAGTTGCCGATCATCGGATAGATCTCCTCCGCGCCCACCACCGAGCACGGCACGATCGGCGCCCCGGTGCGCAGCGCGGTCGCCACGAACCCGCCGCGCCCGAACCGCTGCAGCTTGTACCGCTCGGAGAACGGCTTGCCGAGCCCCTTGAAGCCCTCCGGCATCACCCCGACCACCTCGCCGCGCTCCAGCAGCGTCTGCGCGTCCTCCGCGCACGCCAGGGTGTGCCCGGCCTTCCTGGCCAGCTCGTTGACCAGCGGCAGGACGAACACCAGGTCCGCGGCGAGCAGCCGCAGGTGCCGCCCGGCCGGGTGGTGGTCGTGCACGGCCACCTGGGCCATCAGGCCGTCCATCGGCAGCGTCCCGGAGTGGTTGCACACCACCAGCGCGCCGCCCTCGGCCGGGATGTTCTCCACGCCCCTGACCTCGACCCGGAAGTACCGCTCGAACACCGGCCGCAGCAGCGACATCAGCACCTGGTCGGTCAGCTCGGCGTCGTAGCCGAACTCGTCGACCTCGTACTCGCCGGTGACCCTGCGGCGCAGGAACGCCAGCCCCGAGGCGACCTTGCGCTCCCAGTCGCCGCCGAGCAGCCGGTCGGCGACCGCGCCCAGCGCGTCCCCGAGCGACCCGGCCTCCGCGTCCGCGTCCGAGTCCTGCCCGCCCTGCGCGTGCGCGTCCTGAGCCTGCGTGTCCCGGGCCCGCGCGTCCTGCGCGTCCTGCTCCGGCGGCTCCGGCGGTGCGGTCCCGCCGGCGCCGCCCTGCGCCGGAATCGCCGCGGCCTGCTCCGGCCGCGCACCGGCGCCGGCCCGCCGCCGCCGTGAGTTCTCGTCGAACGGGATGACCTTCGCATCGCCCACGGCCTCGGCTCCTTCCACCGGTCCGTCCACCAACCCGTCCGACCCGTCCGGCCCCTCCGGCCCGCCCGCCGGTCCTGGCTCCCCGGCCGCCGACCCCGACGGCCCGCTCACAGCAGCCCCGCCACGCGGTCCACCGCACCCGCCAGCACCCTCGGCGGCAACAGCCCCGGCCCCCGCGACAACGCGAAGTCGTGGAACGCCTCGGCCGTGGTGTACGCCGGGAAGAACCCGAGCGTCTCACGCATCTGCCGGGTGTCCACCACCCTGCCGTGCGTCAGCAGCCGGATCTGCTCGCTGGAGAAGTCCGTGACGCCCGCCGTGCGCAGCACCCTGCCCACCCACGTCACCGCCGGCAGCAGCACCGGCACCGTCGGCTTGCCCAGCCGCCGCGCCGTCTGCGACAGCAGCAGCACCCCGTCGCCCGCGATGTTGAACGTGCCGCTGTTCAGCGTCCCTCGCCGCGCCTCAAGCGTCGCAGTCAGCAGCACCGACTCCACGTCGTCCTCGTGCACGAACTGCAGCCGCGGGTCGTAGCCGAACACCGTCGGCAGCACCGGCAGCCCGAAGTACTCCGCCAGCGGGGTGTCCGCGCGCGGCCCCAGGATGTTGGCGAACCGCAGCACCGCCACCGCCACGTCCGGCCGCCGCCGGGCGAACCCCCGGACGTACCCCTCGACCTCCACCGCGTCCTTCGCGAAACCCCCGCTGGGCACCGACTTCACCGGCGTCGTCTCGGTGAACACCGCGGGATCACGCGGAGCCGACCCGTACACGCTCGTCGTCGACTTCACCACCAGCCGCTTCACCAGCGGCGCCTTCTGGATCGCGCCGAGCAGCTGCATCGTGCCGATGACGTTGGTCTCCTTGGCCTGGGTGCGGCCGCCCGCGCCCAGCGCGGTCCCGCTCACGTCCAGGTGCACCACGGTGTCCACCGCGTGCTGCGCCAGCACCTTGCCGATCACCGGCTGCCGGATGTCCGCGCGGACGAACTCCGCGTCCCCCAGGTCGTGCCCGGGCGCCACCGCGTCGACCGCGACCACCCGGCCCACCTCGGGCTCACGCTGCACCCGCCGCACGAACGCGCCGGCGAGCTGCCGCGCGACGCCGGTGACCAGAACCACCTTGCCCACGTAACGGCCCTTCTCCGGGGACTGCCACCGTACCGGGGCCCCCGGCCCCCGGCGGGGGGGGGGGGGGGGGGGGGG
>JAJSZB010000022.1:34440-35471 GCA_050613715.1 Streptomyces sp. IBSBF 3018
ATTATATTTGCATTTTTTATGTGAGTGGGGGGGGGGGGCCCCCGCGCCCCCCCCCCCCGCCGCGGGGCCCCCCCAGGACCCGGCCCCGAAGACGCCGCAGCCCCCTCCCTCCGCCCGGACGGCGGAGAAAGGGGGCGAGGCGAGCGACGACCGGCGCGCCTACTTCTTGTTGCGACGCTGCACACGCGTCCGCTTCAGAAGCTTGCGGTGCTTCTTCTTGGCCATACGCTTGCGCCGCTTCTTGATGACAGAGCCCACGACTACCCTCGCTTCGGTTTCACTCGGTGCGGGGCGTCCGAGCCCACACGACCTACGTCGGCCAAGCCTACCCGCCCTGAGGTGGCACGCGTAACCGAGGCCCACGCAGACCGTCACCGGCCCGTTACCGGACCTTCTCGCAGGCCGTCTCAGGCAGATTCCACCCCCACGTAGGACTCGCGCAGGTACTCGTGGACGGCCTGCTCCGGAACCCGGAACGAGCGACCCACGCGAATGGCCGGCAGGTGACCGCTGTGCACCAGCCGGTACACGGTCATCTTCGACACGCGCATCACCGCCGCCACTTCGGCGACGGTGAGGAACACGACCTCGTTGAGAGGACGGCTTTCAGTAACAGTCATGACACACCTGAACCTTCCGCACATGACGGCACCGGCTTCCCCTCCGGCAGCCAAAAAGGCATGTGCGCTCCCCCACAGATTAGGGGCGGATGATGCAAGTGGGGAAGAGGAGTTGCGAACGGTTGACTAGTGTGCGAGCCACGCCCGCCGCAGCACATAACGCGTCAGCGGCCGATAGTGGTCGGAGCGTACGGCGTCCCCCACCGGCACCGCCACCGCCACCCGTCCCTCCGCCTCCGCCACGAACACCGCCGGGTCGTCGCTGTCCCCCGGACCGATCGCCTCGATGCCCAACTGACCTGCGCCGCAGAGGAATCCGTGGTCCCCCACCACCAGCCGGGGAAACGGACCCCCGGCCTCCGCGGCGGCCGCCAGCGCCGCCCGCACCGGCAGCGGCGAATGGGTGTGCGC
>JAJSZB010000230.1:0-10931 GCA_050613715.1 Streptomyces sp. IBSBF 3018
GCCGTGGCGAGGTCGGCGCGGCCGAACAGCAGCGCGTAGCCGTGCGGCAGTTGGGCCAGGACGCGGTCGGTGAGGGGCCGGCCGGCGGCCTCGTCGAGGGCCGCGAGGACCGAGCCGGTGTGCCAGCGGGCCTCGGCCGGGGAGGTGCCGAGGGCGCGGGACACCAGGTCGACGAAGCCCCGGGCGTCGACCGGCTCGGTCAGCGGGATCTGCGCCGCGAAGACGGCGCGGGCCTCGTCGGGAAGGACGGCGGCCAGGTCGCAGCGCTCGTCGCCGACGAGCTGCGCGCCGAGCGCGGCCAGTACCGCCCGCAGGACGCCCTCGGCCTCCCGGTCGGTGGCGTAGCGGCCGAGGTCGCACACCTTCCCGACGAGGTCGTGCCAGGTCATGGGACTCCTTCCGGATCTCTGAGCCGGATCGGTCCGGCCGCGGTCAGGCTCGGATCTGCTTGCGGTCGCCACGGTGGCTGATCGCGATCTTGCGGGGCTTGGCCTTCTCGGCGACCGGGATCCGCAGGGTCAGCACACCCGCGTCGTAGTCGGCGCTGATGCCCTCGGGGTCCAGCGTGTCCGACAGCATGACCTGGCGGGAGAAGACGCCGAGCGGGCGCTCCGACAGCTCCCACTTCACGTGGTCGCCGTCGCCGCGCGGCCGGCGCTCCGCCTTGACCGTCAGCATGTTCCGCTCGACGTCGATGTCGATCGCCTCCGGGTCGACGCCCGGCAGGTCGAAGCACATCACGTACTCGTCGTCGGTCCGGTACGCGTCCAGCGGCATCGGGGCCGGCCGGGACCAGGTGCCGTTGGAGCCCAGGAACTGCTGGGTCAGCCGGTCCAGTTCGCGGAACGGGTCAGTGCGCATCAGCATCGCGAACACCTCCATCGCTCTCTCACGTGGTGCCAGTGCGCTTCACCTGATTCCGTTGTAGCATGTCATCCATCCGATGACAAGCCGACGAGTCATGGAGTGGATGACATGGCGAGCGACGCACCCGAACCGTCCGGGGCCGACGGACGCACCCCGGCCGAGCCCGTCTCCTTCATGGCCGCGGCCGCGGCCCTGTCCGCGATCGACGACGCGGTCCGCGCCGCGCAGGACCCCGGCGACCACCCGACCACGGAGCCGCGTCCCGACCCCCAGCAGGCCATGGCCGCCCTCCTGCTGCTGCGCGAGCTGCGCACCCAGCTCGCCGGCTGGGAGGCCGGCATCGTGGAGACCGCCCGCGCCGCCGGCGCGACATGGGCCGACCTCGCCCCGCCCATGGGCGTCGCCAGCCGGCAGGCCGCCGAGAACCGCTACCTGCGGCTGCGCCCCTCGCCGCCCGCCACCGAGGGGGCCGGCGCCGAGGAGACCCTCGCCGAGCGCGTCAAGGCCGTCCGCGACCGCCGGGCGGCCGACCGCACCGTCACCGCCTGGGCCCGTACCAACGCGGCAGAACTGCGCGTGCTCGCCGCCCGGTTGACCGCCCTCACCGACCTTCCGCCCGAGGCCGGCCCGGACCTTGCCGCCCTGCACAGCGCCCTCGGCGGCGCCGACGCCGCCGGCCTCGTCACGCCCCTGGCCCGGCTGCGCCCCCACCTCGGCACCGGCCACACCGACCTCGCCGCCCGCCTCGACGCCCTCACCCACCGCGCCGACGAGCTGCGCCAGGACAGCAACCGCCGCCGCGCCTGACCCGGCGCGCCATAACAACCGGGTTATCGGATTTCGGTATGTGACCGCTCCGCCCGCGGTGTGCCAGGGTGAGGGCATGGAATCAGCGGGATTCAGGGACCGTTGAACGGGCCGGTGCGCGGGCGGTCGGACAGGCGGGTGGGCCGGCCGGCGGGCAGGCCGGTGAACCGGTCGGCGAACTGGCAGGTGAGCGCGTCGGCACAGGCCGGTGACCTGGGCGTTCGCGCCGCGCCCCAAACGGCCGCGGCGAATTGCGGCGGAGGTTCCGTATATCCTTTCCGCCGTCTCGGGCTTTTTCTCCGCCGAGCCCGGCACACCCCTTTTCTCCGGCCCTTTCCTCACCCTCCCCCGGCTCTTCTCTACTCTTTCCCGGCTCTTCCCTGCTCTTTCCTGTCCTTTCTCCGCCCTTTTCCTGTCGTCCTGCCCGTCTCTGCACCCCTCCTTCCACACGTCCTTCTACGCTCCGGGAGACACGCATGAGCAGTGGGGATCTCGCCGTCTGCATCGTCGGCGCCGGCCCGCGCGGGCTGTCGGTCCTGGAGCGGATCTGCGCCCACGAGCGGAAGTCCGCGTCGCACCGCTCGGTGACGGTGCATGTCGTGGACCCCGCGCGGCCCGGTCCCGGCGCGGTGTGGCGGACCGACCAGTCCCCCCGGCTGCTGATGAACACCGTCGCCTCCCAGGTCACCGTCTACACCGACGCCAGCGTGGAGATGGACGGACCGGTCGAGACCGGGCCCAGCCTGTACGAGTGGGCCGCCGTGGAGTTACACGCCCCGGACCGCGCGCCGGGACCCGACGACTACCCCAGCAGGGCCCTCTACGGCCGCTACCTCCAGGCCGCGTTCGACCGCCTGGTGGCCACGGCCCCGCCGCACGTGTCCGTACGGGTGCACCGCGCCCGCGCGCTGACCCTGGACGACAGCGACGACACGAGTGCCGCGCGCGGGCCGAACGACACCGACACCGACATCGCGGGACCGGCCCCGCGGCAGACGCTGACCCTCTCCGACGGCCTCACCCTCACCGGCATCGACGCCGTCGTCCTCGCGCAGGGGCACGTGGCTGCCCGACCCGCCCCGGACGAGCAGGAGTTCGCCGACGCCTGCGCCCGGCAGGGCCTGGTCCTGCTGCCCCGGGCCAATCCCGCCGACCTCGACCTGTCCGTCGTGCGCCCCGGCGAACCCGTCCTGCTGCGCGGCCTCGGGCTGAACTTCTTCGACCACATGGCGCTGCTCACCGAGGGCCGCGGCGGCACGTACGCCCGCGTCGCCGGCCGCCTCGTCTACCGGCCGTCCCACCGCGAGCCGCGGCTGTTCGCCGGCTCGCGGCGCGGCGTGCCGTACCACGCCCGCGGGGAGAACGAGAAGGGCGCGTACGGCCGGCACCTGCCGCGGCTGCTCACCCCGGATGCCGTCGCCCGGCTGCGCGAACGCGCGGCGGCCGGGGACCCGGCGGGCTTCGGCACGGACCTGTGGCCGCTGATCGACACGGAGGTGCGGAGCGTCTACTACGGCGCCCTGCTGGCCGCCGACGGCCGCGCGGACCTGCGGGAGGAGTTCGTCGCGGCCTACCTGGCGACGCCGCGGGGTCCGGCGGAGTCCGCGCTGCTCGACGCGTACGGCATCCACCCGCGGGAGCGCTGGGACTGGGAGCGGATCGCCCGGCCGTACGGCGACCGGAAGTTCGCCGACCGGTCCGCCTACCGCGCCTGGCTGCTCGGACATCTCGCCGAGGACGTACGGGAGGCGCGCCGCGGCAACGTCGGCGGACCGCTCAAGGCGGCCCTCGACGTGCTGCGCGACCTGCGCAACGAGGTACGGCTCGCCGTCGACCACGGCGGCATCGACGGCGGCTCGTACCGCGACGAACTCGACGGCTGGTACACGCCGTTCAACGGCTTCCTGTCCATCGGGCCGCCGGCCTCGCGGATCGAGGAGCTGATCGCGCTGATCGAGGCGGGCGTCGTCGAACTGCTCGGACCCGGCATGTCGGTCCGGGTCGGCGACGGGGCGTTCGTGGCCGAGTCGGACCGGGTCGGCGGGGAGCCGGTCAGGGCGAGGGTGCTGATCGACGCGCGGCTCCCGGAGCCCGACCTGCGCCGCACCGCCGATCCACTGCTCGGGCACCTGCTGGCGACCGGCCAGTGCCGCCCGTACGTCATCGCAGGCGCGTCCGGCTCGGCAAGGGCCCGTGGTCCGGCGGCCGCCTCCGGCTCGGCGGATGCCCCCGGCGCGGCTGGCGCGCCCGGAACCTCGGGCGCCCTCGGCTCAGCAGACGCCTCCCGCTCCACGGGCGCTCCCGGCGCGGCGTACGAGACGGGCGGCCTGGCGGTCACCGAGCGGCCGTACCGTGTCGTGGACGCGCAGGGGCGGCCGCACCCGCGGCGCTTCGCCTACGGTGTCCCCACCGAGGCGGTGCACTGGGTCACCGCCGCGGGCATCCGGCCCGGCGTGAACTCGGTGACGCTCGGCGACTCGGACGCGATCGCCCACGCGGTGCTCGCGCTCACCCCGCTCACCCCGCCGGCAGCGCCCACCCCGCCGGGCTCGCTGGTCCCCCCGCAGGACGGCGGCGGGGATCGGACCGGGCGGCCCGGCATCGACCTGACGGAGATGGTGACATGACGAGGACCGGCGGCGACGACGCGGGGACGACGCCGGGGGGAGGCCCCGTGGACACGTCCGCGGACGGCTCCGCGAGGGCCGCGGGCGGCGCGACCGCGCCTGGAGGCGCGACGGCGTCGGAGCGTGCGACAGCGCCCGGCGGCGCGACCGACACCGCGGCCGCCGCCGGCGCCACGCCGGCGCTCGCCGTGGACCTGGGCCTGCTCTCCCCCGTGTGGGCCGGCACGCCGGTGGAGGCCGCGGCGGCCGACGGTGCCTGGCTGCAGGCGATGCTGGACGCCGAGGCGGCCCTCGCCCGGGCCCAGGCGCGGCTGGGCACGGTGCCCGGATGGGCCGCCGACGCGATCACCGGCGCCGCGCGCGCAGACCGCATCGACCTGCGGGCGGTGGCGCTCGCCGCGCGGGAGACCGCCAACCCGGTGGTCGGGCTGGTACGGGAGTTGACCGCGGTGGTGGCCGCGGAGCAACCCGACGCGGCGGAGTACGTCCACCGCGGCTCCACCAGCCAGGACATCCTGGACACCGGCGCGATGCTGGTGTGCGCGCGGTCGCTGGCGCTCGTACGGGCCGATCTGGAACGCACCGCCCACGCGCTCGGCCGCCTCGCCGGGGAGCACCGGGACACGCTGGTCGCCGGCCGCACCCTCGCGCTGCACGCGGTGCCCACCACCTTCGGGCTCAAGGCCGCCGGCTGGCGGGAGTTGGTGATCGACGCGGCGGAACGGGTCGGCCGGGTGCTGGACGGCGGCCTCCCGGTGTCGCTCGGCGGGGCGGCGGGCACGCTCGCCGGGTATCTGGAGTACGCGGCCCTCGACGGAGCGCCCGCGGGAGCGCCCAGCGACACGCCGGACCCCGGGGACTACCCCGACCGGCTGACCGCCGCGTTCGCCGAGGAGACCGGGCTGGCCGTACGGCTCCTCCCCTGGCACGCGCTGCGCACCCCCGTCGCGGACGTCGCGGCGGCGCTGGCGTTCACCGCGGGCGCGCTGGGCAAGCTGGCCGCCGATGTGCAGACGCTCGCCAGGACCGAGGTCGGGGAGGTCTCGGAACCGGCCGTGGCGGGGCGCGGCGGCTCCTCGGCGATGCCGCACAAGCGCAATCCGGTGCTCTCCACGCTGATGCGCAGCGCCGCGCTCCAAGTGCCCGTGCTGGCAGCCGGGCTGACCCAGTGCCTGGTGTCGGAGGACGAGCGGTCCGCCGGGGCCTGGCACGCCGAGTGGCAGCCGCTGCGCGCGTGTCTGCTGCTGACCGGCGGGGCCGCGCACACCGCCGTCGAGCTGGCGGAGGGCCTGGTCGCCAGGCCCGAACGGATGCGCGCCAACGTGGGGTTGACGGGCAGTCAGGTGGTGTCGGAGCGGATCGCGGCCGTCCTCGCGCCCCTCGTCGGCAAGGCCCGGGCCAAGGCGCTGCTCACCGACGCCTCGATCGAGGCGGACCGGTCCGGGCAGCCGCTCACCGCGGTCCTCGCCGCGGTCCCCGAGGTCGCGCGGCACCTGGACGCCGAGGCCCTGGCCGACCTGGCCGACCCGGCCGGATACACGGGCGCGGCGGCCCCCCTCGTCACCCGCGCCCTCACCCGCCACCCCCTGCGCTGACCCGGACCCGAACCCGGGCCCGGACCCGGGACACGATCGGGCGGGGGTCGGAGGGGCCGGGGGTCAGAGTCCCTCGACTTCGTCGAGGTGCCGGCGTACCGAGGCCGCTCGGGGGTGGCCGATGTCGGTGAAGAGCGTCAGCGACTGCGTCCAAGCGGCCCGGGCCTGGGGGTGCAGGCCGGCCGCCAGGAGGGCCTCGCCCCAACCGTGGGACGCGTCGGCGAGGAGGTACTTGTCGCCGATCGAGCGGGCGAGGTCGACGGTTTCGCGGTAGCCGCGGACCGCGCGGTCGACCTCGCCCCGTGCCAGGTGAACCGCGGCCAGGTGGCCGAGCAGGCTCACGCGGCCGCGGCGGTCCCCCACCTTCGTGCCGTCGGCCCGGGCGGCCTCGGTGACGGTCCGGTTGTCCTGCATCGACAGCAGGAAGAAGTGCTCGGCCCGGTCGAGGTCGCCGGTGTCCTGGTGGATGCACCCCAGGAGGCGGTAGGCGGTCCCACGGCCTCCGATCGCACCCGACCGCTCGAAGACCTCCAGGGCCTCCGTGTACGTCGCTATGGCCTGCTCGTAGTCCTTGCGGTCGCAATGGACCTCGCCGAGGTTGAGCAGGACCGGTCCCATGCGCACCCAGTCCCCCAGCTCGCGGAGGATCGCGAGGGCCGCCCGGTAGTGCCGCTCGGCGTCGTCCAACCGCCCCAGGAAGCGCAGGGCCAGGCCGAGGCCGCCGGTGACGCGGGCTTCCACGGCGCGGTCGCCCAGCGCGCGGGCGGCCTGCACGGCCTGCTCGTGGGCGGCGACGGAGTCCGCGAAGCGGTAGCGCAGCGCGGCGGCGAACTTCTGCGCGACGGCCAGCTGCCAGACGACCTCGTGCAGGCCCTGGTCCCGGGCCGCGTGCTGGACCGCCGTCAGGTTGTGCCACTCCCGGTCGAACCACTCCAGCGCCTCGTCGTAGGAGGCGAAGGTCATCGGGGAGTGCTCGGACGGCCGGGTCGGGGCGGGCAGGTCGGGGGTGTCGACGGCCCTCGCCGCGTTGTACGCCGAGTGCAGGAACCACCAGCCGAGCCGGCTCACACCGGCGTCCCCCTCCTCGCGGTGCTCCGGCCCGGACGCCTGCGCGGCGAAACCGCGCAGCAGGTCGTGCAGTTCGTACCGGCCGGGGGTCTTCTGCTGCAGGAGGTACTCGTCCTGGAGCAGTTCCAGCAGCATGTCCGCCTCGTGGGAGGTGATGTCCGCCATGGCCGCGACGGCCGGGGCGGTGTACTCGACACCGGGGTGCCGGCCCAGCAGGCGGAACACCCGCTGGGCCGGCTCCGGCAGTCCCCGGTAGGAGAGGTCGAACACGTCCCGGAGCGTTCTGCCGCCCAGGGCGGTCGCGTCCGCGACATGCCCGCGCAGCCGATCCGCCATGTAAGCCAGGGTCCAGGCCGGCCGTGAACGCAGGCGGCCCGCGGCCAGGGAGACGGCCAGCGGCAGGTACCCGCACAGCTCGACGATCCGTGTGGCGGCCTCCCTCTCGGCGGCGACCCGCCGCGCGCCGACGATCCGCTCCAGCAGGGCCGTCGCCTCGTCACGGCTGAACACTTCGAGCGGAAGCAGGGTCGCGCCGTCGAGCCCGGCCAGGCTGCGGCGGCTGGTGACCAGGACCAGGCAGCCGGGGCTCGCCGGAATCAGATCCCTGACCTGCTTCTCGTCGGCCGCGTCGTCCAGCAGGACCAGGGCCTCGCGTCCGGACATCCGGTTGCGGAACATCGCCGCGCGTTCGTCCACGCCGTGGGGCACCTGCTTGCCCGGGACCCCCAGCTGTCGCAGGAAGGTGCCCAGGACCTCGCCCGGGTCGGCCGGCGCCCGCTCCGGGTCGAAGCCCCGCAGGTTCACGTACAGCTGGGTGTCGGCGAACCGCCCGGAGGCGACGAGCCGGTGCGCGACGTGGACGGCCAGTACGGTCTTGCCGACTCCACCCATCCCCTCGATCGCGGAGATCACCACCGTGCGTCCCTGGTGCGGTGCCGCGTCGACCGCGTCCACGAGCGCCCTCAACTGCTCCTCGCGGCCGGTGAACGTCGCGAGGTCCGCCGGCAACTGCCTGGCCGCCTCCGCCGGTTCCCCGGTGCGCGCCTGCGCCTGCACCCGCACGCAGGCCGCGCGCCACCGGGCCACGACCGGTTCCGTCAGCCCCAGGGCCCGGACGGTGGCCGTGACGAGGTCGATGTCCAGTCTGCGGCGCCGGGTCTGGAACAGGTCGCCGATCGTCGTATGCGCCAGCGCTTGCGACGGTTTCAGCGTCGGCCCGACCGCTTTGGCCAGAGCCCGGTACGACGGCGCCCCCGCCCACACGCGAAGGCGTCCGAGCGCCTCGATGAAGTCGACCAGATCGAGGGCCTCCGCAGGGTCCGGAGCCGCCCCTTCAGCTGCCTCCACCATCCACTCCAAGCTGTCCCCCGTGCCCGGCTGCACGCCGGGTCGCAGTCAGTGTACGGATTCGTACGGGGTACGGGACTTCGCCCGGCGACGCCGCGCACCATCAGACCAACGGTCCGACACGTCGGCGTCGCGCGATGCCTGACCGGCCGGTTTCACGCAGTACGGGCACGGGCCGGTCCCTGGGCGGCCGCCGCTCGACGTTGCGCATCAAACCCTGCTGACACCTACCAACGTCTGGGGAGACGTCCATGCCTCGCACGTCCCGGTTCCTGTCCGCCGTCGTCGTTGCGGCGGCCTTAGCCGTCCCGCTGGGGGTGGCGCCCGCAGCCCATGCCGCGGGGTCCGCCCGCCCGATGCCGGCCGTCCGTACCGTGACCGCGTCGTCGCGCCATGCCGTGAGCGCGTCGTCGCGCCACGCCATGACCGTCGACGGAGTCGCCCTCACGGTCGTCGACCCCGACATGCCGGTCGGCGCGTCCTTCGCCGCCCGGCCCGGGGACCCGGTGCAGACCGCGTCGGCCGAGGCCAGGGGACCGTTCCGCTTCTTCTCGGTCACAGCCGTGCCGTTCGGCGAGCAACTGCCCGCGTCCGACTTCCCGGTCGCCAGATCGGGCGGCGCTGCCGGCTGGCGGTCGGTCGGCGGCGCTTCGGCCGCCGGTCCGGTCGCGACGCTGTTCGGGCAGAAGGTGGCCGGTCAGGTCCGGCACGAGGCGGACGGAACCACCGAACTCCGCACTGTGCAGTGGATCGTCGAGGCGGGCAGGCGGATCTGGGTCGTGCGCGCGGAGCACGCCGAGCCGGACGTCCCCGCTGGGTTCGCCACTCGTATCGCGCTGACCTCGGCGGACCTGAGCGCGCCGACGACCGTCGACGTCACCGCCGCCGACGCCGACGCCCACCCGCACGCCAAGGCGTCGGCCACCCCCGCGACTTCGGGGGACCCGGTCATCTCCTTCGGGTCGCTGCCCGCACCGCCGTCGAGCTACTGGAACCACGGTGGCGGCACCTGCGACAGCAGCCGCTACGGCCTGCTCAACGAGAAGATCGCCGGCGTGCAGGTCTGCGGCTACAGCAACGGCGACGACCGCACGACGGGCTGGGGCAGCAACGAATGGGAGTGCGCCGAGCTGCCGATGCGCTACGCGATCCAGCGCTGGGGCCTGACCTCGAACGACGGCGGAGACGGCAAGGACCAGGCCGACAACCTCAAGGCGGCCCTCAACGCGATCCACCCCGGGCGTTTCGTGCTGCGCGGCAACTCCCTGTCGGACCACACCGCTCCCCAGCCCGGCGACGTGATCTCCTACTACGACAGCGGCGCCGGGCACACCGGCATCGTCATCGCCAGCCACGTCGACGCCGGCGGCAACGGCACGATCGACATGGTGCACCAGAACTGGGACCGGGTGCCGTCCACACCCGGCGAGTGGGACGGCATCCCGGTCAGCAACGGCATGGTCGAGAACGTCCTCGGCGGCTCCGGTGACGTGCACTGGATGCACGACTCCACCTGGACGCCGATCCCGGCCGGCTTCGGCGTCACCATCGACGCCGACGGCGCGCCCGCGGCCGGTCGGACCGTCTCCGGCACCGTCAGCCTCACGGGCCTGGCGAGCGCGTCCGGTTACATCACCACCGGCCGGTACGTGATCACCGGACCCAACGGTTACGACACCGGCCAGTTGACCCCCTCGGCCGGCGGGGCGTCGAACTACCCGTACGCCTGGAACACGGCCGGGCTGGCCGGAGGGACGTACCAGATCTCCTTCGTCGCCCACGAGATCGACGGTCAGGACCACACCTACGGGCCCGTCGGCGTGAAGATCTCCGCGCTGCCGCGGAGCAGTTCATCGGGTCTCACGGCGATGCCCGGCGGCGGGTACACCACGGCCTGGCGGGGTGGCGACGGACGGCTGTGGGTCGGCACCGGCAGCGGTACGTCGATGGCCCAGCCCGCGGAACCCTGGCTGCTCGGCGTCGCCCAGGGAACCAAGCCGTCCATCGCCACGCTGGCCGACGGCACGTGGGTCACCGCGTGGGCCGGCGGCGACGGCCGCTTGTGGGTCGGCACCGGAAGCGGTACGTCGATGGCCCAGCCGGCGGAGCCTTGGCTGCTCGGCGTCGCCCCCGGCACCAGCCCGTCGATCGTCGCGCTGTCCACCGGCGGGTGGGAGATCGCCTGGAAGGGCGGCGACGGCAGGCTCTGGCTCGGCACCGGCAACGGAACGAACATGGCCCAGCCCGCGGAACCCTGGCTGCTCGGCGTCGCCGACACCACCAGCCCCTCCCTGGCCGCACTCCCCAACGGCGGCTACGAAGTCGCCTGGAAAGGCGGCGACGGCAGACTCTGGCTCGGCACAGGAAGCGGCACGTCGATGGCCCAGCCCGCGGAACCCTGGCTGCTCGGCATCGACACCAACGGCAGCTCCTCCAGCCCCTCACTCGTCACCCTGCCCGACGGCAGCTACGAAGTCGCCTGGAAAGGCGGCGACGGCAGACTCTGGCTCGGCACCGGCAACGGAACCACCATGGCCCAGCCCGCGGAGCCCTGGCTGCTCGGCATCGCCGACACCACCAGCCCCTCCCTGGCCGCACTCCCCAACGGCGGCTACGAAGT
>JAJSZB010000230.1:11031-15917 GCA_050613715.1 Streptomyces sp. IBSBF 3018
CCTCCAGCCCCTCACTCGTCACCCTGCCCGACGGCAGCTACGAAGTCGCCTGGAAGGGCGGCGACGGGAGGCTCTGGCTCGGCACCGGCAACGGAACCACCATGGCCCAGCCCGCGGAACCCTGGCTGCTCGGCGTCGGATAGCCGTTGCTGACGTCGCGCTTTCACGGGTCTCGCTGCCCGGGGCGTGATCACGGGGGATGAGGCGTGGGGGGGGGGGGGGGGGGGGGGGGGGGGGGGGGGGGGGGGGGGGGGGGGGGGGGGGGGGNCCCCCCCCCCCCCCCCCCCCCCCCCCCCCCCCCCCCCCCCCCCCCCCCCCCACTCCTCAGCCGCACGTACGGAGGGGCCGCAGGGGAGCCCCTCCGTACGTGTGCGCCCAGGCGTTGTCGGTGGGCGCCGGCAGAGTGTGCGTCATGGACGAGCTGGTGGAACGTGTCGACGATCAAGACCGTCTGCTGGGGATGACCGTCAGTCGCCGACAGGCCGTGCGGGAAGGCTGGCTGCACCGGATCGCCGTTACGGTGTGCCGTGACGAGCGAGGACGGATCCTCGTGCACCGGCGCTCGGCGCAGGTGTCGCGCTTTCCCGGGCTTTTTGAGGTCGAGGTCGGCGGCGCAGCGAACGTCGGCGAGTCCTATGAACAGGCCGCTGCGAGGGAACTGGCCGAGGAGTTGGGCATTCGCGCGTCGCCGCGCCCGCTGTTCACGTTCGTCAACCGCAGCGGTCTGAGCCCTCACTGGCTCGGCGTGCACGAAGCCGTGGTGCCGGACGCCGTGGTCCCCGATCCCGGCGAGGTCGCCTGGCACGGCTGGCTGACCGAGCCGGAACTGCGGTCGGCCCTGCGGGAGTGGCGCTTCACCCCCGACAGCAGAGAAGTCTTCGGCCGGTACCTGTCCTTCCGGACCACGCGGTCCTGACCGTCGCCGGCGGAGCGATCGTCTGGGCCGACCCCGCGTACAACGGATTCCCGTGCGTCTCGTGCAACCCTCCAGGCCCTCCAGGGGGTAAGCACTGTGAGCGCGTCGCCGCGTCCGGCGGGGTCCGCTCGGTCCTGTCGTACGGGAACGTCGCACGAGAAACCGGAGTCCGCCATGACCGCTGCTCCCCGCAAGCCCGCGCGCCCTCGTAGGCCCGCGCCGCGCGCACTGACCGCGAGCGCGGTCGCCCTCGCGGCCGGCGTCTGCGCCCTGCTCGCCCCCGGCTCGGCGGTCGCCGCACCCGCCGCGCCTGCCGCGTCCTCGGCGCCCTCAGCGTCCGCGACCGCTGCCGACGCCGGAGCGCCCGCGCCCGACCTCGCCGGGCTGCGCCAGGCCCTGGACAGCGTGGTCACGGCCGGATCGCCGGGCGCCTTCGCGCTCGTCAGCGACCGCGCCGGTCACGGCGGCGAGGTCGCCGTGGGCACCGGCGACCTCGCCACGCGGACGCCCGTGAACCCGCTGGGCCAGTTCCGCGTCGGCAGCGTCACCAAGAACTTCACCGCCGTGCTCACGCTCCAGCTCGTCGCCCGCCACCAGGTGGAGCTGGACGCACCGGCCGCCGACTACCTGCCGGACGGCACGCTGCCGGCCGGCTCCCCCATCACCGTGCGCCAACTCCTGGACCACACCAGCGGGTTGTACGACTACAGCAACGATCTGCCGGGCATCCTGGTCGGCGACACCGTCACCGGCTACCAGCAGTGGCGGTACAACGTCTACGCCCCGGCCGATCTGGTCGCCGACGCGCTCTCGCACGGCTCGCAGTTCACCCCGGGCAGCCGGTACGAGTACTCCAACACCAACTTCGTCGTCCTCGGCATGCTCGTCGAGCAGGTCACCGAAAAGCCCTACGCCCAGGTGCTCTCCGACCGGATCCTGCGCCCGCTGGGCATGACCCACACCCGATTCGTCGTCCCCGACACGGCGATCGGCGGCCCGCACGCCATCGGCTACCTGACGCAGGACGACCGGACACAGCCGCTGTTCGACGCGACCGAGCAGACCGCGTCGTGGATCTGGAGCGCGGGCGCCGCGATCTCCAGCACCGCGGACCTGAACGCGTACTGGCGCGCCCTCACCGGCGGCGTCCTGCTGCCCGCGGCGCAGCTCGCCGAGATGGAGACGGTGAGCCCGGCCGACTCCAGCGGCACGTCGTTCTACGGGCTCGGCATCCGCGCGTACGTCCTGTCGTGCGGTGTCGAGGTGTACGGCCACGACGGCATCATCGAGGGCTACCAGACATATTCCTACACCACGAAGGACGGCTCCCGGCAGGTCACCGTCTCCGCGAACGCCTCCAACAATCCGGACGTCTTCGCGGCCGAACGCACCGCGCTGGAGCCGGTGTTCTGCGGGGGCCAGGCGTCCACGGCGGCGGCCCGCCAGGCCGCGGCGACCGCCCGCCGCGTCGCCCGGGAGGAGACGGCGGGCGCCGCCGCCGGCTCCGTGCGCGCGTCCTCCGCCGGCGTGATTCCCGCGCGGTCCTCGCGCGTCCCGCACGCCGTCGCGGGGAACTGACCGGCGTTCAGGTCGACTTGGGCCCCGGGTCGGCGGGCCGGGGACGCCACGCGGTGACCCCGGCCGGAGGGGCCGGGGTCACCCGGATCAGGTGTGGGGTGTCGCGGCGACCGCCTGCTCCGCGGTCCAGCGGTCGATCCGCTCCCACTGCCGCAGCAGCCACTCGCCGCGCGCGTGGTCTCCGGGCGGGATGTCCGCCGCCGCGATCCGCCACCAGTGGATGCGCACCGGCCGCCGCAGGGGCAGTTGGGACCAGACGGCGCGCGGCGAGGCGAGGGTGTCGAGGCCGGCGTGCGCGACGAAGACCACGTCGGCGGTGGGGGCCGCGGCCAGCGCCGCCAGGCTCCCGCCGGTGCGCGGCGGCAGGACGTAGCGCAGCCGCGCCGCGCGCGCCGCCCACCGGTACCGCCCGAGGCGCAGCAGCCGTGCCACGGCGCGGCGGTGGCGGCCCGGGGTGAAGTTGCCGCCCTCGGGGAAGATCACCAGTGCGTCCCGCGGCCGCAGTCCCGCGGCCAGTCCCGCGACGGCGTCCTCGGCGGTGCCGCGGGCGGGCGGCAGGAAGCGGTGCGGGACCCGGCCGAGCAGGACGTCGAGGCAGGGGTCGGCGCGCAGGATTCCCTTGAGTACGGTGTGCGGCCGCAGGCCCGCCTCGCCGAGCAGGATCTGCAGGAGCAGGAACGAGTCGCCGAGCCCCGCGTGCCGGACGAGAAACACCAGGGGCACGTCCGTGTCCCGCCCGGCGGCCGGCAGCCCGGGTGTCATCCGCACGTCCAGGCGGAACAGCCGCCCCGCAGCCCCGCGCAGCACGGCGAGCAGCCGCGCCAGCAGGGCGAACGCGTCGGCGGCCCGGCGGGCCCGTGCGCCCGGTCCTGCGAAGGGCCGGCGCAGGAAGAGCGCGGCCGCGGCCAGCAGTCCGGCGAGGTCGACCAGGAGGTAGAGCAGCACGAAGCAGCCCATACGCGTCGCCCGCCAGGGTCCCCGCACGGCCAGCGAGACCGGCGCGCCGAGGAGCGTCACGGCGACGAGCAGCGCCGCGGCCGCCGGGACCGCGGCGAGCAGCAGGGCGGTGGTGAGGGTCCGCCGCGCGGTGGTGAGCAGCGCGGACGCCAGCGCGGCGGCCGCGCGGCGGGCACGGGACCGCGGGCGCCGCTCCTGCCCGCGGGACGCGCCGACGCCGGCCCGGGCGAGCGGGGCTGCCGCGGGTGTGAACTCCTCGGGCGCGGCTTGCGCTGGGACGCCTGTCGCCCCGCTGGGTCGTGCCGGGACCGCGGGGCCGGTCGCGGGGACGCCGGGGGCGGCGGTCTCGGGAGCGCCGGAAGCGGCTTCGGGATCGGTCACGCCGCGCCGTCCGGCTGATCCGGGCCGTCCGGCTCACCCGGCACGTCCGGCCCGTCCGGCACGTCCGGCAGGTCCAGCGCGGCGTCCAGGTAGTGCGAGGACGCGGTGTAGGCGCGGTCGATGCGCTCTGCGGTCTGCCCGAACGCGCGGTGGCGCAGCTGGCTCAGCGGCCCGCCCGCCTCGCCGGCGCCGGCGCCGCTCGGCAGCACGTGGACGGTGACGTCGGGCGGCAGGTCGGCCATGTCACGCGCGAACCGGTGCCTGCGGGCGATCTCGAAGGCGACCGTCGCGACCTCCCAGGGGAGCCGCGGCGGGGTCAGCGGCCGTTCGATCCTGCCGACCTGCAGCACGTAGATCTCGCGCGCGCCGAGGGCGACGGCCCGGCCGACCGGGATGCTGTTGACGAGGCCGCCGTCCACGAAGTGCCCGCCGTCCAGCGCGACCGGCGGCAGCAGCCCCGGCACCGCGGAGGAGGCGAGCACCGCCGGAACCAGCGGCCCCTTGTCGAACCAGTGCTCCGCGGCCAGTTCGATGCTCGCCGCCACGCACTGGAAGGGCAGCGGGAGGTCCTCGATCGCCGTCGCCCGCAGGTGGGTGCGCAGCAGGTCGACGAGCGGCGCGGGCGTATAGAGGTGGGTGCGGCTGCGGACCGCGGTGGAGACCCGGCCCACCAGCGACCCGGCGAACACCCCCGCCCGGCCCAGGCCCGTCCACAGGTCGATCAGCCGGTCCACGGACGCCTGCGAGGGCTCGGCGGCCACCGCGGCCCCGTTGATCGCGCCGACGGAGGTGCCCAGCACCAGGCCCGGCCGCACCCCGGCGGCGAACAGCGCCTTGAGCATGCCGACTTCGTACGCTCCCAGCGCGCCGCCGCCGCCCAGCACGAAGGCGGGGCCGGCTGCTTCCTGCCCGCGGTCGTCCATGCCTGCCGCCTGCCCCGCCGCGGCCCCGCCACGCCTGGCCGAACGAGCCGAGCCACCGGATGGCCCCCGCCTGAGGCGCCCGTCTCCGGCCTCTCCCCCAGGCGCCCGCCTCGGGCCGCCTTCCCCTGGCC
>JAJSZB010000231.1:0-11295 GCA_050613715.1 Streptomyces sp. IBSBF 3018
GTACCGCCCCGCGCGCCCGCCCCCGTCCCGCCAGGTGGGCTGGCCGTCTCACCGGCGGGGACGCGACCTATCCTTGAGCCGTCGGACAGCGCGGTCCGCGAGCCCATTCGTCATCTGCCGTCGTCCATCCCACTGCACAAGGAGCCGCACCTGTGAGCAGCGCCGACACCGCACCTGACAGCAGCACCGCCCTGCGAGCCGACATCCGACGCCTGGGCGACCTGCTCGGCGGCACGCTCGTCCGGCAGGAGGGGCAGGAGCTGCTGGACCTGGTCGAGAAGGTCCGCGCCCTGACCCGCAGCGACGGCGAGGCCGCCGCCGCCCTGCTCGGCGAGACCGACCTGGAGACCGCGGCCAAGCTGGTCCGCGCCTTCTCCACCTACTTCCACCTGGCGAACGTCACCGAGCAGGTGCACCGCGGGCGCGACCTGCGCGCGCTGCGGGCGGCCGAGGGCGGGCTGCTCGCGCAGACCGCCGACCTGCTCAAGGAGGGCGACCCCGAGCACGTACGGGAGACCGTCCGCAACCTCAACGTGCGGCCGGTGTTCACCGCGCACCCCACCGAGGCGGCCCGCCGCTCGGTGCTGAACAAGCTGCGCCGCATCGCCGAGCTGCTGGACGACGACACGGCGGCCGGCGACCGCCGCCGGGCCGACCTGCGGCTGGCGGAGAACATCGACCTGCTGTGGCAGACCGACGAGCTGCGGGTGGTGCGCCCGGAGCCGGCCGACGAGGCCCGCAACGCGATCTACTACCTGGACGAGCTGCACGCCGGCGCGGTCGGCGACGTGCTGGAGGACCTGGCGGCCGAGCTGGAGCGGGTCGGCTTCCCGCTGCCGCCCGGCGCCCGGCCGCTGACCTTCGGCACCTGGATCGGCGGCGACCGCGACGGCAACCCGAACGTCACCCCGCAGGTCACCTGGGACGTGCTGATCCTCCAGCACGAGCACGGCATCACCGACGCGCTGGAGCTGGCGGACTTCCTGCGCGGCGCGCTGTCGAACTCCATCCGCAACTCCGGCGCCAGCACCGAGCTGCTGGACTCCCTGTCCAACGACCTGGTGGCGCTGCCCGAGATCAGCCCGCGCTACAAGCGGCTGAACGCCGAGGAGCCCTACCGGCTGAAGGCCACCTGCATCCGGCAGAAGCTGGTCAACACCCGCGAGCGGCTGGCGGCCGGCTCCGCGCACGTGCCGGGCCGCGACTACCTGGGCACCGCCGAGCTGCTGCAGGACCTGCGGCTGATCCAGGACTCGCTGCGCGCCCACCGCGGCGGCCTGATCGCCGACGGGCGGATGGACCGCACCATCCGCACGCTCTCCGCGTTCGGCCTGCAGCTGGCCACGATGGACGTGCGCGAGCACGCCGAGGCGCACCACCACGCGCTGGGCCAGCTGTTCGACCGGCTCGGCGAGGAGTCCTGGCGGTACGCCGACATGCCGCGCGACTACCGCCGCAAGCTGCTGGCCAAGGAGCTGCGCTCGCGCCGCCCGCTGGCCCCGACGCCGGCCCCGCTGGACGCGGCGGGCGCCAAGACCCTGGGCGTCTTCCACACCATGCGCGAGGCGTTCGAGCGGTTCGGGCCGGAGGTGATGGAGTCGTACATCATCTCCATGTGCTTCGGCTCCGACGACGTGTTCGCCGCCGCGGTGCTGGCCCGCGAGGCCGGGCTGATCGACCTGCACGCGGGTGTGGCGAAGATCGGCATCGTGCCGCTGCTGGAGACCACCGTCGAGCTGAAGATCGCCGACAAGCTGCTGGACGAGATGCTCTCCGACCCCTCCTACCGGCGGCTGGTGTCGCTGCGCGGCGACGTGCAGGAGGTCATGCTCGGCTACTCCGACTCCTCGAAGTTCGGCGGCATCACCACTTCGCAGTGGGAGATCCACCGGGCGCAGCGCCGGCTGCGCGACGTGGCGCACCGGCACGGGGTGCGGCTGCGGCTGTTCCACGGCCGCGGCGGCACCGTCGGCCGCGGCGGCGGCCCCTCGCACTCGGCGATCCTCGCGCAGCCGTGGGGCACGCTGGAGGGCGAGATCAAGGTGACCGAGCAGGGCGAGGTCATCTCCGACAAGTACCTGCTCCCGGCGCTGGCCAGGGAGAATCTGGAGCTGACGGTCGCCGCCACGCTGCAGGCGTCGGCGATGCACACCGCGCCGCGGCAGTCCGACGAGGCGCTGGCCCGCTGGGACGCGGCGATGGACATCATCTCGGACGCGGCGCACGGCGCGTACCGGGAGCTGGTGGAGGACCCGGACCTGCCGCCGTACTTCTTCGCCTCGACGCCGGTGGACCAGCTCGGCGACCTGCACCTGGGCTCGCGGCCGTCGCGCCGCCCGGACTCCGACGCGGGGCTCGACGGGCTGCGGGCCATCCCGTGGGTGTTCGGCTGGACCCAGTCCCGGCAGATCGTGCCCGGCTGGTACGGGGTCGGCACGGGTCTGAAGGCCGCGCGCGAGGCGGGCCTGGACGCGGTGATCGACGAGGCGTACGGGCAGTGGCACTTCTTCCGCAACTTCCTGTCCAACGTCGAGATGACGCTGGCCAAGACGGACCTGCGGATCGCCCGGCACTACGTCGAGACGCTGGTGCCGGACGAGCTGAAGCACGTCTTCGCCACGATCGAGGCGGAGCACGAGCTGACGGTCCGCGAGGTGCTGCGGATCACCGGGGAGAGCGAGCTGCTGGCCGGCAGCCCCGCGCTGGCCCGCACGTTCCGCATCCGCGACCAGTACCTGGACCCGATCTCCTACCTCCAGGTGTCGCTGCTGGCCCGGCAGCGGGCGGCGGCGGCCGCGGGCGAGGAGCCCGACCCGCTGCTGGCGCGGGCGCTGCTGCTGACCGTCAACGGCGTGGCGGCGGGTCTGCGCAACACCGGCTGACGCGACGGCGCCGGCCGCCCCGCGCCGTCAGGGCGCCCGCGGGGCGGGCGGCGGCCCCGCGGGCGGCCGTTGGTGCGGACCTTCGGCGGTCGCCCGGGTATCGGCAACGTGAAGTTCTGCCAAGACGGTTCCTTTCGCGCACCGAACCCCTACGCTTTTCCCACAGCGCCGGTGGGGGCCGGCGCTCATCAGGGGGCGAGACGCAAGGAGTCCGGTACCCGGCGCGGGACGGCGGTCCGGCGCCGGGTACCGGGCTCTACGCGCAGCACGCCCCGCCGCCACTGGGGGAGCGCGCAACATCGGGAGTGGTGTCCGTGGGACGAATCCGCGTACTCGTGGTCGACGACCATCGCATCTTCGCCGAGTCTCTGGCCGCCGCGCTCGCGGCCGAGCCGGACGTCGACGTGTCGGCCGCGGGCAGCGGCCCGGCGGCGCAGCGCTGCCTGGACCGGGCCGCGGTGGACAACCGCCGCTACGACGTGGTGCTGGTGGACGCGGACCTGGGCGGCGAGCCGCGCCCGCCGGTGACGCTGGCGGCGGTGCCGCCGCTGCCGGTCGGCGCGGGGGTCGCGGGCACGGCGACGGCGGCGGCGACGGCGGCCGGGATGTCCGCGGCGGCCAGGGCGGCCGGGCTGTCCGGTTCCGCGGGCGCGGCGCGCGCGCTGGAGCCGCGCGACCCGGTGTTCGACGGCCTGGCGCTGGTCGAACGGGTCAGGGCCGAGCACCCTGGCACCCGTACCGTGGTGCTGGCCGAGCGGGACGACCCGGTGCGCGCGGCCCGCGCGCTGCAGGCGGGGGCGTTCGGCTGGGTCGCCAAGGACTGCTCGCTGTCACGGCTGCTGGCGGTGGTGCGCGGTGTGCTGCGCGACGAGACGCACCTGCCGCCCGCGCTGCTGACCGGCGTGCTGCGGGAGCTGACCGCGGCGCGGCGCGACCGCACCGAGAGCGAGCGGCTGGTGGAGTCGCTGACGCCGCGCGAGCAGGAGGTGCTGCGCTGCATGGTCGCGGGGCTGGGCCGCAAGGCGGTCGCCGAGCGGCTGTTCCTGTCCCCGCACACGGTCCGCACCCATATGCAGAACGTGCTGGGCAAGCTGGGCGTGCACTCGACGCTGGCGGCGGTGGCGCTGGCCCGCAGGGCCGGGGTGGGTCCGGCGGACTCCGGTCCCGGTCCGGTGCCGTCGCTGCTGCCCTCGCTCGCGCCGTCAGCCGGGGACGTTGTCGAACGGCGCGGTCAGCTGTCGTAGCAGCGCGGCCAGTTCGCCGCGCTGGCGCTCGCTCAGTTCGCCCAGGATGGCCCGCTCCTGGGCGAGCAGGCCGGCCAGCGCCTCGTCGGCGCGGTCGCGGCCCTCGGCGGTGAGGCGGACCAGCACCCCGCGCCGGTCGGAGGGGTCGGGGAGCCGCTCGACCAGCTTCTTCTTGGCCAGCCTGTCGATCCGGTTGGTCATGGTGCCGGAGGTGACGAGGGTCTGGGTGAGCAGCTGGCCCGGGGAGAGCTGGTACGGCGGCCCGGCCCGGCGCAGCGAGGTGAGCACGTCGAACTCCCAGGGTTCGAGGCTGTGCTCGGCGAAGGCCAGCCGCCGGGCCCGGTCCAGGTGCCGGGCGAGCCTGCTGACCCGGCTGAGCACCTCCAGCGGCTCGACGTCGAGGTCGGGGCGCTCTCGGCGCCATGCAGCGACCAGCCGGTCGACCTCGTCCTCCATGGCATTCAGTGTAATAGGTCTGTCGACATGAAGTCTCTTGACATCAAGATATCTCGGGGTGGAGCCTGGAAGCAGTTGCTCAGGCTCCGAGAACCCAGGGAGTACGAACGATGCAAGCAGCTCCGACGTGGGACCCGCAACAGTACCTCCGGCACTCGACCCACCGAACCCGGCCGTTTCTCGACCTGCTGACCAGGATCACCGACCTGCCCGGGGGCGACGCGCCGCGGATCGCCGACGTCGGCTGCGGCCCCGGCAACGTGACGGCGCTGCTCGCCGACCGCTGGCCCGGCGCGCGGATCACCGGGTTCGACAGCTCGCGCGAGATGCTGGCCGCCGCCGAGCACTACGCGGGACCGACCGCGGGCGGCGGCAGCCTCGACTTCCGGCGGGCCGACGCGGCGCACTGGACGCCCGAGGAGCCCTTCGACCTGATCGTCTCCAACGCGGCCCTGCAGTGGGTGCCCGGCCATGCCGACCGCTTCCCCGACTGGCTCGCCCGGCTGACCCCGGGCGGCGTCCTGGCCTTCCAGGTGCCCGGCAACTTCACCGCGCCCAGCCACGCGCTGCTGGACGAGCTGTGCGACACCCCGCGCTGGCGGGCCCGGCTGGACGGCCACGGCCGCCGCTACGTCCACATCCTCAGCCCGGCCGGCTATCTGGAGAAGCTCACCGAGTACGGCTGCGCGGACGCCGACGTGTGGGAGACCACCTACGTCCAGCTCCTCCAGGGCGAGGACCCGGTGCTGGAGTGGACCAAGGGCACCGCCCTGCGCCCGGTGCTCACCGCGCTGGACGAGGACCGCGACGCCATCCGCGAGTTCGTCGGCCAGTACCGCGACCTGCTCCGCAAGGCATACCCGGCCGGCCCGCACGGCACGGTCTTCCCCTTCCGCCGGATATTCGCGGTGGCCCGCGCGCCGCGGCACGACGCGTCCCCCGGCGCGGACACCGGGGCGTCGGCGTGATCTCGGGCCTGGACCATGTGCAGCTCGCCGCGCCGCCCGGCAGCGAGGAGGCGCTGCGGGCGTACTACGGCGGCGTGCTCGGCATGACCGAGCTGGCCAAGCCGCCGGTGCTGGCCGCGCGCGGCGGCTGCTGGTTCTCCGCCGGCGGCGCGGTGCTGCACCTGGGGATCGAGCAGGACTTCCGGCCCGCGCGCAAGGCCCACCCGGGCCTGCGGGTCGAGGGCATCCACGACTTCGCCGAGCGGCTCAAGGGGCACGGCGCCGCCGTGGTGTGGGACTACGACCTGCCGGGATACACGCGGTTCTACGCCGAGGACCCGGTCGGCAACCGGCTGGAGTTCCTGGAGCCGATCGCCACCGAGGACTGACCCCTCGGGCGGACGGCCGGCCGGGCGCGGGGCGGCCCGGCCGGTCAGCCCGTGCTCAGGGTGAGGAAGGCGGCCGCCAGGAGGGCCGCGCCCAGGGCCGCGAGGGTCCAGGCGGTGCGGCGCATGCGCAGGCCGCCGGCGACGACGACCGCGGCGAGCAGGAGGGCGCCGCCGAGCGGGACCCAGGCGAAGAAGACCCCGCCCCAGCCGGAGCGGACCGCGGTGTCCGTGCCGGGCTTGATGACCACCGGGACGCGGTCGCCCACGTGGTGGCGGACCGGGAGGCCGACGGTGACCCGGGGCCGCGCGGTCGCGGACCCGTCGGGCGTGAACGGCCCGGTGCAGTCGGTGTCCCCGCACCGGGCGAGGGTGACGGTGCCGTGCTCGCGGCCCTTGGTCAGCATCACGTAGTGCGCGGTCCGCCAGGAGTCCCACCCGCCGGACACGACGATGAGCAGCGCGAGCAGCGCCGCGCCCACCATCCGGGCGAGCAGCACCAGCCCCCAGGCGCCCTCGGCGGCCCGGCGCGAACGGCTGCGTGTGACCATGCGGGCGATCTTTGGCCATGGCGTGCCGTCCGGTCAACTGCCGCGCGCCGTGCGGCCGCTGGGGTACGGGCCCGCGCCGCGTCCGCCCGCCGCGCCCTCAGCTGTTGTACGTGCTCTGCGCCCGCTCCAGGCCCTCGGTGACCAGTGCCTCGACCGCGTCGGCCGCGCGGTCCACGAACCAGTCCAGGTCCTTGCGCTCGGTGGCCGAGAAGTCCTTGAGCACGAAGGCCGCCACGTCCATCCGGCCGGGCGGCCGGCCGATGCCGGCGCGCACCCGCAGGTAGTTGGCGCCGAGCGACTTGGTGATGGACTTCAGGCCGTTGTGGCCGTTGTCGCCGCCGCCGAGCTTGAGCCGCAGGGTGCCGTAGTCGATGTCCAGCTCGTCGTGGACCGCGACGATCCGCTCGGTGGGCGCGCGGTAGAACTCCTTGAGCGCGGTCACCGGCCCGCCGGACAGGTTCATGTACGACATCGGCTTGGCGAGCACCACCCGCTGCCCGGCCGGCCCCGGCGGGCCGATCCGGCCCTCGATCACCTGGGCCTGCGCCCTGCCCGAGCGCTTGAATCTCCCGCCGATGCGCTCGGCGAGCAGGTCGGCCACCATGAAGCCGATGTTGTGCCGGTTCCCCGCGTACTCGGGGCCGGGGTTGCCCAGGCCCACCACCAGCCAGGGCCCTTCGGTGTCGCTCATCGGGTCTCTCCCTCACGCGGCGGCTCGGACAGACGGCCGCCGCCGCACCCGGAGGGTACGACGGCGGCCGGCCGGTTCGTCCCGGATCGGGCCGTCCCGCGGTTCGGGCGGGGCGGCCGATCGCGTCGGACCGACGGATCAGGCCTCGGCGGGCGCCTCGGCGGGCGCGGCGGCCTCGCCCTCGGCGGCCTCCTCGCCCTCGCCCTCCTCGGCGGCCTCGACCTGGGCGGCGACGACCTGGATCACCACGGCGTCCTCGTCGACGGCCAGCGTGGCGCCCTTGGGCAGCGGCACGTCCTTGGCGAGGATGGAGGCGCCCGCCTCCAGGCCCTCGACGGAGACGGTGAAGCCCTCGGGGATGTGGGTGGCCTCGACCTCGACCGGCAGCGCCGCGAGGACGTGCTCCAGCAGGTTGCCGCCGGGGGCCAGCTCGCCCTCGGAGACGACCGGGACCTCGACGGTGACCTTCTCGCCGCGCTTGACCGACAGCAGGTCGACGTGCTCCAGGAAGCCCTTCAGCGGGTCGCGCTGCACGGCCTTGGGGATGACCAGCTCGGACGTGCCGCCGATCTCCAGCGAGATCAGCACGTTCGGCGTGCGCAGCGCGAGCAGCAGCTCGTGGCCGGGGACGCTGACGTGCTTGGGGTCCGCGCCGTGGCCGTAGATGACGGCGGGGACCTGGTTGGCGCGGCGCACCCGGCGGGCGGCGCCCTTGCCGAACTCGGTGCGCACCTCGGCGGCGATCTTGACCTCGGCCATGTCGCTCAACTCCTCGTGTGGAAGGTCTCGTGCGGAAGAACACGATCGGGTCGCCCGACCCACGACAGGCCGTTCTCCTACGAGTCTCCTGCGAGCTGTTCACGAGGAGCGCGTCGATAACGGAGATCCGCCGGACATGCGTCCGGGGCCTCCCTCGCCGAGCAACGCGGACAGCGTAACCGGCGGGAAGGCCCCGGACGAAATCGATCAGTGTGCGCCGACCGGCGGGCCGGCCGGCGCGTGGGCCGGCCGTCCGGCCGGCGCGGGCCCCCGAGGGGCCGGAAGGGTCAGTGCGCGCCCTCGAAGAGGCTGGTGACCGAGCCGTCCTCGAAGACCTCGCGGACCGCGTTGGCGATGGTCGGCGCCATCGACAGCACGGTGATCTTGTCCAGGTCCAACTGCCCGGGCGTGGGCAGCGTGTCGGTCAGCACGAACTCGCTGACCTTGGAGTTCTTCAGCCGGTCGGCCGCCGGGCCGGAGAGCACGCCGTGCGTGGCGGTGACGATGACGTCCTCGGCGCCGCTGGCGAACAGCGCGTCCGCGGCGGCGCAGATGGTGCCCGCGGTGTCGATCATGTCGTCCACCAGCACGCACACCCGGCCGCGCACGTCGCCGACGACCTCGTGCACCTTGACCTGGTTGGCGACGTCGGGGTCGCGGCGCTTGTGCACGATGGCCAGCGGCGCGCCGAGCCGGTCGCACCAGCGGTCGGCGACCCGGACCCGGCCGGCGTCCGGCGAGACCACGGTGAGCTTGGTGCGGTCCACCTTGGCGCCCACGTAGTCGGCGAGGATCGGCAGCGCGAACAGGTGGTCCACCGGGCCGTCGAAGAAGCCCTGGATCTGGTCGGTGTGCAGGTCGACGGTGAGGATGCGGTCGGCGCCCGCGGTCTTGAACAGGTCGGCCATCAGCCGGGCCGAGATCGGCTCGCGGCCGCGGTGCTTCTTGTCCTGCCGGGCGTAGCCGTAGAACGGCACGATCACGGTGATGCTCCGCGCGGAGGCCCGCTTCAGAGCGTCGATCATGATCAGCTGTTCCATGATCCACTGGTTGATCGGGTTGGTGTGGCTCTGGATCAGGAAGCAGTCGGCGCCGCGCGCCGACTCCTCGAACCGCACGTAGATCTCGCCGTTGGCGAAATCGAACGCGCGGGTGGGCACCAGCTCCACCTCCAGCTCGTGGGCCACCGCCTCCGCCAGATCGGGGTGGGCGCGGCCGGAGAAGAGCATCAGCTTCTTCTCACCGGTCGTCTTGATCCCGGTCACTGCACCGTCTCCTTGGTGTTCGACTGGTGTTCGACACAGCGCCGCCCTGGGTTCGGACGAGCCGGCGGAATTGTGTGCACGGCACACGGTACGCCCGATCCGGCGCATCTGTGCACCTGAGGCCGACCGGTGAGACGCCCCTCACGTACTCCCTCACCGGCTCCTCACGGGACCCTCACGCGCCCTGGTCGGGGCGCTCCTCCGGCTCGTCCCGCCGCTCCGCGCGCTCGGCGGCCTGGGCGGCGGCGCTGCCGGGGCGCTTGCGGGCGACCCAGCCCTCGATGTTGCGCTGCTGGCCGCGGGCGACGGCGAGCGAGCCGGCCGGCACGTCCTTGGTGATGACCGAGCCGGCCGCGGTGTAGGCGCCGTCGCCGACCACCACCGGCGCGACGAACATGTTGTCCGAGCCGGTCTTGCAGTAACTGCCGATCGTGGTGTGGTGCTTGGCCTCGCCGTCGTAGTTCACGAAGACGCTGGCGGCGCCGATGTTGGTGTACTCGCCGATGGTGGCGTCGCCCACGTAGCTCAGGTGCGGCACCTTGGTGCCCTCGCCGATGGCGGCGTTCTTCATCTCGACGTACGTGCCGGCCTTGGCCTTCACGCCCAGCCGGGTGCCGGGGCGCAGGTACGCGAACGGGCCGACGCTCGCCTGCGCGCCGATCTCGGCGTGGTCGGCGACGGTGTTGGAGACCTTGGCGCCGGGGCCGACCGCGGTGTCGGTGAGCGTGCAGTTGGGGCCGACCTCGGCGCCCTCGCCGACCGAGGTGGCGCCCAGCAGCTGGGTGTTGGGGTGGACCAGCGCGTCGGGCGCGAGACGCACGTCGACGTCCAGCCAGGTGGAGGCGGGGTCGACGACGGTCGCGCCGTCCAGCATGGCGCGGTTCAGCAGCCGCTCGTTGAGCACCCGGCGGGCCTCGGCGAGCTGCACCCGGTTGTTCACGCCGGCGATCTCGCGGTGGTCCGCGGCGGCGCAGGCGCCGACCCGGTGGCCGGCCGCGCGCAGGATCGCCAGGGTGTCGGTGAGGTACTCCTCGCCCTGGGAGTTGTCGGTGGTGATCTTGCCGAGCGCCTCGGCCAGCAGCCGCGCGTCGTAGGCGTAGACCCCGGAGTTGATCTCGCGGACCGCGCGCTGGGCGTCGGTGGCGTCCTTCTGCTCCACGATCGCGGTGACCTGGCCGTCGGCGGCGCGGATGATCCGGCCGTAGCCGGTCGGGTCGGGGACCTGGGCGGTGAGCACGGTCACCGCGTTGCCGTCCGCCTCGTGCGCGGCGACCAGGCCGGCCAGCGTCTGCGCGGTCAGCAGCGGCACGTCCCCGTAGGTGACCACGGCTGTGCCGTCGAGCACGACGCCGCGGGCGGTCAGCTCCTGGAGCGCGACGCGCACGGCGTGGCCGGTGCCGTTCTGCTCCTCCTGGACGGCGACCACGGCGGCCGGGTCGGCCTCGGCGAGGTGCGCGGCGACCTGCTCGCGGCCGTGCCCGACGACCACGGCGAGGTGTTCGGGGTCCAGGGCGCGGGCCGCGGCGACGGCGTGGCCGACCAGCGAGCGGCCGCAGATGGCGTGCAGGACCTTGGGGGTTGCCGACTTCATGCGTGTGCCCTCACCCGCGGCGAGGATGACGACGGCAGCCGGGCGATCGGGACTCACGGGAGGGGGCTCCTCGGCTTCGGGTGCTGGACACCCGCAGGATACCGACCGGTCGCGGGACCGGCGCCGGCCGACATCCGGCCCGGCGCGTGCCCGCGCCTGCTTCCCGCTCCGCCGCCAGGACTCGAACCCGGACTTAAGGCACCAAAAGCCCCAGTGCTGCCAATTACACCACGGCGGATCAACTCGACGGGTCCTGTGGGCCGGTGGGGCCCGCCGGACCTGCGGTTCCCATCATGCCGCACCTCCGGTGATGGATGCGACGGAGATCAGGGTAGGTATGCCGGGTAGGCAAGGCAAGGCTTTCCTACGAAGCGGGCAACGTCCGCGAAGCCCGCGCGCACCCGCGAAGGCGCCGCCGGGACCCGCGTACCCGTGTGGTCCTGTTGCCGCCGCGAGCGCCGCTGCAATACTTACGGAGCCGTAGGTTACGGGCGCCGCCCTCCACCGACCCCCTCCGCACCCC
>JAJSZB010000232.1:0-11256 GCA_050613715.1 Streptomyces sp. IBSBF 3018
GGCGGGGGCAGCCGAGGTGGCGGGCGCAGCCGAGGTCGCGGGGGCGTGCGGCCCGGGCGACGGCAGTCGCGAGCAGACGTCCAGCAGCACGCCCATCACCTCGGCGGCGATCGCGGTGGTGTCGTCCGGCGCGTGGTAGCCCGGGACGGGCGTGCCGTAGAGGAGGAAGTAGCGCTGCGGGTCCGCCAGCGCCCAGCGGCGCATCGCGCGGGCGAGCGTGACCGCGGCGCCGTATCCGCCGGCGGTTTCCGCGGAGGCTTCCGGGTCGGTTTCCGGGTCGGTTTTCGGGTCGTTTTCCGGGTCAGCCCTCGGATCGGCTTCCGGATCGGCCTCCGCGCCGGCGCTCTCGCCGGCCTCCGCGGCCTTCGCGTCCGGGCCCGTGGCCGTACGCGCCGCCGCGTGGAAGGCGTCGGCCAGGCTCCGGTACGCGTCCCTGATCAGCGCGGTGATCAGCTCGTCGCGGCCGGCGAAGTAGCGGTAGAGCGCGGGGCCGCTCATGCCCATCTGCCGGGCAATCGCGTTGAGCGACAGCGCCGACGCGCCGGCCTCGGCGATCTGCGCCCAGGCACGCTCCTTGACCTCGGCCCGCACCTGGGCGCGATAGCGCTCCCGGGGGCTCGCCGGATCGCTCCCGCCACCGCCCGCCGGGTCCGCCCCGCTCGCTCTGCCCGCTGTGCCCGCCGTGCCGGTCGTGTCCGTCGCCACTCTTGCCGCCTCTCCTCGCCACCCCCGCATCCGTACATGCTGCACCGCGACGCTTTAGTTAGAGGCTATCACTATCGCTATTGACACTCACGCGAGATCAGAGTTACAACTTCTAACAGAAGCGAGGACTGCTAACGACAACGGGATCAGTGGAGGTCGCCATGAACGTACGCACGAACACCGGGGCGGACGCGGGGACGCGTACCGGAACGGCTGCCGGGACCGCCGCGGGGACCGCCGCGGGGAGCGCCGAGCGGCTGGTCGAGATCGTGCTGCCGGGCAAGGTCGAGCCCGAGGGGCTGCTGGTGCGCGAGGGCGCGGTGCCGGTGGCCGGGCCGGGACAGCTGGTGATCGCGATGGAGGCGACCGGTGTGTCGTTCGCCGAGCAGCAGATGCGCCGCGGCAAGTACTACGACCAGCCGCCGTTCCCGTTCGTGCCCGGCTACGACCTGGTCGGCACGGTGGCCGCGACCGGCGAGGGCGTCGACCCGGGGCTGACCGGCCGCCGGGTGGCCGCGCTGGTCAAGACCGGCGGGTGGGCCACGCATGTGGTCGTGGACGCGGCCGACGCGGTGCCGGTGCCCGACGGCGTCGGCGCGGACGAGGCGGAGACCGTGGTGGTCAGCGGCATCACCGCGTGGCAGATGCTGTACCGCAAGGCGCGGGTCCGCGCCGGGCAGACGGTCCTGGTGCACGGCGCGAACGGCAGCGTCGGCTCGGTGCTGGTGCAACTCGCCCTGGCGGCCGGTCTGAAGGTGATCGGCACGGCGTCGGCGCGTCACCACGACAGCTTGCGGGCGCGCGGCGTGGTCCCTGTCGACTACCGCACCGAGGACGTGCCCGCGCGGGTCCGCGAACTGGCCCCCGGCGGGGTCGCCGCGGTCTTCGACCACGTCGGCGGGCGCAGCGTCGTCGACTCCTGGGGCCTGCTGGCGCCGGGCGGGACGCTCGTCGCCTACGGCAGCGCGTCCACCCGCGACGACGGCGGCTCCAAGCAGTGGCCGGTGCTCAAGGTGCTGGGCCGGGTGTGGCTGTGGAACGCGCTGCCGAACCGGCGCCGCGCGTACTTCTACAACGTCTGGGCCGGCCGTTCGCTGTCCAGGTCCCGGTTCCGCGCCCGGCTGCGCGCCGACCTCGGCCAGATCTTCGCCGCGGTGCGGCGGGGCGAGGTCAGCGCGCCGATCGCGGCGCGGCTGCCGCTGGCCGACGCCGCGGGCGCGCTGCGGCTGGCCGAGTCCGGGACCGTCGCCGGGAAGGTCCTGCTGGTCCCGTGAGGCGGCGGCCCGGACGGTGGCGTCGGCGGATCGGGGCGGCCCGGGTCACGGCGGCCCGGGTCCGGCGGCCCGGACCGCGGGTGCGGACCGGATCAGCCGAAGACCTTCAGTTCGTAGATGCGGGTCGCCGGGTCGGTGGTCTGCGTGGGCGTGGTGACCGTCAGCCGCACGTACCGGGCCGAGACCCCGGAGAGCGTGTGGGTGGTGACCGACGCGGTGTTGGCGGTGGCCTGCGCCGCGGTGGTCCAGGTGGAGCCGTCGCCGGAGACCTGCACGGTGTAGGCGCGGGTGTTCCAGTCGGTGGACTCGCCGCCGGCGCCCGCGTGGTCGATCTCCACGCCGCTCAGCGCGTGGGCGGCGCCGAGGTCGACGGTCAGCTGCGCGGGCGAGGTCAGCGAGCAGAACTTGTCGCTGTTGCCGCCGGAGACGCTGCCGTTGACGGCCTTGTCCGGGGTCTCGTTGGCGTTGCAGGGGGTGGAGCCGGTGGCGCTCTTGCCCTGCGCGAGGTCGGTGGCGCCGCTGTTGCCGTTGTTCATCGCGGCGCTGACGGAGGCGGCCCACTGCCAGGGCGCGGCGGTGCCGCCGGGCTCGGAGTTGAAGTACTCCCAGCCCGCGACGCCGCCGAAGGAGGGGTACTTGGCGCTGAGCGAGGCGAGCGTGCCGTCGAGAGTGGTCGGATCGACGTAGCCGCTGCCGCAGTTGGCCGGGTTGGTGAGGGTGCCGGCCACGACCTTGTCGGCGGGGACGACGCCGTGATTGACGATCGCGTCGTAGCCGCTGGTCGAACTCAGCGAGCCCCAGCCGCAGTAGAACTGCGCGTTGAACCAGGCGATCGAGCTCGCGCGGTCGCGGTAGAGCTGGTCGTAGCTGAAGCCGGAGAGGTTGCCGCCGCCGCTGAGCGCGGTGGCGACGGGCGCGAGCGTGACGATGAAGCCCGAGCCGAAGTCGGTGTGCAGCTGGTCGATGAGGCGCTCGACGCCGGCCAGCGACATGGACTCCTCGACGTCCAGGTCCAGGCCGTTGAGGTGGTACGTGCTGACGACGTTCTTCAACAGCGGGTAGTACGTGTCGAACTGGGTGTCCAGCCGCTGGAAGCTGCCCTGGGCGGCGCCGCCGACCATGCCCAGCGCGTGCACGCCCTTGGCCTGCATGGCGGCGACGTCCGACCACATCTGGCTGAACTTCGCGTCGCCCGGCGGGTCGTCGTTGAGGTGCACCGAGCCGTCGCTGTTGAGGTGGAACGCCCCGATCAGCAGGTCGGTGGCGCCCGTGTTGTGATCGGTCAGCCCGAGCGGCGAGACGTAACTCCCGTTGCTGTACTGCGTCTGGTAGTACACCACCACCCGCTTGCTGCTCGCCGCCTGCGCGGTCCCGCCGCCGCCCAGCAGCACCCCCGCCGCGACCACCACCCCGGCGACCGCCCCGGCCACCACCCGCCGCACACCCCAGCCCCGCATCCCGGACCTCCTCGTCACCGGACCACGCCACGTCCTGACGTGCCCACGACAGTCGAACCACTGATGACAATGTTGTCATCGCCCCGCGAGTTTCCATAGGGGCCAGCGTGACCCGGCGGCCGCGGCCCTGCCTGAAGCCGCGCGGCAACCACCCGGCCGCAGGGTCAGGCCGGGAGGGTGAGGAGGTGTTCGGTGACGTCGGTGTCGCGGGCGGGGGCGTAGGCGTGGTCGGTGGAGACGGGGTGGAAGCCGCAGCGGGTGAGGACGCGGAGGGAGGCGGTGTTGTCGGCGACCACGCGGGCGTGCAGGGGGCGGTCGGGGGTGGTGGCGAGCAGGGCCCGCAGGGCGGCCGTGGCGACGCCGCGGCCCCAGTGACCGCGGCCGATCCAGTACGTCACCTCGCGTTCCTCCGGCGGTCCGAACACCCCGACGTGGCCCAGGACCTCCCCCTGGGCGTCGACCACGGCGCGCACCGTGACCTGCGGGTCGCGGCGTATGCGCGCCCAGTGCGCGTCGAACGCCGCGCGGTCCGACGGGTCCCGCGCGGTGAACGCGGCCATGTGGACGGCCTCGGGCTCCTTCATCTGCGCGAAGATGACCGGCAGGTCGGCGTCGGTCACGTCGCGGAGCGTCACGTCGGGCAGTGGCGCGGGCATGCTTCCTCCCTCGTCGGCGGCGGCGTCGGCGCGGCTGCGGGCGGAACCCGCGCGCCTGGTCTCGGACGCTACCGCGAGGGTCTGACAACGGTCCCGGGCCCGGACCGCGGCAGGGCCCCGCCGGAGATCAGGGCGTGGTGGGCCGGGGGGCGCGACGGACGGCGATCGCCGCGGCGTCGTCGCCGAGCCGGCCGCCGGTGTGCGCGAGCAGGTCCGCGTGCAGGCGTCTCAGCAGCCGGTGCGGGGCCTCGCCGGTCCAGGCGGCGACACGTTCGGCCAGCGGGTAGAACAAGCCCGCGGTGTCGCGCGCCTCGGTGACGCCGTCGGTGTACAGGAGCAGCAGGTCGCCGTCCTCGAACGGGAACGTGTCCACGCGGTAGCCCGTGGGCCCGGCGTGCGCGGCCAGCGACCCGAGCCCGATCGGCAGCGCGGGCAGCGTCGCGCCCAGCGGCCGCACCCGGCCGTCGCGCAGCAGCAACGGCGGCGGATGCCCGCAGGTCACCGCGTGGGCGAACGGGGTGTGGTCGGGGATGTCCAGCAGCGTCAGCGTCGCGAACGCCTCCTCGGGCTCGCCGGCGTGCTGCCGCCCGCCGGGCCCGGCGTCCGGGCCGGCCTCCGCGCCGGCGTACGGGAGCCGGCCCCGGCGGACGGCGCCCTCGCCGTACGCAGCACCCTCGCCGTACGCCGCGCGGCCCTCGTGCTCACCGCGCTCCCCGCGCTCACCGCGACCCGCCTGCCCCACGCGCCCTTCGTACGCCGCGCGCTCTTCGTACTCCACGCGCTCCTCGTACGCCGCCCGCTCCTGCGCGGTCCACTGCGCCATGTCCCAGCGCATCGCCGCGTCCAGGTGGAACGCCAGGTCGGGCAGCGTGGCCCGGCGGTGCGCCGCCGCGCGGAACGCGCCCAGCAGCAGCGCGGCCTGCCCGACCGCGCCCAGCCCCTTGCCGCGGACGTCGCCGATCAGCAGCCGGGTGGAGTGGTCGGCGCGGGCGGCGGCGAAGAGGTCGCCGCCGATGTCGGCGTCCTGCTCGGCGGCGATGTAGAGGGAGGCGATGTGCAGCGGGCCGCTGCGGTCGGGCAGCGGCCGCAGCAGCACCTGCTGGGCGGCCTGGGCGATGGAGCGGGTGCGGGTGAGCTGGCGTTCGTGGCGGTCGCGGACCAGGCAGAAGACCACGATCAGGGTCGAGACGAGGATCAGCGCGCCGATCTGCGCCTGGAGGTTCAGCGTGCCGAGGACGCCGCGGGCGATGCCGATGGCGACCTGCGCGGCGACCGCGAGGACGCCGATCGCGGCGGTGCGGCGCGGGCCGGCGAACGCCGCGGTGATCGCCGGCGCGGCGACCAGCAGCGGGCCGAGGTGGACGTCGGGCGGGGCGAGGACGTCCACGACGCAGACGGTGAGGACGAGGCCGACCGGGATCAGCAGCAGCGCGCGAGGCCCGGCGGGACCGGCCCCGCGCGGCCTCCGGCGTGGTGCGCGGGGGTCCCTCCCCCGCTCCGACGCGTGGCGCATGTACTCAGCTTGCACCCGGCGGGCGCGCCCCGCCTGGGCGTGACGCCGGGCGTCACGCGTCCCGGGCGCGGGAACCGCGCGGCCCGTCGACGCGAGGCGAGCTCACGCGCGGGGCACCGGGCCCGTGACGTCCCAGCCGGGAGCGGTCATCTCGCGGCGGATGTCCGCGCTCTCCACCTGCTCCCCGCAGGTCGCGCAGACGACCCGCGTGTGCAGTTCGTGCTCGCCCGCGGCGTGGCCGTGCGGGTGGTGCCACATGCGCGTGGGGGGCTCGGTGACCACCCAGCGGTCGCCCCACTGGAGCAACTCCCGGATCGCCGGGCCGAGATCGCGGCCCGCGGGGGTGAGGTAGTAGCCGGGGTAGCGGGGGTTGTCCGGGCTGGGGCGGCGCTCCAGGACGCCGGCCGCGACGAGGGACTTCAGGCGCGCGGCCAGACGGTCGGTCGGCGCACCGGTGTTGCGCGCGATCTGGCTGAACTGGTGGTTGCCGAAGCCGACTTCGCGGATCGCCTGCAACGCCCAGCGGTCGCCCACCAGTTGCAGCGCGGAGGCGAGGGAGCACGGCCGACCCGGCAGCGTCGTGGGGTCGATCCGCGGACCGCCCGACTCCGCGCCCCCCGCACCCGCGCCACCCGTACGCACCGCGCCCGCACCCGCGCCGCCCGGGTCCGCGCCACCCGCACCACCCGCGCCGACACCGCCCGACTCCGCGCCGCCCGCGCCCACTCCCCCCGCACTCCCCGGGTCACCCACACCGTCCACCGCGTCCGCCGTGCCGTTCATGCCTCCACCGTCGCACAACAGGGGTTTGATTTCCAAAGTGCGCTGTGCTTTCGTTGAGCCATGCCCAGTGCACTTGGATTTTCAAAGCAGACTCCCGCGCCGCCCGTGCGGACCGCGGCGGCGACGCGGGCGGCCTCGCTGGTCGTCGTGCTCGCGGTGTTCATGACCAACCTCGACCTGTGGATCGTGAACGTCGCGCTGCCCGCGATGGGCCGCGACTTCGCCTCCGGAGGCCGCGCGGCGACCCTCGGCGACCTGTCCTGGGTGCTCAACGCCTACGCGATCACGCTCGCCGCGCTGCTGGTGGTGCTCGGCCGGGTCGGCGACCGGATCGGGCAGCGGCCGGTGTTCCTCGCGGGCGTGGCCGTGTTCACGCTCGCCTCTGTGGGGTGCGCCCTCGCGCCGTCGCTGTGGGTGCTGGTGGTCGCCCGGGTAGTGCAGGCGGCCGGCGCGGCCGCGCAGCTGCCGACCTCGCTCGCGCTGCTGCTCGCGGCCGTGCCGGCCGAGCGCAGGACCCGGGCCACGCGCGGCTGGGCGGCGGTCGGCGGACTGGCCGCGGCGGCAGGGCCGGTGGTCGGCGGGCTGCTGGTGCAGGCGGACTGGCGCTGGGTGTTCGTGGTGAACCTGCCGATCGGCGCGGCGACGTTCGCCGCCGGCCTCGCCGTGCTGCCCAGGCCGGCCGCGCGGGAGACCGGCCCGCTGCCGGACGTGTGGGGCGCGGTCCTGGTGACCGCGGCGGTCGCGGCGCTGTCCGGGGCGCTGGTGCAGGCCCCGGACTGGGGCTGGGGCGCGCCGCGCACGCTCGGGCTGCTGGTGGTCGCGGTGGCCGCCGGGGCCTGGTTCTGGCGGCGCTCGGCCCGGCACCGTACGCCGCTGCTGGAGCTGGGACTGCTCCGGTTGCCGCGGTTCGGCGCGGCGAACGCCGGCACGTTCGTCTACGGCACGGCGTTCGCGATCATGCTGCTGTCGAACGTCCTGTGGTGCCAGGACGTGTGGCACTGGAGTGCGCTGCGGACCGGGTGCGCCCTGGTGCCGGGGCCCGCGCTGGTGCCTGTGGTCACCGTGCTGACCGCGCGGGCCGTGCACCGCTTCGGGCACGGGCCGCTGATCACGGTGGGCGCGGTGCTCTTCGGGGCGGGCATGGCGTGGCGGGCGGTGTTCGTGTCCGTCACCCCGGACTACGCCGGCGACCTGCTGCCCAGCATGCTGCTCGGCGGTACGGGGGTGGGGTTCGCGCTCGGCACGCTGGTGGCGGCGGGCGTGCAGTCGCTGCCGGCGGAACGGGCGGCGACGGGCTCCGCGCTGGTCAACTCGGTCCGCCAGATCTCCTCGACGGTCGGCGTGGCGCTCCTGGTCACCGTCGTCGGCTCCCACGTCGGCGCGGCGTCGCGGTCCGACTTCCGCACCGCCTGGACGCTGGCGGCGGCGCTCAGCCTCGCCACCGCCCTGCTGTCCGCGCTGACACTGGGCGCCGGGCCGAGGTCCCCGGACGCCCCGGACACGGCGCCGGCCGCCGAGTCCCGAACACCCGGTCCCGAACGCCCGGCCCGGAGCGTCTAGCCGGACTTCTGGCCGAGCCCCGGGCGGTCTAGTTGGAGAGGTCGCTCAGCGACGGGACCTTGTCCTTGACGTCCGCGCCGGCGCCGCTGCCCGCCGACTTGACCTTCCCGAGCACCGAGTCGAAGCCGGCCACCGCCGCACCCGGGTCCTCGCCCTTGCGAAGCTTGGACGGGAGGTCCTTGAGGGAGTCGATGCCCGCGGTCACCGGGGCCATCAGCTTCGACAGCGTCGGATCGCCCTTCGCGTTCACCGACGCCGCCTTGAGCCTGTTGTACGCGAACGCGCCCGCCAGGCCCGCCTTGACCAGGGTGAACGTACGGCCGCTCGACCCCTTCTTGAACTTGCCGTCGCGGTACGGCTTGACGATCCACTTGTACGCCGCGCCCGCCGCGAGACCTGCGTTGGCCACGAAACGCGTCTTGGCCAGCTTCTGCTTCTGCGCGGTGGTCGTCGGACTCGCGCCCGTACTGCCGCTGCCGCTCGCGGAGTTGTCCGACGAGGAGGTGCCGCACGCCGGCAGGACCAGCAGCGCGAGGGCCAGCACGGCGGCCGGCAGCACGCGGCGCAGCGGGATCCGGGACGTCGGAAGGATTCGGGACGTCAGAGGGGTTCGGGACGTCATGGGCACCTCCGGAGCGGGCCGGCGCGGGGCCGCGGGCCCTGTCGAGGACGCACTCCCCCGAGGATCACCCGGGCCCGGGCGCTGCGCCACCCGGGGGAGGCCGGACGCGCGGGGCAGCGGCCCGCGAAGGGCCGGGCACGGCGCGCCGCGGAGGGCGTCAGCGCAGGTGGGAGGTCATGTTGAGCATCCGCAGCGACGCGTTGCCGTCGGCGTAGTGCGCGACCTCGGAGAGCGACGCGGGCGCGAGGTCCATCCGGAACAGCGCCTGCGCGGGCGCGCCGAGCGCGAGCCGGGCCAGCGTCTTGAGCGGCGTCACGTGCGAGACCACCAGGACCGTACGGTCGGGCGCCGCGGCCAGCAGCGCGTCCCGCCACGGCACCACCCGGCGCTCGACCTCGGCGATGCTCTCGCCGCCCGGCGGCGCGGCCTCCGGCGACCGCAGCCAGGCGGTCAGCTCCTCGGGGAAGCGCTCCCGCACCTCGGCGAAGGTCAGGCCCTCCCAGGCGCCGAAGTCCGTCTCGCGCAGCGCGGGTTCGAGCTCCACGGGGACGCCGAGCCGCTCGGCGGCGACCTCGGCGGTGCGACGGCAGCGCGCCAGCGGCGAACTGACCACCGCCTGCACGCCGCCGCGCGCGGCCAGCTCCGCGGCGGCCTGCCCGGCCTGCCGCAGACCGCGCTCGGACAGCGGCGGATCGACCGTCGCGCCGCTGCCGGAGAATCGCTTCTGCGCGGTCAGCGCGCTCTCGCCGTGCCGCAGCAGCACCAGCACGGCGGGCTGCGGAAAGGACGGCCCGCCCGCAGGACCGGGCCTGTCCGCCGGTCCCGGCCCGCCCGCCGTTCCCGCGTTGTCCGCCGACCCCGGCCCGCCGGCCGGCCCCGCCTCGCCCGCCGAGCCCGGACTGTCCGCCGGACCGGGACCCGTACCGCTCACAGACCCGAGTCGGCGGTCCGGACCAGGATCCTGCGGCAGTTCTCGCAGCGCACCACCGTGTCGGGCGCGGCGGCCCGCATCTCGTTCAGCTCGGTGATGTTCAGCTCCAGCCGGCAGCCCTCGCAGCGCTTCTGGTAGAGGCGGGCCGCGCCGACGCCGCCCTGCTGGGCGCGCAGCTTGTCGTACAGGGCGAGCAGGTCGCCGGGGACGGTCGCGGCGAGCGTCTCGCGCTCCTTGGCGACGGTGAACCCCTCCGCGTCGATCGCCTGGAGCGCCTCGGTCTTGCGCTGCTCGGCCTCGACGGTCTTCGCCTCCAGCGACTCGACCCGCCCGGCCAGCTCCGCGGCCCGCTCCTGCGCCGCCTCGCGCCGCTCCATCACCTCCAGGACGATGTCCTCCAGGTCGGACTGGCGCTTGGCGAGCGAGGCGAGTTCGCGCTGGAGGTTCTCCAGGTCCTTCGGCGAGGTGACCACGCCGGAGTCCAGCCGCTGCTGGTCGCGGGCGGCGCGCTGGCGGACCTGGTCGACGTCCTGCTCGGCCTTGGTCTGCTCGCGGGCGGTGTCGCCGTCCTCGGTGCGCGCGGCCACCAACAGGTCGCGCAGCTGGGCGAGATCGGCGTTCAGGCGCTCCAGCTCCGCGTGCTCGGGCAGGTTCTTGCGCCGGTGGTCCAGCTGCGCGATGCGCGAGTCGAGGGCCTGGACGTCGAGGAGTCGGATCTGGTCGGCGGGCGCGGCGTTCAGCGGGGGGCTCCTGAGGAAGACGAAGGGGACGAGGAAGCGGAGGGCGGCGCGGACGCCGCGGGCGCCGGGGACCCGGCACCGGGACCGGCGGGCGTCGTCGAGGGCGCGTGCAGCGTCCAGGGGTCGGTGACCGCGCGCGAGACATGGGTGCGCAGCGCCCACCCGTGCCGGTCGGAGATCTCGTCGAGCTGGCCGGCCGCCTGCTCGCACCACGGCCACTCGGTGGCCCAGTGCGCGGCGTCGACCAGGGCGAGCGCGCCCGCCTCCCGGGCCTCGGAGGCCGGGTGGTGCCGCAGGTCCGCGGTCAGGAACACATCGGCGCCGGCCGCCCTGACCTGGTCGAAGAGGCTGTCGCCCGAGCCGCCGCAGACCGCGACGGTACGGACCGGGGCGTCCGGATCCCCCGCCACCCGCAGCCCGGCGGCGGTCGCGGGCAGGCCGTGCGCGGCCCGCGCGGCGAACTCGGCGAGGGTCAGCGGCGCGAGCGGCTCGCAGAGCCGGCCGAGGCCCCGGCGTCCGGCGGGGTCCGCCGGGTCCGGCACCAGCGGTCCGGTGACCCGCAGGTCGACGGCGGCGGCGAGGGCGTCGGAGACGCCGGGGTCGGCGCGGTCGGCGTTGGTGTGCGCGACCAGCAGCGCGACGCCGCCGCGGATCAGGTCGTGCACCACGCGGCCCTTGAACCCGGCCCGGCCGACCGGCGCGACCGTCGTGGTCCCGCGCAGGTAGAGGGGGTGGTGGGTGACGAGCAGGTCGGCGCCCAGGCGCAGCGCCTCGTCGGCGACCTCCTGCACCGGGTCGACGGCGAACAGCACCCGCGAGACCTCGGCGGACGGGTCCCCGCACACCAGGCCGACCGCGTCCCAGGACTCGGCCAGCTCGGGCGGCCAGAGGGCGTCGAGGGCGGCGATGACGTCGGACACAGTGGGCACGGGAGGAAGGTTACCTGGCCGCGCCCGGCCGCCGTCGGCCCGGCGCTTCGGCCGCGGCTTCGCGGCCCCCCGGTCCCCGCTTCCCC
>JAJSZB010000233.1:0-11100 GCA_050613715.1 Streptomyces sp. IBSBF 3018
GTGCGGGGTGCGGGGTGCGGGGTGCGTACGGAGTACGGGACACGGGACACGGGACGCGCGCGTGCTTCTTTCGCGCCTGTGCCGACGCTCCCCTGCGGCTATCCGGAGAAGCCGCACGTAAACGCCGGTGGGGGAGACGGGACGGCGTGCGGGCGGGTGTGACCGGGATCGCCTTGACGTGCACAGACAGGTCTGTCTACAGTGAAGCCCTGCCTAGACAGGTCTGTCTAGACGACGTGATGCGGACGCAGACACCGTCCGGCGACCCCGGGGAGTCCCGATGACCCACACGGCCACCAGCAGCACGGCGGCGAACGCGGCGACCACCGCGCCGGCCTCCCGCGCCACCACGACCGGCACGACTTCCGCGGCCGCCACGACCGCCACGACCGCGCCGAAGACCCCCGGCGCGCCCGGCGTCGGCCCGAGCCCGCACGGCGCGGACGCGACACGGCGACGACGGCTGCGATGGGGGCCCACCGGCTCCCTCGTACTGCTCGCCTCGATCATCATCACGCTGCTCGCCGCCTCCAGCGCCCCGACCCCGCTCTACGCGGTCTACCAGCACGAATGGGGCTTCTCTCCGATCACCACCACGGTCGTCTTCGGCGTCTACGCACTCGCCGTGCTCGCCGCGCTGCTGGTCTTCGGCCGGATCTCCGACCACGTCGGCCGCCGCCCGGTGCTCGTGACCGCGCTGGCCGGTCAGGCCGCGGCCATGGTCGTCTTCGCCGAGGCGGGAAGCGTGAGCACGCTGCTCGTCGCCCGCGTCGTGCAGGGCGTGGCCACCGGCGCCGCGATCGGCGCGATAGGCGCCGGGATGCTCGACGTCGACCGGGCCAAGGGCGCGCTCGCGAACTCCTTCGCGCCGCCCATCGGCACCGCGACCGGCGCGCTCGCCTCCGGCTTCGTGGTGCAGTTCCTGCCGTCCCCGACCCACCTGGTCTACCTGCTGCTGCTCGGCGTGTTCGCGCTCCAGGCGCTGGGCGTGGCCGCGCTGCCGGAGACGGTGACCCGCAAGCCCGGCGCGCTGTCCAGCATGAGCCCGGACATCCGGCTGCCGCGCGCCGCCCGCGGCCCGGTCGCGATCGCCGCGCCGGTGCTGTTCTCGGTCTGGGCGCTGGCCGGCTTCTACGGCTCGCTGGGCCCGGCGATCACCCGCGGCCTGGTGCACTCCGACTCCGTCGTCTACGGCGGCCTGAGCCTGTTCGTGCTGGCCGGCTCCGCGGCGCTGTCCGTGCCGCTGCTGCGGGCCACCGGCACCCGTACGGTCATGGTCACCGGCGTGGTCACCCTCATCGTGGGCGTCGGCCTGACGCTGCTCTCGCTCGGCTCGGGCGGCGGCGGCGCGGCCGCCTCCACCGGCTTCTTCGCCGGCAGCGCGATCGCCGGCTTCGGCTTCGGCGCCGGCTTCCAGGGCGGCATCCGGCTGGTCGTCCCGCTGGTCGAGGCGCACGAGCGGGCCGGCGTGCTCTCGCTGCTCTACGTGGTCTCGTACCTGGGCATGGGCGTGCCCGCGGTGGTCGCCGGCTTCCTGGTGGTGCACGGCGGCGGCCTGCTCGACACCGCCCGCGAGTACGGCGCCGCGGTGATCCTGCTCGCCGCTGTCGCGCTGGTGGGGCTGCTCACCGCCGGCCGGCGCACCCCGCAGGCCGTGCGCGAGAGCTGACCGAGGGCTGGCCGGGAACTGGTCGGGAGCCGGTCGGGAACTGGCCGGGAGCCGGCCGAGGGCTGACGCGGACGGTCCGCGCGACTACGATAGACAGACCTGTCTGGAGAAGGTGGTTCGGATGACGGCGACGGCGAAGGAAGCCGGGCCCGGCGAGCGGGCGTCGGCGCGCGAGCGGCTGCTCGCGGCGGCGAACGAGCTGTTCTACCGGGAGGGCGTGCAGTCGGTCGGCATCGACCGGGTCATCGAGCACGCCGGGGTCGCCAAGGCGTCGCTGTACAACTGCTTCGGCAGCAAGGAGGGCCTGGTCCGGGCCTATCTGGAGTCGCGGCACGAGCGCAACAGCACGCGCATCCTGCGGGTGATGCCGCGTTACGGCACCCCGCGCGAGCGGCTGCTGGGCGTCTTCGACGCGCAGGACGAGTCCTTCCACGACCCGGACTTCAACGGCTGCGCGTTCGTCGCGGCGTCCGCGGAGGCCCCGCACGGCGGCGCGGTCGAGCAGGCGTCGGACGCGTACCGCGGCTGGCTGCGCGGGCTGTTCGTCTCGCTGGCCGCCGAGGCCGGCGCGCCCGATCCCGAGACGCTGGGGCGCCAACTGCACCTGCTCTACGACGGCTCGACGCTCTCCGCCCGGATGGACCGGGACCGCACCGCCGCGGCCGCCGCCCGGGCCGCCGCCGCGGCCCTCCTCGACGCGGCGCTGCCGCCCGACGCGGGGTCCGCGGAATCTGCCGGGTCCGCGGGGTCCGCCGCCGGGTCCGCCGGGGACGCCGTGCTCGACCGCGCGCCCGCCGCGCCCGGCACGGCGGCGGCGAGCCGCGCCTGAAAGGCCCGGTCTCGCGGCCGTACGCGCCCTTCGCGACAAGTCGATCCGCTTTGGGTGGCCGCATCGCTTATAGAAGTTTTACGCTGAATGAGGATGCGGCAGCTTCGGGGCGGAGACCCGAAGGACATCCGGTGGCAATAAGCGACTGCACTGCGAAGGGGGTGGCTTGAATGGCCACCGATTCGACCCAGCCGACGGCTCCGCGGAACGCACCGACCGGAACCAGCACGTCGGCGCACCACATCGATCACCACCCGGACATCATGTCCCTCCGCGACCGTTACGCGAAGGTCGGTGACAACGCGGCGACCGGCATGCTGGAGAGCCTCCTGATGCTGGCCGGCCTGTACCTGGCGATCTCGCCCTGGGTGGCAGGCTTCGCGGGATTCACCGGCCTGCGGGTCAGCAACCTCGTGACCGGGCTCGCACTCGCGGTCCTCGGCCTCGGGTTCGGCTCCGCGCTGGAGCGCACCCACAATCTGGGCTGGGGCGCACTGGCGATCGGCGTGTGGACGATCATCGCGCCGTGGGTTGTGTCCGGTAACTTCGACACCCACAAGACGATCATCAACAACGTGATCCTCGGCGGCATCATCTGCCTGTTCGCCCTGGCCACCATGGGCATGGGCCCGATGGCCAAGCGCATGGGCCGCAAGCAGGAGGCCGGCGGCGCCCGCCGCTGACCCCGCCCCGATCACCGCGCGGACGGCGTCCCCCCACCGGGGACCCCGTCCGCGTCGTCGTCAAGGTGCACAGCACAAACTGATCAGTCCAGGCTTATGGTAGAGATGGCTCCATGAGCGAATCCCCCATCACCACGCCCACCGCCCCCGCGGCCGGGCTGACCGCGAGCACCGTCGCCGTCGCGGGCCACGGCGGCGACACGGTCGAGGCGTACCTCGCGCGCCCGGAGGGCGACGCGCGCCGCGGCGGAGTGGTCGTGATCCACCATCTGCCCGGCTACGACCGGGAGTCCAAGGAGATCGTCCGCCGGTTCGCCGAACTGGGCTACGACGCGATCTGCGTGAACCTGTACTACCGCGAGGCCCCCGGCGCGTCCGCCGACGACGCCGCGGCGGTCGGCCGCGCGGCCGGCGGCGTGCCCGACGAGCGCCTGGTCGGCGACGTGGCGGGCGCCGCCGCGTACCTGCGGGCGCTGCCCACCTCCAACGGCCGGGTCGGCGTGATCGGTTACTGCTCCGGCGGCCGGCAGAGCGTGCTGGCCGCGTGCAGCCTCGACGTCGACGCGGCGGTCGACTGCTACGGCGCCTTCGTCACCGGCACCGTGCCCGAGGGCACGCCGATGAAGGTCACCCCGCTGGTCGACCGACTGCCCGACCTGCGCGCGCCGTTGCTCGGCCTGTTCGGCGCCGACGACTCCTACCCCGGCCCCGAGCAGGTCGCCGAGCTGGAGCGCATCCTCACCGAGCACGGCAAGGACTTCGAGTTCCACACCTACGAGGGCGCCGGCCACGCCTTCTTCGCGGTGAACCGCCCGAGCTACAACGTGGCCGCCGCACTGGACGGCTGGGAGCGGATCACCGAGTTCTACGGCAAGCACCTCGCGGACCCCGGGAGCTGACCATGTGCACCTACCTCACCGTCAAGGACCGGGTCGAGGGCAGCGCCAAGGGCCCGGGCGGCTCCTGGTTCCGGGTCAGCGACGTCACGGTCTACTTCGACCACCCCGTGCACGCCCTCGCCGAGCACACCCTGAACATCGACTTCGCCGACCCGTCCAGGGGCCCCGGCGCCCGCGTGGCCCTGGAGTTGACCGCCGCGTCCGCGCGGGCCCTGGTCGCCGCGGTCCAGGAGGCGCTGGCCGCGGTGCCGGCGGAGATGCAGGTCTGAGCAGGACCTGGAACGTCCGAGCAGGACCGGGAAAGACCGGGAAAGACCGAGAAAGATCGCCCCCGCAGTCAGGCACGGCGGGGGCGGTCCGCGTCCCTACGGATGGACGGCCGCGGGCGCGGGCATGCATTCCCGGTGCCCTCCCCGCGGGGCGGGCGCGTGCGGCCCGTTCGGCAACGGATCGGCAACTGATCGGTATCCACTCGGCATTCACCCGCCGCGGCGGGCATAGATCGCGCCGACACGGCGCTGACATCAGCGGTGCGGCGCGTGTCAGCGTCGTGTCGGTGGCCACCGCGACAGTGGTGGCATGAGGCGGACGACGGGGACCACGGCGACGACACGGACGCCGGGGACGACGGGATTGGGGACGGGGACGGCCATGGAGGTCGAGGAGGCGGTGGCCGACGACGGCGTCGGCGACTGTGAGCCCGCGAGCGGCCACGCGGACGAGCCGGCGGACACGCCCGCCGGCGGTCCCGCGGACGCGTCCGCCGACGAGCCCGCGGACCCGGGCGCCGACGAGCCTGCCGGCGAGCCCGCGCAGCACGGGATCATCGGGGCGTTCGTGCGCTTCGTGGTGTTCGGCGGCGGCGTCAGCGTGCTCAGCAGCGGTGTGCTGCTGCTCACCGCGGGCTGGGCGCCCTTCGCGCTGGCCAACGCCGTCGTGACCGTCGCCTCCACACTGCTGGCCACCGAGCTGCACCACCGCTTCACCTTCGGCGCGGCCGGCAAGGGCGCCTGGCGCAGGGCCGGACTGGCCGGCTGGCGTATCCACGCCAAATCCGCGCTGACCCTCGCGGTGGCGTACCTCATGACCACGGCCGCGGTGCTGATGCTCGACGCGGCCGACCCGCACACCGGTCCGCTGCTCACCCAGGCCGTCTATCTGGGCGCCTCGGGACTGGCCGGGACCGGCCGCTTCCTGGTGCTGCGCCTGGTCGTCTTCGCCCGCCGCCCGGCCCGCCGGGCCGGGTCCAGGCTGGACCGCGGCAGCATCGCCGTCGCCGCCTGATCCTCGTCGGGACCGTCTTGGCAGCTGGGCGGGGGCTTGGCGTTCACGAGCTTTTTGCGCATGCTTTGAGTACCCGGGTGCTGCGTGCGGCCGCTCCGGGGTGACAATGCGACAGTTGGAACCAACGGGTGGAACCGACTGGAAGCGTGACCGCCGGCCTCGGCCGGACCTTTTGACGAGATGAGGATGGTCCCCATGTTGCGAAACGGGCTGGAGCCGTGGCACCTGATCGTGGTGGCGATCGTCGTCATCGTGCTGTTCGGTTCGAAGAAGCTGCCGGACGCCGCGCGCGGGCTCGGCAAGTCCATGCGCATCCTGAAGTCCGAGGCCAAGGCGATGAAGACGGACGACGCGACGCCCGCGAGCAGCGCGCCGACCGCCACGCCCACCCCGGCGCCCGAGGCCATCACCCCCAGCGACGTGGTGACGGCGAACGAGGCCGCCGAGCAGCCGGCCGCCAGCACCAAGTAGCCGCCGCGGCCGGATGACGGCCGCACGCCGCCCCGGCGCACGGCCCCCGGCCGGCCGCCGGGGCGTTCGCGCGCCCGCGGGCCCCCGAGCCCCGGTGTCGCCGCGCCGCATCGGCCGTCCGCGCACCCGGGCGCACCGCCGCCGCACGGCCCCCGCTTCCGGGTTCCGGCAGTCTTGGTACGTTCAGGTGTCCGGACGTCGGAAGGGAACGGCGCCCGGGAAGTCTCCGGCGCGCCGGACGGAACAGGTGGGGGCCTCGTGGTGGCGGCGTCGGTTGCGGGCGGGGCTGGCGGCGGGGCGGGCGGAGCCGTACCCCCCGAGTTCGTCGCGGGCTTCTCCGAGTCGCTCGCCGAGATATCGGTCAGCGGCCGCGTGCTCACCCGCGCCGAGCGGGAGGCCCGCCGCGCGGCCGGCGAGCACGCCGCCGACGCGGGCTACGGGCTGCGCGAGCTGACCGCCGCCCATCTGACCGCCGCGCGCCGCGCCTGGGCCGGGCTGCCCGGAGTGGCCCGCGCGCGCGACGCCGCCGAACTGCGCCGGGTGGGCGCCGCGGTGCTCGCCGCGCTGGAGACCGGCGTCGCCGCGCTGGCCGAGGGGCACGAGCGGGCCCGGCGGTACGCCGTCGCCGAGATCGTCGCCGCGCGCCGCGCCTTCGTCGACGACCTGCTCTACGGGCGCAGCGACCCCGGCCGGATCGCCGAGCAGGCCGAGCGCTTCGGGCTGCGGCTGGCCGACCGGCACACCGTCGCGGTCGCCGCGCCGACCGCGGACGCGGGTGCGGGTGCGGGCCCGGCCTCCGCGGCGGCCCCGGGCGCGGCGGGCGACGGCGGTGCGGGCGACGCCGGGGGGTTCGACGACCGGCATCCGCTGCTGCTGCGGATCGAGCGGGAGCTGGCCGGGCGGTTCGGCGACCACGACGCGCTGATCGCGGCGAAGGACGGCCGCGTGGTCTGCGTCGCGCCGGCCGCGTACGGCCCGCTGCTCGACGCGTTCGTGAAGCTGTCGGCCGCGGGCGGCGCGCGGGTCGCGGTCGGCCGGCCGCACAGCGGCGCGGTCGGCGTGGTCCGCTCCTACGAGGAGGCGCTCAGCGCGCTGGACCTCGCGGTGCGGCTCGGGCTGGAGGCGAACGTGCTCGACGCGACGGACCTGCTGGTCTTCCCGGTGCTGATGCGGGACCGCGCGGCGATGTCGGACCTGGTGCGGACGGTGCTGGGGCCGCTGGTCGGGGCGCGGGGCGGCGCGCGGCCGCTGGTGGAGACGATCACGGCGTACGCGGCGGCGGGATACGTCAACGCGGAGGCCGCGCGGCGGCTCGGGCTCAGCGTGCGGGCGCTGTCGTACCGGCTGGAGCGGATCGCGGCGCTGACGGGGTTCGACCCCGACGACGCGTTGCAGCGCTACACGCTGGAGACGGCGGCGCTCGGCGCCAGGCTCCTCAACTGGCCCGACGCCCCCCTCTGATCAGCGCTGCGCGCTGGGCGTCAGCCCCCAGGGGCGCGGGGAACTGCGCGACCAGCCCACCACCGGGCCGGTGGTCCGGATCGGACCGATCTGCCCCTTCGGGCCGGTGACGACCTGCGGGCTGCAGTGTGGCTTGTCGCGCAGTTCCCCGCGCCCCTGAAAAACGAGCGGGCGCCCAGCGCACGGCGCACGCACTTCCGCGCGGCCGGGGGAATCCGCCCTCAGCGCGATGCTGGCCCACTCCGGGCAGCCGGGGGAGAAACGCTCAGCGCGGAGCTGACGGCGGGCGGGGCGGGGACGTCAGCAGGGCGACTCGTCGCAGACCGCCTCCGCGCGAGCGGCATCGCACTCCTCCCGCAACCCCGCCGAGATCGCCCGCCCCACATCGCGCAGCGTGGCCAGCTGCTCCGGCGTGAGCACGTCGAAGAGCTTCTCGCGGACCGCCGTGACATGCCCCGGCGCCGCCTCGGCGAGCGCCGCGAACCCCTCGTCGGTCAGCTCGCAGACCCACCCGCGACGGTCCCCGTCCGCGGGCCTGCGCACCACCCAGCCGTTCTTCTCCAGCGCGGCCACCGCATGGCTGAGCCGGCTGCGCGAGGACAGCGACGCGTCGGCGAGGTCGCTCATCCGCAGGCAGCGCCCCTCCGCGTCGGAGAGCCGGACCAGGATCTCGTAGTACGCCATGGGCAGCCCGGAGTCCCGGCGCAGCTGGCGGTCGATGTACGCCGTGAACTCGACGGTGGACGTCAGGTACGCCCGCCAGATCTCCTGTTCCTCGCTGCTCAGCCACCGCACCTCGCTCATGGGTACAAGCATACGGTGGTTGAACTCTCAATGGATCGGGTCTATGGTCGGTGAAAGCTCAATCATTTCTTCCAGCAGTCCCCTGAGGAGCCTCCCCATGAGCACGCAGACCGACGTGATCGACGGTTACGTCGCCGGCACCTGGACCATCGACACGGTGCACTCCGACGTCTCCTTCTACGTCCGCCACCTGGGCGTTTCCAAGGTCCGCGGCCACTTCGCGGAGTTCTCCGGCACCATCGTGACCGCCGAGAACCCGCTGGAGTCCAAGGTCGAGGCCGTGATCAAGACCAACTCGGTCAGTACCAACAACGAGATGCGCGACAACCACGTGCGCAACGCCGACTTCCTGGACGTCGAGACGTACCCGGAGCTGACCTTCGTCTCCAGCGCGATCCGTCCCAAGACCTCCGAGCTGTTCGAGGTCGACGGCGAGCTGACCCTGCACGGCGTGACCAAGACCGTCACCCTCCAGCTGGAGCTGAACGGCTTCGGCACCCACTACGAGGGCCACCCCATCGCCGGCTTCTCCGCGTCCACCGAGATCAGCCGCAGCGAGTTCGGCGTCACCGGCGGCGCCGCCGGCGCGGCGGTCAGCGACAAGATCCGCATCGCCCTGGAGATCGAGGCCGCCCAGGCCAAGGCCTGAGCCACGGTCCGCAGCCGCCGCCCGGGCAGTCGCCCGGCGCCGCGCGTGCCGTACCGGCCGCCGTCCGCATCCCGCGGGCGGCGGCCGGTCGCGTGTGGCCTGCGCACGGCGCCCGCTCGCGTGTCCCTCCGCGCGGCGCCCGCGGTCACGCTCCTGCCGCGGTCCGCACCCCCGGTGAGGGCCGCGCCGCCGCCCGCTCCCGGGCCCGCTCCTCGCACTCCAGCAGCCGCAGACCGAGCCCGGTGACCACGTGGATCACGGTGTTGGCGTGCCGGGTGCTGCGGATCAGCCCCGAGTCCCGCAGCACCGCGGTGTGCCGGCTCGCGGAGGCCACCGACGTACCGATGCGGCGGGCCAGTTCGCTGGTGGACTGCGGGACCCGCAGCGCGCGCAGCGCCTCCGCCCGGGTGTGGCCCAGCAGTTCGGTCAGCCGCCCGCCGCCGGGCACCGGCCGGCCGCCGTCGACGGCCGGGTACACCAGCACCGGCGGCAGTTCGGGGTCGATCAGCGTGACCGGCGTGCCCCAGCAGAAGTAGGAGGGCACGAGGGTCAGCCCGCGCCCGCCCAGGTGCAGGTCGCGGTCGGAGGGGTACGCCGTCTCCAGCACCGGCGGCCGCCAGCGCAGCGGCGGCGGCAGCCGGCCCAGCATCCGGTCCACCCCGCCCTCCAGCAGGTCCCGGGTGCGCAGGGTGCGGTCGGCCTGCACCGCGGACTCGATCGCGGCCTCGTGCGGCAGCACCACGCTCTCGCCGTACGCCCGCAGGGCGTCCGCCACCGAGTCCAGCCTGCGCGGCTCGCCGGCGGCCAGCTCCCGTACCCAGGTGGGCGGCCGGCGGTCCTGGAAGACCGCGGGCAGGTCGCTGCGCAGCATCGCGGCGGGCGTGGCGCGCACCGTGTCGACGCCGTCCGCGAAACCGTCGCGGCGGCGGACCGCCTGGTCGGGGGTGAGGAAGTCGGGGAAGGAGCCCTGCGGCGCGACCAGCGTGGTCAGCAGCCGGGCCGGGCCGCGGACGGCGGGGGCGGCCAGCGCGGTGACCGCCGCGCTGCGCCACGGCCGGAACACCGACGGCGCCTGCGGGGTCTGCAACACGGTGAGGCTGAGCGCCAGTTCCCACAGCATGTCGGCGCACGGGGCCACCGTGACCCGGGCGAGGTCGTCGCTGGTGAAGTGAATCCTTAACGGCAAGTCGACCAGTCCCTCACAGACATGACCTGGTGTTTTCGCTGGGGTGCAAACTACTGGCCCGGCCGGGCCGCGAGCCCCGATGCTGGACGCCCTGCCGGACTCCGGCAGGGCCCAACGGGGGGCGCGAAGGCGGCGGACGCGAGTCCGCCGCCCTCGCACGTCGGCATCGGCCGGCACGCTGCCCGAGGGGTCGCACGACTACGACGCGGGCCGCGGGAAAGCGGTTCCCCCGGCGGTGAGGACGCCGGGGCGGCCGGTGAGGATGCCAGGACCGGCCGGGGCGGTCGGCCCGGGGGCCGGCCGGAGGGGCCGTGGAGGCCGGGGAACGTAAGCGCTGTCAGCGACGGCAGCCGCCCCCGGTCAAACCCGGGGGTGGCTCACCCGAAAGGCGGCTCGCCCGCGAGAGGGCTCACCTGACCGGCGTCGCGCCGCCCACCGCGAGCGCCGGCCCGAACAGCCGCGAGCCGCGCAGCCGCCGTACCGCCGGGGCGGCGTGCCGGGCGGCCAGCGCGGTCAGCGCCCAGCCGACCAGGGCGCCGAGGACCGCGCCGGCCAGCACGTCGTGCGGGTAGTGCGCGCCGATCCACACCCGGGACAGGCCCATCAGCACCGCCACCGGCAGCGCGACCCGGCCCAGCCTGCGGTGCGCGACCAGCAGGGCCGCCGCGGCGGCGAAGGCGATCGCGGTGTGGTTGCTCGGGAACGACCAGTCGCCCAGCGCCGGGCAGGCCTCGACCGTCGCGGTGTGCAGCGTGCGGCACGGACGCTGCTCGTCGACGAGCGACTTGACCCCGTCGTTCACCAGGAAGGCCGCGACCACCGCGAGCGGTACGGCCAGCGCCGCGGCCATCCGCGCGCCGTCCGCGGGCCGCGCCCGCCACCAGGCCAGCAGCATCAGCACGACGAAGAGGACGAGGCCGTAGTCGCTGAAGAAGCGGATCACGTCGTCCACGGGCCGCGGCGTGCGCAGGCTGAGGTCGACCACCCACCGGTAGAGGCCGGCGTCCACGCGCGAGTTCACAGCGCCTCCGCTTCGTCGTGATGGGCCTGCGTGCCGTCGTGGGGGGCCTGCGCTCCGCCGTCGCGGACGTCGGTCCCGTCGTGCCGCGCCGTCCCCGCGCGGCCCCCCCCGGGGCGGGCCGCCCCCGGGCGGGCCGGGCTCGTA
>JAJSZB010000234.1:0-12015 GCA_050613715.1 Streptomyces sp. IBSBF 3018
GCCCGGGCGGGCGCGAGGGAGCCGGGTCAGCGCAGCGCGGAGCCGGCCGTCCACTGCGGCCAGTCCAGGTTCCAGCCGCCGAGGCCGTTGTCGGGGGCCACCACGGCGTCGTCCGAGCCGAGCACCCGCACCGGGTCGCCGATCAGCGAGTGGTCGTAGAACCACGCCGCCGGGGTGTCCGGGTCCCCGGCGCCGCGCACGTCCGGCAGCCCCACGCAGCCGTGGCTGACGTCGGCCGCGCCGAAGACGCCGGGCGGCGACCAGTAGTTGCCGTGCACGAAGGTCCCGGAGGCGGTCAGCCGCATCGCGTGCGGCACGTCGGGGATGTCGTACTCGCCGCCGAAGCCGACCGTGCTGCCGTTCATCCGGGTCTTGAGGTACTTCTCGGTGATCACCATGATCCCGTTGTACGTGGTGTGCTCGGGGCTGCCCGCGGTGATCGGGAGGGTGCGCAGCAGGACGCCGTCGCGGACCACGGTCATGGTGTGCGTGCGCACGTCCACGGTGCTGCGCTGGTCGCGCGCGACGGTGAAGTGCACGGACTTGTCCTGCCTGCCGTAGACGCCGGGCGCGCCGCGCACCCCGGCCAGGCGGAGGGTGAGCGTGACGTGCGCGCCGGCCGGCCAGAAGTCGGCCGGGCGCAGGTCCAGCCGGCCGGCGCCGAACCAGTGGCCGACGACCCGGCGGGCCGGCCGCGAGGTGACGGTGACCGCGTGCTCGACGGCGGCCCGGTCGGTGATCGGCCGGCTGAAGCGCAGCGAGACGATGAGGCCGCTGCCGACGGTGGAGCCGTCCTCGGGGCTGAAGACGCCGACGAAGGTCGTGCGCGGCGAGGCGCCGGGCGAGGCGGACGCGCCGCGCGGGTCCTTGTGGTCGCCGGAGCGGGCGCCGCCGCCGCAGCCGCCGGTGAGCAGCGCCGCGAGGGCGGCGAGCACGGCGAGCGCGGCGCGGGCCGCGGAACGGCCGGGGCCACGGCCGGCGGAACGGCCGGAGGCTGCGCCGCGGGCCGGGGCGACCGGACGAGCGGGATCGGTGGTACGGGCACGGGCGGTGATACGGGCACGGGGTGCGGTACGGGCACGGGCGGGGGCGGTCCTCACGCCTGGTCAACGACGCGGCGGGGACGGGGAAACGCGCAGGCGTACGCCGGGTGACACCCGGCCCCTCGATGGGAAGGAAGGGGGCAGGGACATCGAAGGAGGCGGCGGCCGCGGGCCGGGCGGGGACGCCGGGCCGCGTATCCGCGCGCCTGGGAGCCGCCGGGAGGCAACACGTGTCGGAGACACGCGAGTTCGGCGCCGCCGACCGGGCGGACGCGCAGCCGCCGCACGCCCCGCGGACGGCGCCGCGCGCGGTGCCGCGCCCGGCGCGCGCCGAGCCGGCCGCCGCCGGCCGCGCCGCGCCCACGCTGTGGCCCGGCGGCCCGCAGCCGCTCGGCGCGCGCTTCCGCACCGGCCCCGACGGCCGCACCGGCACCAACTTCGCGCTGTGGGCGGGCGGCGCGGAGTCCGTCGAGCTGTGCCTGTTCGACGCCGACGGCACCGAGACGCGCGCGCCGCTGACGGAGCTGACGCACGAGGTGTGGCACGGCTTCCTGCCCGGCATCGGGCCGGGGCAGCGCTACGGCTACCGGGTCGGCGGCCGGTGGGACCCGTGGACCGGCGCCCGCTGGAACCCGGCGAAGCTGCTGCTCGACCCCTACGCGCGGGCGGTGGACGGCGAGTTCGCGCTCACGCCGGAGACGTACGGCCATGTCCGGGACTGGCCGGAGCGGCACGTCGCGGACACCGTGCGGGACGACCGGGACTCCGCGCCCTTCGTGCCCAAGGGCGTGGTGGTCGACGATGACGACGACTGGGAGGACGACCGCAGGCCGAAGACACCCTGGTCGGACTCGGTGATCTACGAGCTGCACGTGCGCGGCTTCACCCGCCGCCACCCGGAGGTGCCGCCGCAGCTGCGCGGCACCTACGCGGGCCTGGCGCACCCGGCGGCGATCGCCCACCTGACCTCGCTCGGGGTGACGGCCGTGGAGCTGCTGCCGGTGCACCAGTTCGCGCACGAGGAGCATCTGGAGCGCCGGGGCCTGCGCAACTACTGGGGGTACAACTCGATCGGCTACTTCGCCCCGCACGCCGGCTACAGCGCGGGCGGCTCCGGCGGGCAGCAGGTCGGCGAGTTCAAGCGGATGGTGCGGGCGCTGCACGCCGCGGGCATCGAGGTGATCCTCGACGTGGTCTACAACCACACCGCGGAGGGCGGCCAGGGCGGCCCGACGCTGTCGCTGCGCGGCATCGACAACCGCGGCTACTACCGGCTCGGCGCCGACCCGCGCGGCTACACCGACTACACCGGCTGCGGCAACACGCTGGCCGTGGTGCAGCCGCAGGTGCTGCGGCTGATCACCGACTCGCTGCGCTACTGGGTCACCGAGATGGGCGTGGACGGCTTCCGCTTCGACCTCGCGGCGGCGCTGGCCCGGGCGATGCACGACGTCGACATGCTCTCGCCGTTCCTCGCGGTGATCGCGCAGGACCCGGTGCTGCGCCGGGTCAAGCTCATCGCGGAGCCGTGGGACGTGGGCGCCGGCGGCTACCAGGTGGGGGCGTTCCCGCCGCTGTGGACGGAGTGGAACGACCGTTTCCGCGACACCGTGCGGGACTTCTGGCGCGGCGCCACCGGGGACGTGCGCGACCTGGGCTACCGGCTGTCGGGCTCCAGCGACCTCTACGACTGGGGCGGCCGGCGGCCGTACGCCTCGGTCAACTACGTCACCGCGCACGACGGCTTCACCCTGCGCGACCTGGTGTCGTACAACCACAAGCACAACGCGGCCAACGGCGAGGACGGTCGGGACGGCTCGGACGACAACCGGTCGTGGAACTGCGGCGCGGAGGGCGAGAGCGACGACCCGGCGGTGGCGGCGCTGCGCCGCCGGCAGCTGCGCAACCTGCTGGCCACGCTGCTGCTGTCCACGGGGGTGCCGATGCTGGTGGCGGGCGACGAGATGGGCCGCACCCAGGGCGGCAACAACAACGCGTACTGCCAGGACAACGCGACGAGCTGGGTGGACTGGTCGCTGCTCGACGACCCCGGCTGGCGGTCGCTGCGGGATCTGGCGGCGCGGCTGGTCGCGCTGCGCCGCGCGCACCCGGTGCTGCGCCGCGGCGGCTTCTTCTCCGGTCTCGCGCTGGCGCCCGAGGGGCTGCGCGACGTGGCGTGGTTCCGGCCGGACGGGCGGGAGATGACGGAGGGCGACTGGTTCGCGCAGGCGTCGACGCTGGGGATGTTCCTGTCCGGGCGCGACATACCGCAGCGTGACGCGCGCGGCGGCCGGGTGGTCGACGACAGCTTCCTGCTGCTCGCGCACGGCGGGCACCGGCCGGTGTCCTTCGTGCTGCCGGGCGCGCCGTGGGCGGCGGGCTACGCGCTGCTGCTGGACACCGCGCGGGAGCAGGCGTGGCTGGGCCCGGCCGACGACGGGGCCGGGGAGGCGGACGTGCCGCGGGCCCGGGAGGAGGCGGGCGCGCCGCGGGTTCCCGAGGTGCCGGGCGGGGCGCGCCTGAGCGTTCCCGGACGCTCGCTGCGGCTGTACCGGGTACGTGAAACGCGCTGATCAACAACTGTATGGACGGGGTGCAGCGGCCCGGTCCATAGTGGCGCGGTGAGTTCTTCCCCGTCCCGTGGCGCCGCCGGCCGAGGGCCCGACACCACCCGGCCGGACGCCGCCCCTCTCCCGCAGTCCCGCCTGCCGGGCTCCCGCCCGCCGGGGTCCGCGGCCGCGCGGCGCGCCGGGCTCCCCGAGCCGGACCGGCTGTGGTCGGCGAACTTCCGGCTCTACTTCACCGCCCGCTCGGTGGCGATGCTCGGCGACACCATGCTGCCGGTGGCACTGTCGGCCGGCCTGCTCTCGTACGGCTACTCGGCCGGTGACATCGGCCTGGTGATGGCGGCCTCCACCGCGTGCTTCGCCGGCCTGGTGGTCTTCGGCGGGGTGTTCGCCGACCGGTTCAACGCGCGGGCGATGATGATCGGCGCCGACCTGGTGCGGGTGTGCTCGCAGTCCCTGGCCGCGTACCTCTTCCTGACCCACCGGGTGCGGCTGTGGGAGGTCGCGGTGATCGCGGTGGTCAACGGCACCGCGGCGGCGATGTTCCAGCCGGGCGTGGCCAGCACGGTGCCGCGGGTGGCGGCCGACGTGCAGGGCGCCAACGCGGTGACGCGCACCGCGGAGTCCACCGCCGGCCTGCTCGGCCCGGCGTTCGCCGGTGTGCTCATCGGACTGACCTCTCCCGGCGCGGTGTTCGTGGTGCACGCCTCCACGTACGCCACCAGCGCGGCCTGCCTGGTGATGCTGCGGCTGGCGCCGCTGCCGCCGCGGGTGTCGCGCGCGGTGAGCACGTTCCGCACCGATCTGGCCGAGGGGTGGCGGGAGTTCAGGGCCCGCACCTGGATGTGGTCGGTGATCGTGGTGTGGATGGTGTTCATGGTCTGCATGGTCGGGCCGTTCACGCCGCTGGCCGCGGGGCAGTTGATCCCGGCGCACGGCGCGGGCGCGTACGGCCTGGTCAACTCGGCGCTGGGCGGCGGCACCGCGGCCGGCGCGCTGCTCGCGATGCGGCTGCGGGCACGGCGGCCGCTGCGCGCCGGGTCGTTCGCGGTCTTCGCCACCTGCCTGATGCCGCTGTCCGTGGGCCTGGCGCTGCCGGTGCCGGCGGTCTGCGGCTGCGTCTTCGTCGCGGGCGTCGGCTCGGCGTACTGGGGCGTGAACTGGGCGACGTCCGTGCAGACGCAGGTGCCGGGCGACATCCTCAACCGCATCCACGCCTACGAGGTGGCCGGCTCGGTGGCCATGGTCCCGGTCGGCCAGGCGCTGGCCGGCCCGGCCGCGGCGGCCTTCGGCGCCTCCCACGTCCTGCTGGCCGGGAGCGCCGTGGCGGTCACCGTCGCCACGACGCTCCTCTGCGTGCCCGCGGTCCGCGATCTGCGCCGCGTGCCGTAGCGGCGGGCGGGCGCGGGCCTGCGGGGCTCGCGCCGGCCGCGGGCCCCGGGCTCAGACCAGGCTGTCGCGCCAGGCCTGGTGGAGGCCGGCGAAGTGGCCGGAGCCGGCGATCAGGTCGGCGGGCGTGCCGTCCTCGACCACGCGGCCGTCACGCATCACCAGCACCCGGTCGGCGATCTCCACCGTGGACAGGCGGTGCGCGATGATCACCGCGGTACGGCCGCGCAGCACGGTGTGCATGGCGTGCTGCACCGCCCGCTCGCCCGGCACGTCGAGCGAGGAGGTGGCCTCGTCCAGGATCAGCACCGCCGGGTCCGCGAGCAGCGCCCGCGCGAAGGCGACGAGTTGGCGCTGCCCCGCCGAGATGCGGCCGCCGCGCTTGCGCACGTCGGTGTCGTAGCCGTCCGGGAGCGCGGCGATGAAGTCGTGCGCGCCGATCGCGCGGGCGGCCTGCTCGACCTGTTCGCGGCTGGCGTCGGGACGCCCGATGGCGATGTTCTCCGCGACCGTGCCGGAGAACAGGAACGCCTCCTGGGTGACCATGACCACCCCGCGGCGCAGTTCGGGCGTGGCGAGGTCGCGCAGGTCGACGCCGTCGAGCAGCACCCGGCCGTCGGTCGGGTCGTAGAACCGGGCCAGCAGCTTGGCCAGCGTCGACTTCCCCGCGCCGGTCGCGCCGACCACGGCGACGGTCTGGCCGGCCGGCAGCGTCAGGTCGAAGCGCGGCAGCACCTCGCCGCCGGTGCGGTAGGTGAACCGCACGCCGTCGAAGACCACCTCGCGGCCGGGCAGCGCGCCGCCGCGCACGGGCAGCGGGCGCGGCTCGCGCGGCTCCGGCACGGTCGGCTCCTGCGCGAGCAGCCCGGCGATCTTCTCCAGCGAGGCCGCGGCCGACTGGTAGGAGTTGAGGAACATCCCCAGCCGGTCGATCGGGTCGTACAGCCGGCGCAGGTAGAGCACGAAGGCGGCGAGCACGCCGAGCGCCATGCCGCCCTGGGCGACCCGGTAGGCGCCCCACAGCACGATGGCCGCGACCGTGACGTTGGCGATCAGCCGGGAGCCGACGACGTAGCGGGCCATCTCCAGGATGGCGTCGCCGTTGGCGCGCTCGTGGCGGCGGTTCAGCTCGGCGAAGGCCGCGTCGTTGGGCTCCTCGCGGCGGAACGCCTTCACCGGCCGGATGCCGTTCATCGTCTCGGTGAACTTCACGATGACCGCGGCGATGGCCGTCGAACGCCTGCGGTAGGCGATCATCGAGCGGCGCTGGAAGACCCGGATGGCGACGTAGAGCGGCGCGTACGACGCGAGGGTGGCGAGCGCGAGCCGCCAGTCGAGGAAGAACAGCAGTGCGCTGATGTACACCGCGGAGAGCACCACCTCGACCAGCTCTTCGAGGCCGTCGCTGAGCAGTTCGCGGATCGTCTCGACGTCGGAGGTGGCGCGGGCGATCAGCCGGCCGGAGGTGTAGCGCTCGTGGAAGTCCAGGCTGAGCGTCTGGGCGTGCCGGAAGATCCGGCCGCGCAGGTCCACCAGCACGTCCTGGCTGACCCGGGCGGCGACCCGGATGAAGCCGCGCTGCAGCACGCCGGCGGCCAGGCCGCAGGCCAGGTAGCCGCAGGCGACGGCGATCAGCGCGCCGTGCCGGCCGTGCCGCACCTGCGGGATGGCGTGGTCGATGGCGTACGCCACGAGCAGCGGTCCCGCCTGGACGGCGGCCTGCTGGACGAGCAGCAGGACGGTGCCCAGCCAGACCCGGCGCCGGTGGTCGTGCAGCAGTGAACGCAGCAGGGTGAGCTGGGCGTTCTTGGGCGCGGGCAGGACGTCCGCGGCGAACGGGTCGTCCAGTGGTCCGGCCACGGCGGTCATCGCGCGTCGCTCCTCTCCAGGCCGGCGGCCTCGTCCAGGTCCACGGTGTCCGGGGTGTCCGGGGTGTCCGGGGTGTCCGGCGCGTCCGGGGTCTTCGCGGCGTCCGGGGCGGCCAGGGCCATCCGCGTGTCCGCGGTGTCCGGCGCGCCCGGGGCCTCCATGGCCTCCGGGGGCCGCGTGCCGTCCGCGCCATCCGCGTCGTCCGTGCCGGACATCAGGCGCCGGTACTCCGCACTGTCCCGCAGCAGTTCCGCGTGCGTGCCGACCGCCGTGACGCGGCCGCCGGACATCAGCGCGACCCGGTCGGCGAGCAGGACGGTCGACGGCCGGTGCGCGACGACCAGCGCGGTGGTCCTGCGCAGCACCTCCCGCAGCGCGGCCTCGACCAGCGCCTCGGTGTGCACGTCGAGCGCCGACAGCGGGTCGTCGAGCACCAGGAACCGGGGCCGGCCGACCACCGCGCGGGCCAGCGCGAGCCGCTGCCGCTGGCCGCCGGACAGGCTCAGGCCCTGCTCGCCGACCTGGGTGTCCAGTCCCTCGGGCAGCCGGTCCACGAAGTCGCACTGGGCGACGTCCAATGCCCGCCGCACGTCCGCCTCGTCGGCGCCGTCCGGGCCCGCGCCCATCAGGACGTTCTCCCGCACGGTCGCGGAGAAGAGGGTGGGCTCCTCGAAGGCGACCGCGACCAGTTCGCGGACCCGGCCCACCGCAAGCTCCGCGATGTCGGCGCCGTCCAGGGTGATCCGACCGCCGGTGGCCTCGTGCAGCCGGGGCAGCAGCGCGGTGAGCGTGGTCTTGCCGCAGCCGGTCGCGCCGACCAGGGCCATCGTCTCGCCGGTGCGCACGTGCAGGTCGACGCCGGTGAGCAGGTCGGGGGTGCCGTCCGGGGCGTCGGGGTAGCGGAAGCGGACGCCCTCCAGCCGGATGCCGTCGGCGTGCTGGGGCAGGTCCGCTCCCGCGGGGTCGGTCTCCGTGGTGTCCATCGCCTCGAAGTAGCGGTCGGCCGCGGTCGCCGACTCGTTGGTCATGGCGAGCAGGAAGCCGATGGACTCCACCGGCCAGCGCAGCGCCAGCGCGGTGGACAGGAAGGCGACCAGGGTGCCCGCGGACAGCCGGTCGTCGGAGACCTGGAGGACGCCGACGACCAGGGCCGCGCCGATCGCGATCTCGGGCAGCGTCATGATGACGGCCCACAGGTCGGACAGCAGCCGGGCCTTGCGCATCTCGGTGCGCCACAGCCCCTGCGTCTGGTCGCGGAAGGCGCGGGCCTGGCTGCGGTGCCGGCCGAACGCCTTGACGATGCGGATGCCGAGCACCGACTCCTCGACCAGCGTGGCCAGGTCGCCGGCCTGGTCCTGGGCGCGGCGGGCGGCCAGCGCGTAGGAGCTCTCGAAGTACGAGCAGAGGACGACCAGCGGCACGGCGGGCGCCAGCAGCAGCAGTCCGAGCAGCCAGGACTGGGCGAACAGGATCGCGAAGCCGATGACCACGGTGGCGGTGTTGACCACCAGGAAGACCAGCGGGAACGCCAGGAACATGCGCAGGATCTGCAGGTCCATGGTGGCGCGCGACAGCAGCTGGCCGGACGCCCAGCGGTCGTGGAACGCCACCGGGAGGCGTTGCAGCCTGCGGTAGAGGTCGGCGCGCATCGCCGCCTCGACGCCGGCCAGCGGCCTGGCCACCAGCCAGCGCCGTACGCCGAACAGCCCGGCCTCCAGCAGGCCGAGGGCCAGCACCAGCAGGCCGCCGACCCAGATGCCGCCGGTGTCGTGGTCGGAGATCGGCCCGTCGACCATCCACTTGAGCACCAGCGGGATGAGCAGCGCCATGCAGGAGGCGACGATCGCGACGGCGGCCGACCAGCCGAGCCTGGCGCGCACGGGTCTGACGTAGGGCCACAGCCGCAGCAGCGAGCGGAGGGAGGAGCGGGAGGGCGGGCGGACGGGCGCGGCGTCGGGGGTCGTGGCAGGCATCACCTCACGACCCTAGGGGCCGCCACTGACAGCCTCACCTGGTTTTCGTCGCCGCCGCCGCGCCCGCCCGGCGCCCGCCTCGCACACGCCCGGCGCACACCGCGCGTACGCCCCGCGCCCGCCCGGCGGTCCCGCTTCACAACCCTCGCGCCCGCTATACGGATGCCTGAATCCGTTCATCGGACGACTTTCGGCCAAGTTCACGCCATGCCAATGACATGGACAGGTAAAGAATGCCACCCTGTGGGCCGTCCCACCACACCCGCACGGATCGCCATCACCCGGGCACCCCACCCACCCCACACGGCCCGGACTGTCCCGGCTGCCACCAGCGGCCGCCGCAGAAGGAGTTCACCAGTGCGCAGATCCCCCCGCACGACAGCAGCCGCCGCAGGCGCGCTGATAGCAGGCGCCGCCATGGTCGCGGTGGCCTTCCCGGCCGGTCCGGCCGCGGCGAGCACCCCGGCCTCCGGCACGGCCGCGAGCGCGGCCCATGTGCAGCCCCGCGCCGGCGCGCTGCCCGCGTCGCTGTCCCCCGCCCAGCACACCGCCCTGATCGCCCAGGCGCAGTCCGGGACCGCGGCCACCGCGTCCTCGCTGCACCTCGGCGCGCAGGAGAAGCTGGTCGTCAAGGACGTCGTCAAGGACGCCGACGGCACCACCCACACCCGCTACGAGCGCACCTACGCCGGTCTGCCGGTGCTCGGCGGCGACCTGGTCGTGGCGCGGAACGCGGCCGGCGCCACCACCGGCGTCGACCGCGCGACGGACGCGGTCGTCTCGGTGCCGACCACCACCGCCGCCACGTCCGCCGACGCGGCGAAGTCCGCCGCGCTGTCCACCGCGAAGGCCGCGGGCGCGACCGACCCCGCCGCGGCCGGCGCGCCGCGCAAGGTGGTCTGGGCCGCCTCCGGCACGCCCGTGCTGGCCTGGGAGTCGGTGGTCGGCGGCTTCCAGGACGACGGCACGCCCAACCAGCTGCACGTGATCACCGACGCCACCACCGGCAAGAAGCTCTACTCCTACCAGGGCATCGAGACCGGCGTCGGCAACAGCGAGTACAGCGGCCAGGTGACCATCGGCACCACGCTGTCGGGCAGCACCTACCAGCTGCTGGACAACACCCGCGGCGGCCACAAGACGTACAACCTCAACCACTCCACCTCCGGCACCGGCACGCTGTTCACCGACGCCGACGACACGTGGGGCGACGGCAACGGCAGCACCGCGCAGACGGCCGGCGTGGACGCCGCGTACGGCGCCCAGGAGACGTGGGACTACTACAAGAACACCTTCGGCCGCAACGGCATCGCCGACGACGGCCGGGCCGCGTACTCCCGCACCCACTACGGCAACGCTTATGTGAACGCCTTCTGGGACGACTCCTGCTTCTGCATGACCTACGGCGACGGCAGCGGCAACGCCCACCCGCTCACCGCGCTGGACGTCGCGGGCCACGAGATGAGCCACGGCGTCACGGCCAACTCGGCGGGGCTGAACTACTCGGGTGAGTCCGGCGGCCTCAACGAGGCGACCTCGGACATCATGGGCACCGGCGTGGAGTTCTACGCGAACAACGCCTCCGACCCGGGCGACTACCTCATCGGCGAGAAGATCAACATCAACGGCGACGGCACCCCGCTGCGCTACATGGACCAGCCGAGCAAGGACGGCGGCTCGAAGGACTACTGGTCCTCCAGCCTGGGCGGCCTGGACGTGCACTACTCCTCCGGCCCGGCCAACCACTTCTTCTACCTGCTGTCCGAGGGCAGCGGCGCGAAGGTCGTCGGCGGCGTCAGCTACAACAGCCCGACCTACGACGGCCAGTCGGTGCCGGGCATCGGCCGGGACAACGCGCTGAAGCTCTGGTACAAGTCGCTCACCGAGCGCTTCACCTCCACCACCAACTACGCGGCGGCGCGCACCCAGTCGCTCCAGGCGGCGGCCGACCTGTGGGGCGCGGGCAGCGACACGTACAACACCGTGGCCAACACCTGGGCGGCGATCGGCGTCGGCAGCCGGGTGGGCGGCGGAGGCGGAGGCGGTGGCGGCACCTGCACCGCGGCCCAGGTGCTGACCAACCCGGGCTTCGAGTCGGGCAGCACCGGCTGGACCTCCAGCTCCGGCGTGATCGACAACAGCACCGGCGCCCCGGCCCACTCCGGCTCCTACAAGGCGTGGCTGAACGGCTACGGCACCACCCACACCGACACGCTCTCCCAGTCGGTCACCGTGCCCGCCGCCTGCACCAACGNGCTCCTACAAGGCGTGGCTGAACGGCTACGGCACCACCCACACCGACACGCTCTCCCAGTCGGTCACCGTGCCCGCCGCCTGCACCAACGCCACCTTCACGTTCTACCTGTACGTGACGACCAAGGAGACCAGCACCAGCACGGCCTACGACAAGCTCACCGTCGCGGCCGGCTCCACCACCCTGGCAAGCTACTCCAACCTCAACAGCTCCAGCGGCTACGTGCAGAAGAGCATCAACCTCTNGGCCAGACCGTCACGCTGAAGTTCACCGGCACCGAGGACTCCAGCCTGGCCACCTCCTTCCTCATCGACGACACCGCCGTCAACGTCAGCTGAGCTGGCCGGCCCCCGGCCGGGACGCATCTGACGGACTCACCTGAACGGCTCACCCGTACGGCGCGACACGACAGGCGTCACCCCGCCGGGGCGACGCCTGTCGTGTTTTTTGCCTGATTTCTCCGGTGTGGGTGATCATGTCCGGCTATTGCGGTCCGTACAGTGCGGATCTGGAAACTCTGCCCCACCAGTAGGAGAAAAAATATGGCAACCGGAACCGTGAAGTGGTTCAACTCGGAAAAGGGCTTCGGCTTCATCGAGCAGGACGGCGGCGGCTCCGACGTCTTCGCCCACTACTCGAACATCGACNACCGTGAAGTGGTTCAACTCGGAAAAGGGCTTCGGCTTCATCGAGCAGGACGGCGGCGGCTCCGACGTCTTCGCCCACTACTCGAACATCGACGCGCAGGGCTACCGGGAGCTGCTGGAGGGCCAGAAGGTGGTGTTCGACGTCACCCAGGGCCAGAAGGGCCCGCAGGCCGAGAACATCCGCACCGTCCACTGAGACCGGACCGCACGGGCGGGGGGGGGGGGGGGGGGGGGGGGGGGGGGGGGGGGGGGGGGGGGGGGGGGGGGGGGGGG
>JAJSZB010000235.1:0-11088 GCA_050613715.1 Streptomyces sp. IBSBF 3018
CCCCCCGCCCCCGCCCCCGCCGCGCCGCGGAGCAGCCGGGGCCGTCCGCGTACCGCCCGCGGAAGCAGGCCGCCCGCCGCCGCGTACTCCCCGCGGAGCAGGCCATGTGCCGCTGGCCGTACGACGATTCCCGGGCGCCGGATCGCCAGGCTCGTGAGTGCGGGAAACAGCCCGCACCGATCGAGGAGATGAGTGGCGATGACCACGCTGGCATGGCACGACGGCGGACCCGGGCCGTGGATCCTGTTCTTCCCGCTGATCTGGGTGGCCGCGATCGCGCTCGTGGTCACCCTGCTGCGGCGGACCGCCTGGCGCGGCGGCCGGGGGCCGTGGCACGTGCGCGCCGCGACCGGCGAACACTCGCCGATCGCCGTGCTGGGCCGCAGGTTCGCGGCCGGCGAGATCGACGAGGACGAGTACTGGCGGCGGCTGTCGGTGCTGGACGAGCAGTTCGGCCGCGACTTCCGCGGCGAGCCCCGCGGCGGCAAGGGCGGCGCGGCATGAAGGGCGCGGGCACGGGCGGTGCGAGCGCAGGCGGCGCGAGCGTGGGCGCCCGCCCCGCCGCCGCGCGGGTGTCGGACGCCTCCAAGGTGTACGGCGCAGGCGACGCGCGGGTCCGGGCGCTCGACGCGGTGACGGTCGGCTTCCCGGCCGGCCGGTTCACCGCGATCATGGGCCCCTCGGGCTCCGGCAAGTCCACGCTGATGCACTGCGCGGCGGGCCTGGACACGCTCAGCTCGGGCACCGCCCACATCGGCGGCACCGAGCTGGGTTCGCTCACCGACCGGCAGCTCACCGTGCTGCGGCGCGAACGCGTCGGCTTCGTCTTCCAGTCCTTCAACCTGGTGCCCACGCTCACCGTCGCGGAGAACATCACCCTGCCGCTGGACCTCGCGGGCCGGCGGCCCGACGCCGCGTGGGTGGACGCCCTGGTGGACGTCGTCGGCCTCGGCGACCGGCTGCGGCACCGCCCGGGCGAGCTGTCCGGCGGCCAGCAGCAGCGGGTCGCCGTGGCCCGCGCGCTCGCCGGGCGGCCCGAGGTCGTCTTCGCCGACGAGCCGACCGGCAACCTCGACTCCCGCTCCGGCGGCGAGGTGCTGGACCTGCTGGGCCGCGCGGTGCGCGACATGGGCCGCACGGTGGTCATGGTCACCCACGACCCGGGAGCCGCCGCACACGCCGACGAGGTGGTCTTCCTCGCCGACGGGCGGCTGGTGGACCGCATGCCGGAGCCCACCGCGGCCGGTGTGCTCGACCGCATGAAGGCGTTCGACGGCAGGCCGGGAGGCGTACGGCGATGACCGCCACCCCTGTCACCCCCGCCACGGCCCCGGCCCGCACCGGCGGGCCGGGCGCCCCGCGCGCCGCCGCCCGCGCCTCGCTGCGACTGGGCCTGGCCGGACTGCGCGCCCACAAGCGGCGGTTCGCCGGCACCTTCCTCGCCGTCTTCCTCGGCGTCGCGTTCCTGGCCGGCACCATGGTCATGGGCGACACGCTGCGGTCCTCCTTCGGCACCCTGTTCGCCACTGCCGACAGCGGCACCGACACCGTCGTCCGCGGCGCCGACGAGATCACCGCGGGCCGCGGCCAGGGCGCCCGTGAGCCGGTGCCCACCGACCTGCTCGCCGCCGTCCGCGCGGTGCCCGGCGTCGCGGCCGCCGCCCCCGACATCGAGGGCGCGGGCGAACTCGTCGCGCACGACGGCAGGACCCTGGACAGCAAGGGCCCGACGACCGCCGCGAACTGGATCGACGACCCGGAACTGAACCCGTACCGGCTGGTCGAGGGGCGGGCGCCGCGCGCACCCGGCGAGGTCGTCGTCAACCGCTCCGCCGCCGTCCGCGCGCACCTGAGGCCGGGCGACCGCACCCTGCTGCGCACCCCCGACCCGGTGCCGGTCACCGTCGTCGGCATGGCCACGTACGGCGGCGAGGACGGCCAGGGCCAGACCACGTACACCGGCATGACCACCGCCGACGCCGAGCGGCTGCTGATGCCCGCGCCCGGCGAGGCCACCTCGCTGAAGGTGCGGGCCGCGCCGGGCGTCGGCGAGCGGCAGCTGACCGAGCGGATCGCCAGGGTGCTCCCGGCCCGGTACGAGGCGATCACCGGCGCGCAGGCGAGCAAGGAGACCGAGGACGCGACGGCCGGCGCGTTCCTGACCGCCTTCACCGGCCTGCTGGTGGTCTTCGCCGGCATCGCGCTGCTGGTGGCGGCCTTCAGCATTCACAACACCTTCGCCATCGTGGTCGCCCAGCGCACCCGCGAGAACGCGCTGCTGCGCGCCCTGGGCGCGGGCCGGCGGCAGGTGCTCGGCTCGGCGCTGGCCGAGGCGGTCGCGGTGGCGCTGACCGCGTCCGCGGCGGGACTGGCCGGCGGCATCGGCATCGCCGCGGGCCTGCAGGCGCTGTTCCCGGCAGTGGGCTTCCCCTTCCCCAGGGGCCGCCTGGTCGTCGGCGCCACCGCCATGGCCGTCCCGCTCGCCGTCGGACTGCTGGTGTGCGTCGGCTCGGCGGTCCTGCCCGCACTGCGCGCCGGACGCACCGCGCCGCTCGCGGCGCTGCGCGAGAGCGCGGTCGACGACTCGGGCGCGTCCCGCACACGGGCGCTGACCGGGGCGGTCACCGGCGCGGCGGGGACCGCGGTGACCCTGCTCGGCGTCGCCCGCACCAGCCTGGCGATCGCCGCGGCCGGCTCCGTGCTGGTCCTGACCGCGTTCGTGGTCCTGGGGCCGGTCGCCGCGGCGGCGGCGGTCCGCGTGCTCGGCGCGCCGGTGGCCCGGCTGCGCGGCGTGACGGGCTCGCTGGCCCGCCGCAACGCGCTGCGCAGCCCGCGGCGGACCGCGGCCACCGCGACCGCGCTGATGATCGGCGTGGCGGTGGTGACGCTGTTCACCGTGCTCGGCGCGTCGATGAAGCAGACCCTGGACGACACGGTCGACCGCTCCTTCGCCGGCGATGTCGCGATCAGCGCCCAGGTCTACGGCGCGGGCGGCGCCGGGCTCAGCCCGCGGATCGCGCCGGCGGCCGCGAAGCTGCCCGAGGTGGCGCGGGCGGTGGGCCTCGGCCGGGGCGTCGCCGACGTCGACGGGCACGGCCGGCAGCTGACCGTCACCGACCCGGTCGCCCTCTCGCACCTGCTGGACCTCGGCACGGTGCGCGGATCGCTGGCCGGCCTCGGCACCCGCTCCTTCGCCGTCTCGAAGGACCAGGCGGACGAGCACGGATGGAGGCCGGGCAGCACCGTCGTGTTCACCTTCGCCGACGGGCAGCGCGTCCCCTTCACCGTGGGCGCCGTCTACCAGCGGGCCGACCTGGCCGGCGACTATCTGATCACCCGCGCGGCGTGGGCGCCGCACCACGTCCAGGACAAGGACACGCTCGTCGCCATCGGCTTCAGGGACGGCGTGTCCACGGCGGCGGGCAAGTCCGCGGTGCAGCGGGCCGTGGTGCCGTTCGGCTCGCCGCAGGTGCGGACCAAGGCCGAGTACGCGAAGTCCTCGGCGGCCGGCATCGACACGTTCCTGACGCTCGTCTACGCGCTGCTGCTGCTGGCCGTGCTGATCGCGCTGCTGGGCATCGCCAACACCCTGACGCTGGCGGTGCACGAGCGGACCCGGGAGCTGGGACTGCTGCGCGCGGTCGGCCAGACCCGCGGGCAGCTGCGGGCGATGGTCCGCTGGGAGTCCGTCGTGGTGGCCGCCTTCGGCACCGTCGGCGGCCTCGGGCTGGGCGTGTTCCTCGGCTGGACGCTGGTGCGCGCCTCGGACACCGGCGGTGACGGCGCGTTCGCGTTCGCGCCGCTGCGGCTGGCGGTGGTGCTGGTGGTGGGGGTCGCCGCGGGAGTGCTGGCCGGCTGGCGCCCGGCACGGCGGGCGGCCCGGCTCGACGTGCTGCGGGCGATCGCGGCCGAGTGAGGGCGGCGGAGTCAGGGCGGCAGAGTGAGGCGGTGGGGCGAGGCGGCGCGGTGACCGCGGCGGCCCCGCGCGTGACGACCGGCCGCCGCCCCCTCGGTGGGGGGGCGGCGGCCGGTCGGGTCAGCCGGTACGGGCGGGCCCGGCGCCGCGGGTCAGGCGACGGAGGCGACCGCCGCGACACGCTCGGGGGCGGGCCGCTCGATCGGCAGCACCGCGGTCCGCAGTGGCACCAGCGTCGGCGCGGCGACCGGTGTGCGCAGCACGAACCAGACCACCTTGCCGGCGTCCTGCGGCAGCAGGTCGGTGCCCCAGCTGTCGCTCATGGCCTCGACCAGGGTCAGCCCGCGGCCGGTGGTGGCCGTCGGCTCCGTCGGCTGCACGAACGGCAGCCGGGGGTCGTGGTCGGCGACGGCGACGGTCAGCCGGTCACCCGCCAGGGTCAGCGTCACCGCACACTGCTTGTCGGGCTTGGCGTGCCGGTGCACGTTGGCCAGCAGCTCGCTGATTCCGGTCGACGCCGCGTCGATGAGCGGATCGAGACGCCAGTAGCGCAGTTGCGCCGACACGATGCGGCGGATCTGCTGGATGCGGTAGGGATGCGCCTCGAGTTCGAGCGCACACTCCCTGGCCGCTGGATCGGCTTGGTCTTCTTGCATGATCACGGCTGCGACTCCCTCCGCGGCGAGGGCCGGTCACCGCGTCCTGCGCGGCCCGGGGCCTGTGCGCCGCTCCGATGGGAACACCTGAGCGAAAATGCGTAGAGTCACTGCAGCAGTACTCCGTGATGCGTCTTCAGGGTGACCCGGGGGGACCCGGAGCGCAAGTCGTCACATTGCCCGGTGCTCGGGACCGGGGGCGCGCGCAGCGGTCGGCGTCCCGCGAATGCGCGGGGAGCCGCCCCCCCGTACGGCCGAGCGCCCGCCCGTACGGCCCACCGCGCCCCGCCGATACGGCCCGGCCGCCCCTTCGCGCGGCTCAGTCGGGGGCGACGTCCTCCGGGCTGCTGCGGGCGATCGACGCCAGTACGCCGAGGGCCTCGGCGAGCAGCTCCGGCGGGGGAGAGGCGAGGCCGAGCCGGACCGCGTCCGGCGCCCGGTGCGGGCCCACCGCGAAGGACGCGCCGGGCGTCACCGCGATCCCGTGGCGGGCCGCGGCCGCGGTGAACGTGTCGGCCCGCCACGGCTCCGGCAGGTCCCACCAGCAGAAGTACCCGCGCGGGTCGGTGCGCACGGCGAAGCCGGCCAGGGCCGTGGCGGCCACCCGCTGGCGGGCCGCCGCGTCCTCGCGCTTGGCCGCGGCGACGGACGCCGCGACGCCGTCCGCGATCCAGCAGACCGCGGCCTGGAGGGCGTAGCCCCCGGCGGTCCACGCGCCCGCGCGCAGGGCGGTCGCCACCCGGGCGGCCAGCGGCGGCGGGACCACCGCGAGGCCCAGGGTGAGGCCGGGCGCGAGCCGCTTGGACAGGCTGTCCACGTGGATCACCCGCTCGGGCGCGAAGGCGGCCAGCGGCGGCGGGGCGTCGTCCTGGCGCAGGAAGGACCAGACGGCGTCCTCGACCGCCACCGTCCCCGACTCCCGCAGCGCCGCGGCCAGTTCGGCGCGACGCGTCCGCGGCATCGTGACGGTCAGCGGATTGTGCAGCGTCGGCTGCACGTACACCGCGGCCAGCGGCGCCTCCCGGTGCGCGGCCCGCACGGCCTGCGGCAGCACGCCGTGGGCGTCGCAGGCGAGCGGCACCGGCGTGATGCCGAGCCGTCCGGCGAGGGTCCGCACCACCGGGTACGTGAACTCCTCGACGCCCAGCCGTCCGCCGGTGGGGACCAGTGCGGACAGCGCCGCGGCGACCGCCTGGCGGCCGTTGCCGGCGAACAGCACGTCGCCGTCGTCCGGCGCCCAGCCGGGCCGGGCCAGCAGCCCGGCCACCGCCTCCCGCGCCTCGGCGGTGCCCGCGGCCCCGGCCGGACGCAGCGCGGCCGCCAGCACGTCCGGCCGGCCGAGCCCGGCCAGGGCCGCCCCCAGCAGCTCCGACTGCCCTTCCACCACCGGGTGGTTCAGCTCCAGGTCGATCCTGGCCGCGGCGGGTTCCGCCAGCGCCGGGCCGCCGCGGCGCGGCGCCGCGCGCACGAAGGTGCCGCGCCCGACCTCGCCCACCACCAGCCCGCGGCGGGCCAGTTCGGCGTATACCCGGCTCGCCGTGGAGTCCGCGATGCCGTGCCGGCGCGCGAACGCCCGCTGCGTGGGCAGCCGGTCGCCCGGGCGCAGCCGGCCCGCCGCGATCCGCGCGGCCACCTGGTCCGCGATCCACCGGTAGTCCCGCATCCGCTCCGCCCCTCCTGGCCGTTCCCCTCCGGCCGGCCCGCCCGCGCCCCTGCGCCGCGCCCCTGCGCCCCGCAGCGCCACGGCGCCTCCGCGACGCTCCCGAGGACGCGCCTGCGGGGCAGCCCGCACGATTGCTCCGAGAACAATACGGGGATTGCCCCGCGCCGGAGCGCCTCCCTAGCATCGCAAGTGTCACTCGACGGAGGGGAACCACGCAGGTGAACAGCGTTCTCGCGGGCGGGATCAGGACCGTGTACGACGACACCGACCCGGCCGGGCGGCTCGGTGGAATCCCGCTGCTGATGGTGCACGGGCACCCGTTCGACCGCGGCATGTGGGCCCCGCAGCTCCGGACGCTGGGCGGCCGGCACCGGCTGATCGCACCCGATCTGCGCGGCTACGGCGGCAGCACGGTGGTGCCCGGCGTCACCCCGCTGGACGCCTTCGCCCGCGATCTCGCCGCGCTCCTGGACCACTTGGGCATCGCGCGCGCCGCCCTGTGCGGGCTGTCCATGGGCGGCCAGATCGTGCTGGAGTTCCACCGGCTGTTCCCCGGGCGCGTCGCCGGCCTCGTCCTCGCCGACACCTTCGCGCAGGGCGAGACACCCGAGGGCCGCGCCGAGCGCAACGCCCGCGCCGACGCGCTGCTGCGCGAGGGCATGTCCGGGTACGCCCACTCGGTCCTGAACTCGATGGTCGCGCCCGCCACGCTGCGGGAACGGCCCGAGGCCGCCGCGCACGTCCTGCGGATGATGCTCGGCGCGCCGCCCGAGGGAGCGGCCGCGGCGCTGCGCGGCCGGGCCGAACGCCCCGACTACACCTCGATGCTGGGCCAGATCGCGGTGCCGGCCCTGGTGGTCGTCGGGAGCGAGGACGTGTTCACCCCCGTCGCGGACGCCCGGTACCTGCACGAGCGGATCCCCGGCGCGGCGCTCTCCGTCGTGGAGGGCGCCGGGCACCTGCCGAACCTGGAGCGGCCGGAGGAGTTCGACCGGGCGCTGGACACGCTGCTGGCGGAGATCACCCCGCCGGCGGAGAAGTGACCCCGCATTTATGACGGATTGCTGACGTCGGCCGCCGGGCCTGGCTCCCCGGCGTTCCGCGTGTTCGAATCGAACCATGGACGACACCACGGCCGGACCGGCGGCCGGACCCGGGCCGAGGGACACAGCCGAGGTCGCGAAGGACACGGCCGAGGGCGAGGGGCGCGGCTCCCCGGTCGGCCGCCGCGTCGTCCTCGGCATGCTCGGCCTCGGCGGGCTCGGCGTCGCCTTCGGCAGCGGCGTCCAGGACCGGATCGACAACGTGCTGGCGTCGGTCAACGCCAAGGACCCCACCGGCGTGACCGGGCTGCTGCCCGGCGGCGGCGGGTTCCGCTTCTACTCGGTGTCGAACAGCATCCCGCACCGCGGCGAGAGCGACTACCGGCTGACCGTCGGCGGCCTCGTCGACCGGCCGGCCACGTACACCCTCGCCGACCTGCGCGCGCTGCCGCAGACCCGGCTGGTGCGCGACGTGCAGTGCGTCACCGGCTGGCGGGTGCCGAAGACCGCGTTCTCCGGGGTGCTGCTGTCCACCCTGCTCGACCACGCGGGCGTCAGGACCAAGGGCGCCGCGCTGCGCTTCACCTGCTTCGACGGCGTCTACACCGAGAGCCTGACGATGGACCAGGCGCGGCGGCCCGACATGCTGGTCGCGCTGACCATGAACGACAAGCCGGTCTCCGCGGCGCACGGCGGTCCGGTGCGGCTGTACGCGGCGCCGATGTACTTCTACAAGTCCGCGAAGTGGCTGTCGGGCATCGTCGTCACGCCGGACGTCCAGCCCGGCTACTGGGAGCACTACGGTTATGACGTGGACGGATGGGTCGGGAAGTCGAACGGCCGCGATGACGAGCCGACGTCGTGACCCCCGCGCCGCCGAGGCGGTGCGCCGCTTCGCCCGCGCCGAGACATGGGTGCACCGCAGCCTCGCGGTGATCATGGGCGTGTGCGTCGGCACCGCCGCGATCCTGTACCTGCCGCCGCTCGCCGAACTCGTCGGCCGCCGCCGCCTCGTGGTCACCGTGCATGAGTGGTCGGGCATCGCGCTGCCCGCGCCGCTCCTGGCCGGGCTGGTCTCGCGCGCGTTCCGCGCGGACGCCGGGCGGCTCGGCCGGTTCTTCCCGCACGACTGGCGCTGGCTGCGCGCCGCGCTGCGCACCCGGCGGCGCGAACCGGGCCTGGCGGGGAAGTTCAACGCGGGACAGAAGCTGTACGCCGCGTTCACGGTCGGCGCGATCCTCGTCATGATCGGCTCCGGGCTGCTGATGTGGTTCCCGAGGCTGACACCGCTGGTCTGGCGGACCGGCGCGACCTTCGTGCACGACTGGCTCGCGCTGGCCATCGGCCTGATCATCGCCGGTCACGTGTGGTTCGCCGCCGTCGACCCCGAGGCGCGCCGCGGCCTGCGCACCGGCTACGTGCCCCGCTGGTGGGCCCGTTCCGAGCACGCGCTGTGGCGGTTCGAGGCGGAGGAGGAGCACCGGCGCGGCCGGTCCGCGCGCAAGCCGCCGCGGCGCCGCGGGCCGTCCGGGGAGGCGGTGCGGCGCCGGAGGCCGCCGGAGGAGGCGTCCCCGCTCCGGGGGCCGGCGGACGAGGCGCCCGGGCCCACCGACCCCGCGCCCCAGCCGTGACACGGTCCGGGGGCCGCAGCACCACACCCACGTAACACCCGCGGCCCGTACCATCGGTGGTCACACCCGCCACGCGGCGACACCGCCCGCGGCGCGTCCGTGCACGCACGCCCGCGTGCCGGCCCGGATTCTGTCGCCGCGCCGCCGGCCGGTCCCGTGTCGTTCCGTTACACCACGGACACCCGCCGTCCGTCCGGGGGCCACCGGGGCGTGGCCGCCCGCTCCTAGCGTCGCGGCATGACGACCTCTCAGGTGGCGACGAGGCCACCGGAAGCGCAGCCGCAGCCCCCCGGGCGGGCCGCGGGGACGGCGGCGGCGCCACCGCAGGAGGCGTACCGGGCGGGGCCGCGGTCCGCGCCCGGCCCGCGGCGGCTGACGGCGCAGGCACTGGTGGCCGTCGCCCTGGTCGTGCTGCTGGGCGTGCTCGCCGCGGTCGCCGCGGTCACCGTGCGCTCGGACGCCGAGGACCTGCGCACCGTCGTCACCGGGCGCGCCGCGGTCGCCGCCGAACTGCGCTTCGCCCTCGCCGACCTGGACGCGCAGCGCGCGGACGCCCTGGCGCCGGGCGAGGCCGCGGACGACCCCGACACCGTCGTCGGCAACGAGCTGAACGCCCTGATCACCGCCCAGCAGCGGCGCGCCCAGGTCAGCGACCTGCTGCGGCGGTTGGGCGGCGACGGCGCGCAGAGCGCACGGGTGGAGGCGCTGCTGGACGGGCTCGGCCGTTACGACGACCTCAGCGGCCGCTCGGCCTTCGTCAGCGAACAGGACCCGAACCGGGTGGCCGGGCACCCGCCGGTCGTCTCGGTCTCCATGAACGTGCAGGCCGGCGCGCTCATGCACGACACGCTGCTGCCCACCGCCGCGGCGCTGTCCGCGGTCTACGCGCGCCAGGCCGACGCCGCGCAGGCGCACGCCCACGACACCGCGGTGCGCTGGGCGCTGGTGCTCGCGCTGCTGGCCGCCGTGACCCTCCTCTACCTGCTGTGGTGGCAGCGCGCGCTGGCGCGCGCCTACCGCCGGCTGCTCAACCCGCCGGTGCTCGCGACCACCGCGGCGGTCCTGGCGATCGCGCTGGCCGGGCTGGTGGCGCTCGGCGCGACCGCGAGCGCGGTCGACGCGGCGAGCCGCGAGGGGCTCCGGCCGTGGTCCCGGCTCGCCGAGGCACGCGCGGTCGCGGCGCAGGCCGCGGCCGCCGAGAGCCGCTGGTTCGTCCACGAGTCCTCGCTCGCGGTCGGCGACGAGCAGGAGTTCACCGCGCTGACCAGCAGGCTCGACACACTGCTCGCGCCCGGCGGCGGCGCCGACGCGCAGGAGCGTGCCGCGTACCGGGACGTCCTCACCCGCTACGGCCACTTCCGCGCCGACGACCGCAGGCTGCGGTCGCTGAAGGACGCGGGGCGGACCGAGGAGGCGGTCGCGGTGCTCACCGAAGTGGGCCGCGGCGACGTGGCGTTCGACTTCTGGGACTTCGCCACCACCCTCGACGGGCTGGCCGCACGGCAACTGGCCGGCTTCGACGCGCACGCGCGGGACGCGAGCGGCTCGCTGGCCGGCTGGCCGGGCGTGCCCGCGGGAGTGCTGGCGGCCGGCGGTGAGCGCGAAGGCCAGCGTGGCGAGCACCAGCAGCACGCCGACGGCGTTGATCCAGCGCCGTTTGCGGCGTTCCTTGGCGTCCTCGGCGGCGCGGGCCGCGCGGCGGGCGGCCGCGGTGGCGGAGGTGAGGTCCAGGCGGTCCTGCGCGGGGCGGGCGCGGCCGGGTGGTCCGGGGCGGCGTTCGCCTCTCGCCGCCGCGCGCTCCTTCTCCTCCCTGATCCGCCGGGCGGCGACGCGGGCCCGGGCGGACAGCTCCTTGGGGGCGGTGGCGGCGATGTTCCGCTCGTTGTCGGTCAGGAACCGCTCCCACAGTTCCTCGGGATAGGCCGAACCGGACGACCCGTCGTCGGGGCCGGGCCAAGATCCGCGCGTCACGATGCACTCCCCCGTCTCGTCCGGGCAGGAACGGGGGCGGCGAGGCGTGGTTCCGCCACCGCCCCCGCGGGCGATCGACAGCTTCGGCACCTATTGAGGCGTCCGCCGGGGACCCCTCGCTAGTCGCCTTATTGCTCTATGGGGTCGCTGGATTGCCCAATCCGGCGGAACGGCACGGGGCGAGACGTCTCGCGGGGGGGTGGCGGGG
>JAJSZB010000236.1:0-11065 GCA_050613715.1 Streptomyces sp. IBSBF 3018
TGAAGGTGAAAACATAGTAAGGAACGTGTATCGTGGGCTCGGATTTGTTTTTAATAGAAAGCGGCCCGCCCCCGGAACCCGTACCGCCGAAGCCGCCGGAGCCTCCCGTACCGCCCGCGACGTACTCCGCGCGCTGCGCGGCCAGCACCGCCGCGACCACCTCCACCCGGCGCGCGTCGGTGTCGTACAACACGACCTCGTCGACCGTCGGATCGCCGAGCAGGGCCGCGTGCACCAGCGGCACGCGGAAGCCTCCGCCGCCGAGGATGGTCAGTCGCACGAGTCGTCTCCGCCTTCCGCCGTGCCGCCGCGCCGCGGGGGCCGTCCGCCGGGCGCCGGGCGCCGTTCCGCCGGGCCCGTACCCCTCCATCCTGCACGGCCGCCCGCGGCCGCACCGCGCGCGTACCGGAACGTCGTGACGCGGACCTGTCGGACGCGCGTGGAAGAGTGGGGGGATGGACGAGCAGCCCGTTCTCGACCCGCTCGCCGGCCTGCGCGCGGCGGGCGACCCCGACACGGACGTGTACCTCACCGGGACCGTCTTCCTCGACATCATCTTCACCGGGCTCGACCGCGCCCCCGTCCGCGGCACCGAGACCTGGGCCCGCGGCATGGGCTCCAGCCCCGGCGGCATCGCCAACATGGCCACCGCCCTGGCCCGCCTCGGCCTGCGCACCACGCTCGCCGCGGCCTTCGGCGACGACGTCTACGGCGACTACTGCTGGGACAGCCTGCGCGACGGCGAGGGCATCGACCTCACCCCCTCGCGCCGCATCCCCGGCTGGCACTCCCCGGTCACCGTCTCCATGGCGTACGAGGGCGAGCGGACCATGGTCAGCCACGGCCACCGCGCCCCGCCGCCCGAGGGCGCCGTCCCCGCCTGCCCGCCGCCGGCCCGGGCCGCCGTCGCCGCGCTCGGCCACCGCTCGGAGTCGCAGGAGGGCGACTGGATCGCCGACGCGGCGGCCTCCGGCACCCGGATCTTCGCCGACGTCGGCTGGGACGACTCCGGCCGCTGGGACCCCGCGGACCTCGACGCGCTGCGGCACTGCGCCGCCTTCCTGCCCAACGCCGAGGAGGCGATGCGCTACACCCGGGCCGACAGCCCCCGCGAGGCCGCCCGCCGGCTCGCCGAACTCGTGCCGGTCGCCGTCGTCACCCTCGGCGCGGAGGGCGCCTGCGCGGTGGACTCCTCCACCGGCGAGACCGCCGAGGTGCCGGCCCTGCTGGTCGAGACGCTGGACCCGACCGGCGCGGGCGACGTCTTCGTGGCCGGCTTCCTCACCGGCACGCTGGCCGGCTGGCGGCTGGCCGACCGGCTGGCCTTCGCCTCGCTGTGCGCGGCGCTGTCGGTCCAGGAGTTCGGCGGCTCGCTGTCGGCGCCCGGCTGGACCGAGATCGCCGGCTGGTGGGAACAGGCCAAGGCGTACGCGGGCGGGTCCGGCGGCCGTCCCGCCGAGCGCGAGGCGCTGGTGCGCTACGGCTTCCTGGAGGATCTGCTGCCCACCGGCACCCGGCCCTGGCCGCTGCGCCGCGCGGTCCCCACGGTCGGCTTCCGCCCGGCCCCCCGACCCCCGGCCTAAACCCCTCGGCGGGCGCCGCCGCACGTCGTAGGCTTGGGTCACCCCAGGGCCCGACAGGCCCTCGAACGCAGAAGGCGGGATGTGCAGGCCCTAGAGCCGGCCCATGACTCAGACACCGACCACGCACCAGCCGCAGCAGCCCCAGCAGGCGCGCGCCCACTTCGTCGTACCGGCCAAGCACCCCATGGTCACCGTGCTGGGCTCGGGAGACGCCCTCCTCCGCGTGATCGAGCGCGCGTTCCCCGCCGTCGACATCCACGTGCGGGGCAACGAGATCAGCGCCGTCGGGGACGCCCCCGACGTGGCCCTGGTCCAGCGGCTCTTCGACGAGATGATGCTCGTGCTGCGCACCGGCCAGCCGATGACCGAGGACGCCGTCGAGCGCTCCATCGCCATGCTGCGGGCCAACGCCGACGGCGCCCCGGACGGCGAGGGCGCGGAGACCCCGGCCCAGGTGCTCACCCAGAACATCCTGTCCAGCCGCGGCCGCACCATCCGCCCCAAGACGCTCAACCAGAAGCGGTACGTCGACGCGATCGACAAGCACACGATCGTCTTCGGCATCGGCCCGGCCGGCACCGGCAAGACCTACCTGGCGATGGCCAAGGCGGTCCAGGCCCTGCAGTCCAAGCAGGTCAACCGGATCATCCTGACCCGCCCCGCGGTCGAGGCCGGCGAACGCCTCGGCTTCCTGCCCGGCACCCTCTACGAGAAGATCGACCCCTACCTGCGCCCCCTCTACGACGCCCTGCACGACATGATCGACCCCGACTCGATCCCCCGCCTGATGGCCGCGGGCACGATCGAGGTCGCCCCCCTGGCGTACATGCGGGGCCGGACGCTGAACGACGCGTTCATCATTCTCGACGAGGCGCAGAACACCAGCGCGGAGCAGATGAAGATGTTCCTCACGCGGCTCGGGTTCGACTCGAAGATCGTGGTGACCGGCGACATCACGCAGGTCGACCTGCCGGGGGGCACCAAGAGCGGGCTGCGGGAGGTGCAGGCGATCCTCGCGGACGTGGACGACGTGCACTTCTCCCGGCTCACCAGCACCGACGTGGTACGCCATAAGCTGGTGGGACGCATCGTGGACGCCTACGAGCGGTACGACAACGAGACCGCGGGCGACGGCGACCGCGGCGGGGAGCGGCGCGGCGGCGACCGCTCGGCCCGGCCCAAGAGAAAGTAACCGACCCACCCCATGGCGATCGACGTCAACAACGAGTCCGGCTGGGACATCGACGAGCAGGCGGTCCTGGACGCGGCCCGCTACGCGCTGCACCGGATGCGCATCCACCCCCTGTCCGAGCTGTCGGTGATCGCGGTGGACGCGCCCGCCATGGAGCAGCTGCACCTGCAGTGGATGGACCTGCCGGGGCCGACGGACGTGATGTCGTTCCCGATGGACGAGCTGCGTCCGGGCAAGGACGACGAGGAGCCGGCGCAGGGCCTGCTCGGCGACATCGTGCTGTGCCCGGAGGTGGCGAAGAAGCAGGGCGAGCAGGCGCCGACCCGGCACTCCATGGACGAGGAGCTGCAGCTGCTCACCATCCACGGCGTGCTGCACCTGCTCGGCTACGACCACGGCGAGCCGGACGAGCGGGCCGAGATGTTCGGCCTGCAGAAGGCGATCCTGGACGACTGGCGGGCCGGGCGCGGCGTGGACGGGCCCTCGCCGGCCCCGACCACCCACTGACGGCGGCGACGGACACGAGGGACACCCCACGGGCATGATCGTCTCCGCCGTCCTGCTGGTCATCGTCGCCTGGCTCGCCGCCTGCGCCGAGACCGCCATCGCCCGCGTCTCGCGGTTCCGCGCCGAGGACGCGCTGCGCTCGGGCCGCCGGGGCGCCGCCAACCTGCTGGCGGTCGCCTCGGACCCGACGCGCTACCTCAACGTCGCCCTGCTGGTGCGGGTCGGCTGCGAGACCGCGGCCGCGGTGCTGATCACCGTGGTCAGCGACCGCTCCTTCGACCGCACCTGGCAGGTGCTGTGCGTGGCGATCGGCGTGATGGTCCTGGTGTCGTACGTCGCGGTGGGCGTCTCGCCGCGCACCATCGGCCGCCAGCACCCGATGAACACCGCGACCGCCGCCTCGTACGTCCTGCTGCCGCTGGCCCGGGTGATGGGCCCGGTGCCGGGGCTGCTGATCCTGATCGGCAACGCGCTGACGCCCGGCAAGGGCTTCAAGCGCGGCCCGTTCGCCTCCGAGGCGGAGCTGCGGGCGATGGTGGACCTGGCGGAGTCCGAGTCGCTGATCGAGGACGAGGAGCGCCGCATGGTGCACTCGGTCTTCGAACTCGGCGACACCATCGTGCGCGAGGTGATGGTGCCGCGCACCGAACTGGTCATGATCGAGCGGTTCAAGACGGTCCGTCAGGCCATGACGCTGGCGCTGCGCAGCGGCTTCTCCCGGATCCCGGTGACCGGGGAGAGCGAGGACGACGTGGTCGGCTTCGTCTACCTCAAGGACCTGGCGCGCCGCGTGCACATCAACCGCGACGCGGAGTCCGATCCGGTGTCCTCGCTGATCCGGCCGGCCGCGTTCGTCCCCGACACCAAGAACGCGGGCGACCTGCTGCGCGAGATGCAGCGCGAGCGCAACCACGTCGCGGTGGTGATCGACGAGTACGGCGGCACCGCGGGCATCGTCACCATCGAGGACATCCTGGAGGAGATCGTCGGCGAGATCACCGACGAGTACGACCGCGAGACGCCGCCGGTCGAGGAGCTGGGCGAGGGCCGCTACCGCGTCACCGCGCGCCTGGACATCGGCGATCTCGGGGAGCTGTACGGGGTGCTGCTCGACGACGACGACGTCGAGACGGTCGGCGGGCTGCTCGCGAAGTCCCTGGGCAGGGTGCCCATCCCGGGGGCGACCGCGGTGGTTCCGCTGCCCGAGGACGCGTCCTCCGCGCGGGAGACGGTGGCGCTGCGGCTCACCGCGGAGACGCAGGCGGGGCGCCGCAACCGCATCGGCACGGTCCTCGTCGAGCCTCTCGGCTCCCGGGGGCCGCTCGACGCCGAGCGCTGAGCCGCGCCCCCGGCGGCGCGACGCTCGGCGCCGGGCGCAACGGGCTAGACGCTGAACTGGCCGAGCATGCTCAGGAGATTCGCGCTGGCCGCGTGGATCGAGCCGGAGAAGCTCGTGTCCGCGAGGTAGAAACCGAACGCCCCGCAGGCCAGCGCATGGCTGCTCTTGAGCCCGCCCTTGCGGGTGAGGAAGAACGTCACCACGGCGAGGGCGATGACGAACGGCATGTGCAAAAGCATGGAAATCACCTCATATGAGGACGACGCTTCCCTCAGGTTAGGCGGAGGTCGCCCCCCGCGCATCTCCAGTCACGCAGCGTGAAAACCCCCGGGTCCACGCCCGGGAAGGAGCGGGCCGGGGCCCGCAAGGAGCGCGGCGCCCAGCGCCGTATGATCGCGGGCATGAGCGACGCCGAGGCCACCGCCGCCCCCGAGAACCCCGAGGACCGCAAGCTCATCACGCTCGCCCGGTCCGCCCGCGCCCGCAACGGCGTGCCGGAGGGCGCGGCCGTGCGCGACGGGACCGGCCGCACCTACGTGGCCGGCACGGTGGCCCTGGACTCGCTGCGGCTGAGCGCGCTGCAGACCGCCGTCGCGATGGCGGTCGCCAGCGGCGCCACCTCGCTGGAGGCCGCGGCCGTCGTCACCGAAGCCGAGGCCGCCGCGGACCAGGACCGCGCCGCCGTACGGGACTTGGGCGGCCCGGACACCCCGGTGCTGCTCGCGGGCCCGGACGGCGCCGTCCGCGTCACGGTCACCGCGGGCTGACCGGGGCGGCCGTCACCGCAGGCTGACCCGCCGCGAGCGGGCCGCGGACCGACCCCCGCGGCGTCCTACCACCCCGCGCGGCCGACCCCGCGCGCCCCCGCGCGACTACAGCGCGTCCGGCCCGCGTTCGCCGGTGCGGACCCGTACCGCCGTCTCCACGGGCACCGCCCACACCTTGCCGTCGCCGATCTTGCCGGTCCGCGCCGCGGCCACCACCGCGTCGATCACGGCGTCGGCGTCGGCGTCCTCGACCAGGACCTCGATCCGCGCCTTGGGCACCAGGTCGACCCGGTACTCCGCGCCGCGGTAGACCTCGGTGTGGCCGCGCTGCCTGCCGTAGCCGCTGGCCTCGGTCACGGTCAGCCCGTGCACGCCGAAGGCCTGCAGCGCCGTCTTCACCTCGTCCAGCTTGTACGGCTTGATCACGGCGGTGACCAGTTTCATCCCAGCGGGCTCCTGTCCTGCGCGGGCCCGGCGCCCGGCACGGCGGGACGCGCGGGGGGCCCGCCGAGGAGGGCGCCGTGCGACAGGCCGTGCGAGGTGCCGTGCGTGAGTACGCCGTGATCGTAGGCGGTCTCGGCGTGCACGGTCAGGTCCAGGCCGGTCCTTTCGTCGTCCGCCGTGGCGCGGAAGCCGGCCAGCCGGTCGATCGCCTTCCCGATGCCGTACGTGACGGTGAAGGCGTACGCCCCGACGACCGCCACCGCGACGGCCTGCCGCCCGAGCTGGCCGAGCCCGCCGCCGTAGAACAGGCCCTTCGGGCCGTGCGTCATGGACGCGGAGGCGAGCAGCCCGATCAGCAGCGTGCCGACGACGCCGCCGACCAGGTGCACGCCCACCACGTCCAGCGAGTCGTCCACGCCCCAGTGGAACTTCCAGCTCACCGCGTACGAGCAGAGCACGCCGGCTGCCAGGCCCACCACGACCGCGCCGAGCAGGTCGACGCTGCCGCACGACGGGGTGATCGCGACCAGGCCGGCCACCGAGCCGGACGCGGCGCCGAGCGTGGTCGCGTGGCCGTCCCTGCGCTTCTCCACCACGAGCCAGCCGAGCAGGCCCGCGCAGCCGGCCGCCTGGGTGTTGAAGAAGGCCGCCGCGGCCAGGCCGTTCGCGCCCAGCGCAGAGCCCGCGTTGAAGCCGAACCAGCCGAACCACAGCAGCCCGGCGCCCAGCAGCACCAGCGGCAGGTTGTGCGGGCGCATCGCCTCCTTGCCGAAGCCCAGCCGCGGGCCCAGCACGATCGCGAGGGCGAGCCCCGAGGCTCCCGAGCACACCTCGACGACCGTGCCGCCGGCGAAGTCCAGGGCGTGCAGCCGGCTCGCGATCCAGCCGCCGGACCCGAACACCCAGTGCGCGACCGGCGCGTATACGAGCAGCGTCCACACCGGTACGAAGACCGTCCAGGCGCCGAACCGCGCCCGGTCCGCGACGGCGCCGCTGATCAGCGCGGCGGTGATGATCGCGAAGGTGAGCTGGAAGGCGGCGAAGAGCAGCGTGGGCACGTGGCCGGTGACCGCGTCCGGGCCGATCCCGTGCATCCCGGCGTGCTCCAGGCCGCCGATCAGCCCGAGCCCGTCGGCGTCGGGGCCGAACGCCAGGGTGTAGCCGGCCACCAGCCAGACCACGGTGACCAGGGCGATCGACACAAAGCTCATCATGAACATGTTGAGGACGCTCTTGCTGCGGACCATGCCGCCGTAGAAGAGCGCGAGGCCCGGCGTCATCAGCAGCACGAGGGCGGTGGCGGCCAGCAGCCACGCGGTGTCGCCCGCGTCGGCGGCGGACGGGCCGGCGGACAGCAGCAGCACGGGGGCGTCCCTTCGGTCGGCGAGGCCCTACGAGGGTCTTTCGTGTGCGTTTCGGAGCGGGGACGGACGTGTTTCGCCGGTGTTTCGTGTTGCCGAGACGTTTCCGCCGCGTCACCGCGGTGTTCGCAGGGCGCCGTTCCGGGGCGGTCCGAGCCGTGGCCGGCGGCGTGGCGGGGCGCGGCCCGAGCCGTGGCCGGCGGCGTGGCCGGGAGCGGTGCCGCGATCGGGGAGAATGGGGGCATGAGCGCTCGCACCCCCTCCCACCGGTCCGGTTTCGCCTGCTTCGTCGGGCGGCCCAACGCCGGCAAGTCGACCCTGACGAACGCTCTGGTCGGCCAGAAGGTGGCGATCACCTCCAACCGGCCGCAGACCACCCGGCACACCGTGCGCGGCATCGTGCACCGCCCGGACGCCCAGCTGGTCCTGGTCGACACCCCCGGCCTGCACAAGCCGCGCACACTGCTCGGCGAGCGGCTCAACGACGTGGTCCGCGCCACCTGGGCCGAGGTCGACGTGATCGGGTTCTGTCTGCCCGCCGACCAGAAGCTGGGCCCCGGCGACACCTACATCGCCCGCGAGCTGGCCGGCGTCAGGAAGACGCCGAAGGTCGCGGTGGTCACCAAGACCGACCTGGTCGACGCCGAGCGGCTGGCGACGCAGCTGATGGCGGTCGACAAGCTCGGCCGGGACCTCGGCATCGAGTGGGCGCAGATCGTGCCGGTCTCTGCGGTGAGCGGCGCGCAGGTGGGCCTGCTCGCCGACCTGCTGGTGCCGCTGCTGCCCGAGGGACCCACGCTCTACGCCGAGGGCGACCTCACCGACGAGCCGGAGCAGGTGATGGTCGCCGAGCTGATCCGGGAGGCGGCGCTGGAGGGCGTGCGGGACGAGCTGCCGCACTCCATCGCGGTCGTCGTGGAGGAGATGGTCCCGCGCGAGGGCCGCCCCGCCGACCGCCCGCTGCTCGACATCCACGCCAACCTCTACATCGAGCGGCCCAGCCAGAAGGGCATCGTCATCGGCCCCAAGGGCGCGCGGCTGAAGGACGTCGGCACGAAGTCGCGGCGGCAGATCGAGGCGCTGCTGGGCACGCCGGTCTTCCTCGACCTGCACGTGAAGGTCGCCAAGGACTGGCAGCGCGACCCCAAGCAGCTGCGCAAGCTCGGCTTCTGACTCCGGCCGGGGCCGGGGGCGCGCGGCACGGCCCGGCGTTCAGGTGCGGTCGGGCTGCTCGCGGCGCGGCGCGTAGTGCGGTCCCGCGCCCTTGAGGTTGCGGTGCACGGGCGCGGTCTCGGCGCGGCGGATGCCGGGCAGCGCGGCGACCGGGCCGGTCACGTAGCGGTAGAGCGAGCCGGGGTCCTTGCAGCTCACCGAGGCGTAGACGTTCGCGGTGCCGGTCGTGGCGGCGACGAACGCCACCTCGTGGTGCCCGGCCATCGCCGCGCCGACCTCGGCCAGCCGGGCCGGCTCGACGTCCAGCCACAGCCCGACCCGCATGGCCTCCGCCGCGAGCGCCCCCGCTGCCAGGTCCAGGTCGAAGTAGAGCGCGCCCAGAGCGCGCAGTTCCGACATCCGGCGGCGCACCGTCGTCTGCGACCAGCCGGTCGCCTCGGCCAGCTCCGCGGCCGACGCGCGGCCGTCCACCGCGAGCGCGTCGAACAGCCGCAGGTCCCCGGGCCCCAGCGGCACCGGGTCGCCGGCCTCGGCGGCGCCCTGCCACGCGTCCGCGCGGCGGCCGTCGTCCGGCGTCAGCGCCGCCAGCTCGGCCGGGCCGAGCGGTCCCGACCGGCTCACCGGGCTCAGCTCGCGGCCGAAGAAGACGTGCAGCAGGGCGTGCGCGGCCACCTGCACCACCCGCGGCGTGCGCGGCAGCTTCTGCAGCAGCAGCGCGTCGCCCTGACCGGGCTCGGCGCCGTGCACCATGCAGGAGATCTCGGTGCCGCCGGAGATCAGGCTGACCCAGCGGGTGTCCGCGCGCCGTGCCAGCGCCTCGGCGACCGAACCGGCCGCGTCCGGCGTGCAGCGCACCCGTACCAGCCACGGGGTGATGCCCAGCCGCAGCGGATCGGGCAGGCCCAGCACCCGGACCGCGCCGCTGCCGCGCAGCCGGGCGTAGCGCCGGGCCACGGTCTGGTCGGAGACCCCCAGCACCTGCGCGATCCGGCTGAACGGCGCCCGGCCGTCGATCTGCAGCGCCTGCGCGATGCTCCGGTCGAGGGCGTCGAATCCGTGCATCAGATCCCAGGGATCGTCGGATCTCATACGCCGAGGGTAGGGGATGTCGGATTCCGCCGCGCAGGGGGCTGTGGCTGTGGGGGCGGGGTCGCCGCCCGGATCGTGGTGCGTACGGGCGTCCCGAGCGTCCCGGTGTCCCGAGCGTCCCGGCATCCCCGGGCTCCCGGGCGACCGGGAGGGGACGGCCCGCTCCTCGCCCGTCCCCGAACCGAACGGAGTTCCACCGATGCGCAAGTGGCTGCCCCTGGTGGCGATATGCCTCGGCGCCTTCATCCTGCTGGTCGACGTCACGATCGTGAACGTCGCGCTGCCGCGGATGGCGGACGACCTGAACGCGTCGTTCTCCTCGCTCCAGTGGGTGATCGACGTCTACGCGCTGGCGCTGGCCGCGCTGCTCATGGCCGCGGGCTCGCTCGCCGACCTCTTCGGCCACCGCCGGCTCTACGTCGCCGGGCTCGCCGTCTTCGCGCTCGCCTCGCTGGCCTGCGCGCTGTCGCCGAACGCCGCGGTGCTGATCACCGCGCGGGCGGTGCAGGGCGTGGGCGGCGCGGCGATGTTCGCGACCTCCGCGGCCCTGGTGTCCGCGACCTACGCGGGACGCGACCGCGGCGTCGCCTTCGGCGTGTGGGGCGCGGTCAACGGCGCCGCCGCCGCGGCCGGGCCGATCGTCGGCGGCCTGCTCACCCAGGGCTTCGGCTGGCAGGCGATCTTCCTGGTCAACCTGCCGATCGCGGTGGCCGCGGTGGCGCTGACGCTGAAGGTGCTGCCGGCGGGCGGGCGCGGCGCCGGGCGGCTCGACGTGCCGGGCGCGCTGGTCTTCACCGTCGCCGCCGCCTCGCTCACGTACGCGCTGATCCGCGGCGGCGAGCACGGCTGGGGCGACGGGCAGAGCGTCGCCGCGTTCGTGCTGGCCGGGGCGGCCGCGGTGGTCTTCGTGCCGGTCGAACTGCGCTCGGCGCACCCGATGCTGGACCTGGCGCTGCTGCGCCGGCCCGCGTTCTCCGGGCTGCTGGCCGGTGCGCTGCTGTACCAACTGGCCGCGTTCAGCGGGCTGGTGTTCATCTCGCTGTGGCTGCAGGACGTGCTCGGGCTCAGCCCGGTGCGCGGCGGCCTGGCGCTGATGCCGCTGGCCGGCACGGCGTTCGTGGTGGCCGGCGCGGCCGGCCGGCACATGCACCGGTTCGCGCCGCGGGTGCCCATCGGCGGCGGGATGCTGCTGATCGGCGCCGGCTCGCTGCTGCTGTGGGCGTCGGTGCACGCCTCGTCCGGGCAGACCGCGCTGTTCGCCGGGCTCGCGGTGAGCGGTGTCGGCGTGGGGCTGGCCACGCCCGTACTGGTCTCGGCGGCGGTCGAGTCCGTCCCGCCGGCCCGCGCGGGCATGGCCGGCGCGGCGGTCAACACCTTCCGGCAGCTGGGCATGACGCTCGGCATCGCGCTGCTCGGCGCGGTCTTCTCCGACCGGGTCCGCGCCGCGGCGCCCGACGTGCACGCGGGCTACGCCGCCGGCATCGACCGGGTCGCCCTGTGGTCCGCGATCGCGGCGTTCGCCGCGGCGGCCGCGGTCCTCGCCGCCGTCCGCACCCCCGCGCCCGCGGCCCACCCCGCCACCCCGGGGGCCGGCCCGCGGACCCCCGAAG
>JAJSZB010000237.1:0-11186 GCA_050613715.1 Streptomyces sp. IBSBF 3018
GCGGGGTGGCCGCGGCGCGCGGCGCCCTCGCGGCGAGCGGGCGCTGACGGTCCAGCGCGTTGACGATCCGCCCGGTGGGGAAGGACAGCCGGCCCACCGGCACCACCCACTGCGCCCAGGCGTGCAGCGGCACCGGCAGGTCGAGCGAGCGCTCGGCGGCCGCGGCCTCGACCGACGCCAGGCCCGCGAGCGCGGCCTGCCACTGCTGCGCGCGGACCGGCGACATGTCCGGGTCCGCGGGGTTGCGCCAGCGGCCCTTCTCCTGCCGCGGCACCAGGCTCTCGCGGAACTCCCGCCAGCTCATGTGCGGACGGTCGGCGGCGGTGTGGTGCAGATGCAGGAAGAGCGCGGGCCCGAGGTCGGGGTACGCCACCAGCGCGGCCAGCAGCACCATGCCCGCGCGGTAGGGCAGATACGGCGGTACGGCGGGGACGCCGTCGAACGTGCGGGTCCCGTTCGCCCCCGCGGACCCCCCGTACGCCGCGGTCCCGTCGAACGCCGCGGTGCCGGCCCGCGGTCCCGCGCCGTTGGACACGGCGGCGTGGGACGTGGCGGCGGCGTGGGGCGTGCCCGCACCGGCCGCGGTCGGCGCGACGGCGCCGGGGTCCCGCGGGGTGAGGTCGAGGGCGCGGTGCTCGCGGCGCGTCGCGGTCAGCAGACCGTAGCTGTTCGCCAGCCGCTTCACCGCCCTGGGGGTGGCGACGAGCAGCGGCGGTCCCAGCAGGCCGAGCAGCGCCAGCTCGTCCGGCTCCAGGGTGAGCGGGTCGACGCGCTCGACGACCCGCGCGGGCGGCAGTTCGGCGCCGACGACGGGCGGGGTGACCGCGGCGGCGGGCGGGGCGCCCGTGGTGGGCCCCACCGCGGCGGGCCCTACCGCGGCCGCCGCAGTGTCCGCGGGCGCGGAGGTGGCCGACGTGTCCGTGCCGCCGGCGGCGTCCGGGCCTGAACACCGGCGGCGGCGTCCGTGCCCACCGCGGCGGCCGCGGCGGCCGGGGTCTCCCGCCGGGCGGAGGGCACGAACGCGTGGCCGTTCACGTGCGGCGCGGTCGCCGCGGCGCCGGTCGCCGCCACCGTCTCCTCCTGGCTACGCGGTTCGGGTGCGGCGGCGGGCCGTGGCGCCCGGACGCCGACCAGCGTGTGCACCAGGCGGTGGTAGCCGGCGGTGTCCAGCGGCGGGAGCGTCAGCACGACCTGGAAGATCTTCTCCAGATACTGCGCGGGGGTGGAGCGCCACAGCTCGTCGTCGTCCGGGTCGACCGCGCCGTCCGCCGCGGCCGGGTAGGGGCCGCCCGCGGCCATCAGCTCCTCGTAGTGCGCGGTCACCGCGCGCAGCAGCCAGCGCGGGTCGACGGCCACGACCACCACGAACAGGTCCACCGCGAGCAGCAGATGGACGGCCTCCAGCACCTCCACGACCCGGCGCGGCGGGCAGCGGTCGAGGTCGTCGATGTAGACGATGATCCGGTCGATCCGCGGCAGCAGGTCGGCGGCCTCGTCCGCGTGGTCGGGGCCCTCCGCCGCGCCGCCCGCGTTGGCCTCCGCGAGCAGCGCGGCCATCTGCCGGAAGTCCTCGCGGATGCGCGTCATGAGGCCGAGACGGGCGCGGTAGTCCGCGGAGGACGCCCGGTCGGCGACCAGGCCGGCCAGCTGGCCGGCCGCCGTGAGATTGGCCAACTGGGCCTGAAGCGCCTCGACTTCGGCATCGGCGACGCCCACCGCCGTCTCCACCCGCTCACGCTGCCTGCGGCCGAAGCTGCGGGCGGTCTCCCACGCGGCGCTCCCCCGGTCCCGGGCCGCGCCGGTGAACCGCCGGGCCAGGCCCAGCCCGGCCAGCGCGGCGGCGGCGCCGGGCGCCGCTCCGAGCCACTTCCACAGCGCCGGCAGCCCCCACGCGGTCGCCGCCGCGAGGACGGCGAGCACCGCGCACGCGCCGGCCAGGCGCGCCGCCGCCCGCAGCGGCACGCCGCGCGCGGTCACCCAGGTCAGCCGGGCGCCGTCGCGCGTCGCGGCCAGCGTCTCGACGGCCGTGCGGTAGACGCCGGCCGCGCGGTCGCCCGCCAGGTCGCCCAGCGCGGCCCGCTGGTCCGGCGGCAGCGCGCCGAAGGCGCGGTCCGGGTCGCCCAGCGCCCGCCGGAGCTCGTCGCGGCGTTCGCGCGCGGCGTGCAGGCGCGTCCGCAGGCCCCGGCCGGCGACGAGTTCGGCGGTCAGCCGCGACTGCCGCCGCTGCTCGGTGGCCGCGTCGTCGTCGGACGCCTCGACGAGCTGCCCGAACAGCTCGGCGATCAGGCTGGCCCACAGGTCGGTCTCGGCGTAGTGCCAGGCGTTGAAGCGGACTTGGCGCACGGCGCTGTGCGCGAGCACGTTCGCGGGCCGGGCCACCGCGCGCACATGCTGTTCGAGCAGCCCGAGGAAGTGGGTCTTGCCCTCGCCCCAGTCGCCGAACAGGCCCACCGCGAGCGGCGGTTGGGCGCTGCGCGCGGTGATCAGCTCGGCGACCGCCAACGCGTCGTCGCTGCGGCCGAGTTCGTCGGTGGCCAGGGCGATGTCGGAGCGGTAGCCGGGCAGTCGGGGCACCGCGCGGTCCTCCACCACCTCCCACAGCCGGACCCCGTCCAGGCCGCCGACGGCCAGTGCCGGACGTCCGCCGAGGTCGGTCCACGCGCCCCACCGGGCCATGCCGACGTGTCCCGGCAGCGGTTCGCACAGTGGCGCCGCCGCGTCGGCGTCCCACAGCCGTACGCCGCCCTGGGTGTCGCCGGTGGCCAGCACCGAGCGGTCGCCGACGCGTGCCCAGACGCCCCAGCGGACCTCCCCCGCGTGGCCGAGCAGCGGGTCGCCGACGGCCCTGCCGTGCACGGGGTCCCACAGCCGCACCGTTCCGTCGCCGCCGCCGGTCGCCAGGACCTCGCGCCCGCCGGCGCTGCCCCAGGCGCCCCACCGGACCTGCTCGACATGGCCGAGCAGCGGCCCGTGCAGGGAGCGGCCGGCGACCGGGTCCCACAGCAGCACGGTGCCGCGCCGGTCGCCGGTGGCCAGCACGGCGCGGCCCGCCACACTGCCCCACGCGCCCCAGCGCACATAGCCGTGGTGGCCGTCCAGGCGTGTCCCGTCCTCGTACGGCGACTCGGGGTCCCACAGCCGCACCACGCCGCCCGAGCCCCCGAGGGCGAGCAGGCTGCGGCCGCCGGCCGTGCCCCACACGCCCCAGCCGGGGGCGGGCCGTCCGCCGGAAGCGGTCCGCGCGCCGGAGATCGTCTCGCCGGTGGCCGGGCTCCACAGCGTCAGACCGCCCTTGACGGAGACGAACGTCACCAGGGGCGGGCCGCCCCCCGCGGGTTCCGGGCGCCACGCTCCCCACAGTGCCGTGCCCGTGTGCCCGCGCAGCGACGCAAGGGTCAGCGCGCGCGTCCGCGGGTCCCACACCCCCGCGATCCCGTCGTCGCTGCCGGTGGCCAGGACGGTCCTGCCGTCCACCCGGCCCCACGACCCCCAGTTCATGCCGCGCCAGAAGGGGATCGGCTCGTCCACCGACGCCTCCTGCGGCCGCCACAGCCGTACCGAGCGGTCGCCGCCGCCGACCGCGAGGACCGGGGTGGGCGCCCCCGGCTGCCACTCTCCCCAGGCCGCGCCGCCCATGTCGTGCCCGGGCAGCTCGGCGACCTGCGTCACCCGCAGCACCCCCGGCGCGCGCTCCCCCACCGCGTCGTCCACCGATCCGCCCCCTGACCGCTCCCCCAGGACCTGAGGCGGCCCAGGCTAGAGGGCGGAAGTCGGCCATGAGCACCCATCGGGTGAAATCCCGTACAGAAGTGCGCAGGGCGCGTGCCGCCGGGTGCGCGGGACCACGGGCGCGCCCTGTCACACGGTCAACCGGCGTACGCCGTACGGCCGTTCCCGGGACGACGGGCGATCCCGGGAACGGCCGTGCGACCGGCAGCTGCCAACGGCGTTCTCGCACCGGCTCGTTCGGAGCGGGCCGGCGCTCGGCCACCGCCTCGCCGCCATGGGCTCACGGGGCTCAGGTCCCCGCGCGCTCAGCCCCTCACGCGCTCAGGTCCTGACGCGCTCCCGCCGTCGCACCCTCACGCGGTCTGGAGCGTGAGCCCGTACCGCGACAGGATCGGGTTGACCGGCTGGAACCAGGTCTCGCCGCCGGAGGTGCAGTCGCCGTAGCCGCCGGAGGTGACGCCCTGCGCCTGGTCGCCGGTGATGAACGAGCCGCCGGAGTCGCCGGGTTCGGCGCAGACGTTGGTCTCGGTCAGGCCGTAGACGCTGCCCTGGCTGTAGTTGACGGTCTCGTTCTTGCCGAGGATGGTGCCGCAGTGCCAGTGCGTGGTGGAGCCGGAGCGGCAGACCGAGGAGCCGACCGGGGCCTCGGCGGAGCCGTGCACCAGCACGTCGGAGACGGTGCCCCAGCCGAGCACGACCGGCACGGTCCACCAGCCGCTGCCGACGTTCACCCAGGAGTAGTCGTTGCCGGGGAAGGTGCCGGCCTGGAAGTTCCCGACGTAGGAGTTGTCCCAGCCGTAGACGGCCGCGCCGACCTGCGCGCAGTGGCCGGCGCTGACGAACCCGCCGTAGACGGAGAAGCCGATCGAGCAGCGGATGCCGTGGCTGTAGTACGGGTCGCCGCCGACCGTACCGGCAGACAACGTTGTCGGGGACGCGCTGGTCCGCTCGACGGTGACGACCCCGGCCGCCGCCCGCCGCTGTGCGCCGGCGACGAAGGAGACCACGGCCGGGTCGGCGGCGGCGTCGGCGCGCACGTCGACGACCACGCTGTTGGTCCGCGGGTCCACCCGCCAGTCGCTCACGCCGGCCGGCGCGCGGTGCGCCTTGGCGCCGGCGTCGATCGCCGCCTTGGCCGCGTCGAGGACCTTGGCGGAGTGCGTCACAAGCGTGGCCGCGGCCCCGGTGCGGCGGACGGCGGGCGCGACGTCGGCCCGGGTCACCGCGACCACGAGCTTCCCCGTCGCCGGGTCGAACCACGAGCCGCCGTACGAACTCCCCGCGGCCTTGCGGGCCTTGGGCTCCACGCCGGTGGCCGCGGTCTCCTGGGCGAGCCGCCGCTTCGCCGCGGCGGGGGTGAGGCCGAGGTCGTGCGCCATGGTCGCGACCACCACGGGGTCCGCGGCGTCCGCCGCGGCCCGGGCGGCCGGCGCCGTCGCGGGAGCGGGTGTGGCCGACACCGGGCCGGCCGCGGCGAAGGCGGCGCCGACCAGCGCCGACATGCCGACCAGGGCTGCGAGCTTCTTTCTCATGACAGCTCCTTCGTTCGTCGTGGGGGTGCGGCGGGCGGACCTGAGAGAGCGCTCTCAGCCCGCCCGCCGCGGCCATCGTACGAAGCTCGGATTGTCATGTCCAGACCATTGCTTTACCGTTTCCAGACACTCCGCGCGGACGGCCGGGCCCCCATGACCCGGCCGTCCTCCCGGCCGTCCGGCCGCCGGCCTGCTCAGCGCGCCTGGAATGTCCAGGTGCCGGAGCCGACCGTGTACGTCGCGGTGTGCGCGTCGCGGCCCGCGGTCCTCGCGCCGCGGTCGGCGTGCACCGTGCTGTCCGCGGCGGGCAGCGGGACGCGCACGGTCGCGGTGCTGTTCGGGGGCACGGTGACGGTGAGGGTGAGGGCGCCGCCGTGCCGGGTCCAGGAGCCGGCGACGCGGCCGCGCACGGTGTCCAGGGACGCCGCGACGTGGTCGAGGCCGGCCGGGACCTGCGGGGCGACGGTGACGGCGGCGTAGCCGGGCGCGGCCGGCTCGATGCCCGCGAGCACCGTGTACAGCGAGGCGTTGACGCCGGCGAACATCGCGTGGTCGTGCGTCTCCATCCCCGAGGTGTACAGCCACTCCTCCCACGAACTCGTCGCGTTGTGCGCGATCTCGAAGCCGAAGCCGGGGTAACTCGTCTGGTTCAGCACGGTCATGGCGACGTCCGTGCGGCCGACGGCGGCCAGCGCGTCGACGAGGTAGCGGGTGCCGAAGATGCCGGTGTCGAGGTGGCCGCCGTTCTTGTTCAGGACGGTGTCGACCAACTGGCGTCCCACGGCGGCGACATGGTCGGCGGGGACCATGCCGAAGGCCAGCGGCAGGATGCTGGTGGTCTGCCGGCCGTCGCCGTAGGTGTCGCCCGCGGCGTTCAGGAAGTGCGCGGTGAAGTCCTGCTCGATCGCGTCGGCGAGCGCGGTGAAGTGCGCGGCGTCGTCGGGGTGTCCGAGCGCCCGGGCCGCCTTGGCGGTGTCCTGCGCCTGGCGGAAGGAGAGCGCGGTGTTGACCAGGGAGACCTCGCTGGTGCAGCTCCCGGCGCCGGGGCTGCCCATGCCGCCGTCGGTCCCGGGGCCGTAGTACGGCGGGCACCAGTCGCCGAAGCCGCGGTCGTCGGGCCAGGTGTGCCCGGGCACCTGCGCCTCGCGGGTGTCCACGAACGCCTTCATCGCCGGGTACTGGGCGGCGAGCGTCGCCCGGTCGCCGTAGGTCTCGTACAGGTCCCAGGCCAGCGAGACCTGGTCGCCGCCCATGTCGGGCTGCAACGCGTTGCCGTCGTCGCTGGGCAGCGCGGTGCCGGGCGGCATGTCCTGGAGGTAGTTGGCGTAGAAGGCGTCCATCCCGAAGTCCCGTACGGCCGCGGCGTGGTAGGCCTGCACGTCCATGCCGGGCGGGGTCCGCTCGTCGCGTACCGGGTTGTCGGTGGGGATGCTCATCGAGTTGTTGAGCACGCTCCAGCGGTTGTTCCGCGCGATCCTGTCCAGCAGCGGGTCGGAGGAGCTGAAGGAGGCGGTGGCGGCGACGTCGGCGTGCACCACGCGCGCGGTGACGTCCGCGGCGGCCGGGACGCCGGGGAGGCCGGTGACCTCCAGGTAGCGGAAGCCGTGGTAGGTGAACCGGGGTTCGTAGGTCTCGGGCCGTCCGGTGCCGGCGAGGACGAAGACGTCGGTGGAGGCGGCGTCGCGGTTGGTGGAGGTGTCGAGGGCGCCGTCGGGGTCGACCTCCTCGGCGGTGCGCATGGTGACCGCGGTGCCGGCCGGGCCGGTGGCGCTCAGCCGCTCCCAGCCGGCGATGTTCTGCCCGAAGTCGTAGACGTACGCGCCCGGTCGGGGCTGGGTGACGCGCACCGGCCGCAGGGTGTCGACCACGCGCATCGGGGGCAGCGTGGCCGCCTGCAGCGAACCGCCGGGCGCGGCGGTTGTGGTGACGGGCTGCCAGCCGGCCGTGTCGTAGCCGGGGGTGTCCCAGCCGGTGCGGGCCGCGCGGGCGTCGTAGACCTCGCCGTCGTAGATGTCGTCCGCGGTGATCGGCCCGTCGGACCACGTCCAGGACGGGTCGGTGGTGACGTCGCTCCGGGTGCCGTCGGCATAGGTGACCTGGAGCAGCATGATCGCCTGCTCGGGGCCGGTCCAACGGAAGCCGTAGCGGCTGAAGTTCGGGCCGTAGCCACGGCCGAGCCAGATGCCGACCGCGTTGGCGCCCTGCCGGAGCGCGCCGGTGACGTCGTAGGTGTCGTACAGGTCGCGCTTGTCGTACGGGGAGTCGGCCGGGGTCAGCACCTGGTCGCCGACCTTGGCGCCGTTCAGGTGCAGTTCGTAGAAGCCGAGCCCGAAGACGTAGGCGCGGGCGCGGGCGATCTTCTTCGCGCCCAGGGTGAAGTCGGTGCGCAGCATGGGCGCGCCGCCGTCGCGGTCCAGCAGCGTCGGGTCGCCCTTGGGCTCCAACTGGCCGTCGCTGACGGGCGTGCCGGGGAAGGAAGGGTCGGGGCTGACGGAGAAGTCGTCGGAGAACAGCGCCGATCCGTCGGGGGCGTGCACGGCGAGGTTGTCGTAGGTGCTGTCCTCCGGCACGCCCGCGGTGACCGAGGTGCGGAAGCCGATCGTGCCGGCGCCGAGCGTGTCGTCGGTGCGGGTGTCGACCAGGACGCCGTCGATCCACGTGGTCAGGGTGCTGCCCGCGGCGGTGATCCGCAGGTGGTGCGGGGCGTGCAGGGTCGCAGGGGTGATGACCGCGCCGAGGTCGACCTCGCCGAGCAGCCGGAAGCCGTTGTCGTTCACATGCGGGCGCAGCAGCACCTTGCCGGGCGTGCTGGCGGCGTTGATCTGCCACATGTAGTAGTGCGAGGCGTCGGAGGCGCGGAAGAGCACGGAGGCGGCCGCCGACTTCACCGTCACGTCGGCGTCGAGGGTGAAGTCCGACCAGCCCTGCCGCGCGGAGCGGTCGGGGGTGATCCACCGGGCGCCGTGCCAGTCCGCGGCCGGGCCGAGGCCGGTGTCCCAGGTCGCGGTGCGGCTCCAGGCCGAGGCGGCGCCGTGGTCGTCCCAGACGCGGACCTTCCAGTAGTAGGTGCGCCCGGGGGCGAGCGCCGGGCCGCGGTAGGGCACCGAGACCGAGGCGTCGGAGGCGACCCGGCCGCTGTCCCAGACGTCGGCGCGTCCCGTGTCCAGCCGCTGCGCGCTGGTGGCGACGGCGACCTCGTACGCGGACTGCGTGACGCCGGTGCGGTGCGAGCCGATCTGCCAGCCCAGCGCGGGCCGTTCACCCGCGACGGTCACCGACGCGGCGGAGGCGGCAGACGCCGAGGCGGCGGTCGCGCCGGGCGCCCCCGACGTCCCGGCCGGCGAGCCCGGCGAGGAGGACCTGCCGTCGACGGTGAGTGCGCCGACCGTCGGTCCGCCGGGGGCCGCCGCGGCGGTCGTCGCCGTCAGCGCGCCGGACAGCAGCGCGGCCACCGCGGCGAGCAGGGCGAGGAGCCGCCGTCTGGGAGGCATCCGTCGGTGGGTCGGGGGGCGACTGCGTCCTGGCACGGCGTCGGGCCTCTCTGTCGTCCGCGGGACCGCCCGCGGGGGCCGGTGGGCCCGGACGGCCCGTCGGCACACGATGGAACGATTCAGTCGGCGACCGTTCTAGCAGCTCCACGCATGACGGGCCAGGGATCGCGCAAGAATCGGCATGCGGAGGCTTCCGGCGAATCGGGCAGCAGTCGGCGACGAGGCGATGTATTGAATCGTTCAACTCCGCCGATCGCGAGGGCAGGCCGGTTGGGAGGGGCGACCCCGCGGACCGGTCAGGGCACCACCGTCACCGGGCAGTGGCTGCGCCGTACCGCGCCCAGCGCCTTGGAGCCGAAGAAGCGGTGCGCGAGGGCCTGGCTCGCGCCGACCACGAGCGCGTCGGCGCGGCGTTCCGCGGCGAGCGAGGTCAGGGCGAGCACCGGCTCGCCGGTGACGCAGACGAACTCGGCGCACACCCGGTGCTCGGCGGCCAACGCGCCGATCTCCTGGCGCAGTTCGCCGCCGGGGTCCGGGTCCTCCCCCGGCGCGACGATCGGGGTGCCGTCCGGGGCGAGCGCGGTGGCGAGGGCGAAGACGGCCACCACCGTGCTGTGTTGGCGCCGCGCGAGCCCGAACGCGTAGTAGACCGCGCGCCAGGAGGTGTCCGAGCCGTCGACGCCGACCACCACCACCGACGGCCCGTCGCAGCCGAGTTCGAATCCCCTGGTGTCCATGCCCGGTCCGCCCCCGACCCGCCGTCCCGCCGCTACTTCGACCGCGAGCGGTCGCCGCCGAGGGGCCCGCGCCCGCGGTCGCCCGTGGCGTCGCCGACCGGATCGCCGACCGGATCGCCGACCGGATCGCCGACCGGGTCGCCCAGGGTGCGGTCCTCGACCAGCGCCTCCTCGGCGAGCACGGCCTCCTCCGGCAGTCCGGGCGCCCGGCCGGCGGCCCGTTCGGCGTCGGCGCGCTCGTGCGAGGCGCCCGCGTGGCCCTCGTCGGCGTCGGCCTCCTCCAGGGCGCGGTGCACGGTGCTCAGCACCACGGCGGACGCCGCGACGGTGACCGCGCCGAGCACGAACGGCACATGGGTGTCGTAGTGCTCGACCAGCTTGCCCGCGACGAAGGGGGCGAGGCCGCCGCCGATGAACCGGACGAAGCCGTAGGTCGCGGAGGCGACCGGCCGCGGCACCGGCGCGATGCTCATCACGGCGGTGGTGACGAGGGTGTTGTTGGTGCCGATGAACACGCCGGCCACGATGGTCGCCACGATCACGGCGGTCCGGTTGTCCGGGTACAGGCCGATGACCAGGGTGTCGACGGCCATCAGCAGCAGGCTGCCGTAGAGCGTGCGGGCCGTGCCGAAGCGGGACTTGAGCCAGGGGGCGCCGAAGACGGCGAAGAGCGCGACCAGCACGCCCCAGCCGCAGAACACCGCGCCGAGCCGCAGCGGCGAGAGGTCCATCAGGAACGGCGCGTAGCCCAGGATGGTGAAGAAGCCCCAGTTGTACAGCAGTCCGGTGACGCTGGTGGTGGCCAGGCTGCGGTGCCGCAGCGCCTTGATCGGCTCGCTGATCGAGGACGGGTGCTCGGGCCGCGGGGTGGGCGGCACCAGCACGGCGGTGGCGACCAGGGCGATCAGCATCAGCACCGAGACGCCGAAGAACGGGCCGCGCCAGCTGACGTTGCCGAGCAGGCCGCCGAGCAGCGGGCCGCACGCGATGCCGACGCCGAGCGCCGTCTCGTACAGCACGATCGCGCCGCCGAAGCCGCCGCTGGCCGAGCCGACGATGACCGCGAGGGAGGTGGCGATGAACAGCGCGTTGCCCAGGCCCCAGCCGGCCCGGAAGCCGACGATCTCGCCGATGCTGCCGCTGGCGCCGGCGATCGCGGAGAACACCACGATGAGCACGAGACCGCTGATCAGGGTGCGCTTGGCGCCGATCCGGCTGGACACCCAGCCGGTCACCAGCATCGCCACCGCGGTGACGACGAGATAGCTGGTGAACAGCAGCTCCACCTGGCTGGGACTCGCCTGCAGCTTGGTCGCGAGCGACGGCAGGATCGGGTCCACCAGGCCGATGCCCATGAACGAGATCACGCAGGCGAAGGCCACCGCCCAGACCGCCTTCGGCTGCCGGAACGGACTCGCCGCCACGCCCGCCTCGGGTGTGCCCGCCGTACGGCTCATGGGTGCTCCTCTCCTCCGTCCCCCCGGTTGTCGCTGTCCGTGACGCACTGCCCCTCGGACAACCATATTGATAGTCTATATAAATCGTCAATGAANGGTGCTCCTCTCCTCCGTCCCCCCGGTTGTCGCTGTCCGTGACGCACTGCCCCTCGGACAACCATATTGATAGTCTATATAAATCGTCAATGAAGCTGTCGAGGGAGTCGGAGGGCAGGGCATGGACGTGGCTAAGCTTCGGGA
>JAJSZB010000238.1:0-7225 GCA_050613715.1 Streptomyces sp. IBSBF 3018
CAGCGAAGTCGGGGGCGCGAGTGGCGCGGCCGGCACGGGAGGTGTGGGCGGTACGGCCGGCGGTCGCGCACCGGCGGGCGAGCCCCTGTACCAGCTGCGCCGGCTGGACCTCGCGGTCTTCGACGCCGGCGTCTTCGAACTGGTCCACGACCTGGAGGTGCTCGGCGAGCTGATGCAGCAGCTGCCCGAGCAGTCCACCCGGCGCTGGCAGATCCTGCGGGCCGTCGAGGACGCGCTCGACGCGATCGACCTCCAGGACATCGGCGGCACCGCGGCCGGCGCCCGCGCGCTGCTCGCCCCGGCGCTGGCCGCGCCAGCCGCGGCCGGCGCGCACCGGATCTCGGCGGTCGGCCACGCGCACATCGACTCCGCCTGGCTGTGGCCGCTGCGCGAGACCGTGCGCAAGGTCGCCAGGACCGTCTCCAACGTCACCGAACTCATGGACGGCCACCCGGAGTTCCGCTTCGTGATGAGCCAGGCGCAGCAGCTGGCCTGGCTCAAGGAGCACCGGCCCGAGGTGTTCGCGCGGGCCCAGGAGAAGGCGAAGACCGGGCAGTTCCTGCCCACCGGCAGCCTGTGGGTGGAGCCGGACACCAACATCACCGGCGGCGAGTCGCTGGTCCGGCAGTTCGTCCACGGCAAGCGGTTCTACCTGGAGGAGTTCGGGGTCGAGACCGAGGACATGTGGCTGCCGGACACCTTCGGCTACAACGCGGCGCTGCCACAGCTGATGAAGCTGGCCGGGGTGCGCTGGTTCCTCACCCAGAAGATCTCCTGGAACACCACCAACTCCTTCCCGCACCACACGTTCTTCTGGGAGGGCATCGACGGCACCCGGATCTTCAGCCACTTCCCGCCCGTCGACACGTACAACAGCGGGCTCACCGGGGCCGAGGTCGCGCACAGCGAGCGCAACTTCCGGGACAAGGCGCACACCCACCGCTCCCTGGTGCCGTTCGGCTACGGCGACGGCGGCGGCGGTCCCACCCGGGAGATGCTGGCCCGCGCCGAGCGGCTGGCGGACCTGGAGGGCTCGCCGCGGGTGGGCATCGAGGGACCGGCCGAATTCTTCCCCAAGGCGCTGGCGGACTACCCGCAGGCGCCGGTGTGGGTGGGCGAGCTGTACCTGGAGTTCCACCGCGGCACCCTGACCAGCCAGCTCGCCACCAAGCAGGGCAACCGGCGCAGCGAACACCTCCTGATCGAGGCCGAGCTGTGGTCCGCGACGGCCGCGCTGCGGACCGGTCTGGACTACCCGTACGAGGCGCTGGACCGGCTGTGGAAGACCGTGCTGCTGCACCAGTTCCACGACATCCTGCCCGGCACCTCGATCGCCTGGGTGCACCGGGAGGCCGAGCAGACCTACGCCCGGGTGCGGCGCGAGCTGGAGGAGCTGGTGGACACGGCGCAGCGCGCGCTGGCGGGCTCCACGGACGCGGCCGGCCCCGGCTCCGGCTCCGGCTCCGGCGCGGTCGTGTTCAACTCCGCCCCGCACGCCCGCGACGGCGTGCCCGCGATGGGCGCGGCCCCCCGTACGCGGCCGGTGCCGGCGGTCCGGCCGGTCCCGCACGGCGACGGCTTCCTGCTCGACAACGGCCTGGTCCGCGTCACCGTCGACGGCCGCGGCCTGATCACCTCGGCGTACGACATCGACGCCGGCCGCGAGGCGCTGCCGCCGGGAGCCGCCGCCAACCTGCTCCAGCTCCACCAGGACTTCCCCAACCGGTGGGACGCCTGGGACATCGACGCGTTCTACCGCAACAAGGTGCGCGACCTGACCGAGGCCGACGCGGTGGAGGCGGTGGGGTCGGCCGACGCGGCGGACGCCCCGGACGCGAGCGGGGACGGGACCGGGGGCGCACCCGGGGGAACGACCGGAGGCACGGACGCCGGCGTCAAGGTCGTGCGCAGCTTCGGCGCCTCCCGGGTGGAGCAGACGCTCACCCTGCGCGAGGGCAGCCGGCGGATCGACGTGCACACCGTCGTCGACTGGCACGAGCGGGAGAAGCTGCTCAAGGCCGCCTTCCCGCTGGACGTACGGGCCGCGCACTCCACCGCGCAGATCCCGTTCGGCCATGTCGAGCGGCCCACGCACGCCAACACCAGCTGGGACGCGGCCAAGTTCGAGGTGTGCGCGCACCGCTTCCTGCACGTCGGCGAGCCGGACTGGGGCGCCGCCCTGGTCAACGACTCCACCTACGGCCACGACATCACCCGTGACGTGCGCCCCGACGGCGGCACCACCACCACGGTCCGGCTCTCCCTGCTGCGCTCCGCCCGCTTCCCCGACCCCCAGCAGGACCAGGGCCGGCACGAGCTGCGGTACGCGCTGGTGGTCGGCGCGCAGGTGGCCGACGCCCTGCGCGAGGGCTACCGGCTCAACCTGCCGGAGCGCGCGGTGCCGGGCGCCGCCGAGGTCGCGCCGCTGGTGGCGGTGGACCATGAGGGCGTGGTCGTCACCGCGGTCAAACTCGCCGACGACCGCTCGGGCGACGTGGTGGTCCGCCTGCACGAGGCGCACGGCCGGCGCGCCCGCGTCACGCTGACCCCGTCCTTCGACCTGGCCGCGGTGACCGCCACCGACCTGCTGGAACGCCCCCTGGCGGGCAGCGGGGAGCCGGCGGACGACGGCGGCTGCACGGTCGACGGCGGCGCCGTCCCGCTGACCCTGCGCCCGTTCCAGATCCTGACCCTGCGTCTGACCCCGTCCCGTACCTGACGCCGTCCCGTACCTGACCCGGGCCCGTACCTGACGCCCGCAGCCGGCAGCAGCACCCGGCACCGGTGCCGGGCCCGCACCTGACGCCCCTGCATCCACCCCCGGCCCACCCGTCACGCGGGCCGGCCGGGCGGGGGGGGGGGGGGGGGGGGGGGGGGGGGGGGGGGGGGGGGGGGGGGGGNCCCCCCGGCCCACCGGTCAGGCGGGCGGGCGGGGGGGGGAGCGCGCCGCCGGGGGGGGGGCGCGCTCCCATGCCCGCACGCTTATTGACGCTGCATAGCGGCGATGATTCACTGCCTGCCTGAGAGCGCTCTCTTGCGGCTGAGGGACCCAGCCGCCGTTCCGTCCACCACGTCCAGGGAGAGCTGTGTCCGTCAATCCCAACCGCCGTACCGTGCTCCGCGGCGCCGCCGTGGCCGCAGTCGCCGCGCCGCTGGCCGGCGGCCTCGCCGCCGGGTCGGCCTCCGCGTCGACTCCCGTCGCCTCCCCGCAGGGGCGGGGGCACGGAAACGCTTACGGCCACGGCGCCGCAGACCTCGGCCCGAACGTCCTGGTCTTCGACCCGTCCATGGGCGACGCCGCGATCCAGGCGAAGGTCGACGAGGTGTTCGCCGTCCAGGAGTCCAACCAGTTCGGCGACGAGCGCTTCGCCCTGGCCTTCCGGCCGGGCACGTACCACGTCGACATCAACGTCGGCTTCTACACCCACGTCCTCGGCCTCGGCGCCCACCCCGACGACGTGGTGATCAACGGCCACGTCACCGTCGACGCGCAGTGGCTCGACGGCAACGGCACCCAGGACTTCTGGCGGGCCGCGGAGAACCTGACCATCGTCCCGCCGGACGGCCTCAACCGCTGGGCGGTCGCGCAGGCCGGCCCGATGCGCCGGGTGCACATCAAGGGCAACATCACGCTGTGGCCGAGCCCGCCCGGCAACCGGTGGTCCAGCGGCGGCTTCCTCGCCGACAGCGTCGTGGACGGCTACGTCGAGTCCGGCTCGCAGCAGCAGTGGCTGTCGCGCAACGACACCATCGGCAGCTGGAACGGCTCCAACTGGAACATGGTCTTCGTCGGCGTCCAGGGCGCGCCCGCCCAGTCCTTCCCGACGCCGCCCTTCACCACCGTCGACCGCACCCCGGTGGTCCGCGAGAAGCCGTTCCTGACCCTCGACCGGCACGGCGACTACCAGGTGTTCGTGCCGGCGCTGCGCCGCGACTCCACCGGCACCACCTGGGCGGGCGGCCGCGCCGCAGGCGAGAGCATCGCGCTGTCCCGGTTCTTCGTGGCCCGGCCCGGCGACTCCGCCGCCGAGATCAACCGCGCCCTCGACCGCGGCCGGCACCTGCTGTTCACGCCCGGCATCTACGACCTGACCGCGCCGATCCGGGTCGACCGCCCCGGCACGGTGGTCCTCGGCATCGGCTACACGACGCTGCGCTCGCGGGCCGGCAACACGCTGATCGAGGTCGCCGACGTGCCCGGCGTCACCGTCGCCGGCGTGCTGGTCGAGGCCGGCTCGCCGCACACCCCGGTGCTGCTGCGGGTCGGCGAGGGCCGCAGCCGGCGCCGCCACGACGGCGACCCCACCGCGCTGTTCGACGTGTTCGCGCGGATCGGCGGCGCGATCGCCGGCGGCGCGGGCGTCAGCCTGCAGATCGACAGCAACGACGTGTTCTGCGACCACCTGTGGCTGTGGCGCGCCGACCACGGCCTGGACGGCACGGTCGGCTGGGCGGTCAACCCCGCCGACACCGGCATCCTGGTCAACGGCGACCACGTCACCACGTACGGGCTGTTCGTGGAGCACTACCAGAAGTACGAGGTGCTCTGGAACGGCGACCACGGCCGTACGTACTTCTTCCAGAACGAGCACCCGTACGACGTGCCCACGCAGAGCGCCTGGGTGCACGGCTCCACCAAGGGCTACGCCGCCTACAAGGTCGCCGACGGCGTGCGCGAGCACCACGCGTGGGGCCTGGGCAGCTACTGCTTCTTCAACCTGGAGGCGGACATCTACACCGACCGCGCCTACGAGGTGCCCGACACCCCGGGCGTGGTCTTCACCGACCTGATGACCGTCTGCCTCAACGGCGCGGGCGGCGGCGGCATCCTGCACTGCATCAACAACGCGGGCGACCCGGTGCAGAACGGCTTCGGGACGTACGACATGAAGGAGTACGGCAACGGCAAGGCCGTCGTCTGACGCATTCCCGGCATGAGACGGCCCGGGCGGGCCCCCGTTCGCAGGGGGTCCGCCCGGGCCGTCCGGCGTGTGCCGGTGATCAGTTGGAGTAGACCTCGGCGCGGTCCACCGAGATGTACGCGGCGCTTGAGGAGGCGTTCTCGGTGCCGGTGACGCGGACCCGCACGGTGTGGCGTCCACTGGGCAGTTCGGGGCTGACGTACGTTACCTGCTCGCCCATCCGGATCGCGCCGTAGTAGTCCTGCGTGGTCTCCGGGCCGCCGTCCACGGAGATCGCGGCGATGCCGTTGCCGGTGTCGCGCACCGACAGCAGCGCGATCCGGGTGCCGGTGAACGTCCAGGTCGCGGTCGCGCCGGCCTCGGCGCTCCAGTGGTCGTCGCCCCAGAAGCACTGCACGCCGCAGCCCGAGCCGGAGTTCCAGCTCCCGGTGTAGGCCACCGAACCCGCGCCGGCGGAGGTGTTGGTGTCGTTGATCCAGTACGGGCCGCCGCCCGGGTCGCCCGACGGCAGGTCCTGGGTGGCGCCGGCGGCGAGGGGAGCGCCGAGGTTCGGCGTGCCGTCGGAGTTCCAGGTGATCCGCTGGGCGCGCGTGGTGCGGCCGTTGTAGGTGTAGTCCGAGGTGTTCTTGGCGTGGTAGACGATCCAGTCCTGGGTGCCGTCGGGGCTCTTGAAGAAGCCGTTGGAGCCCGGGCCCCATACGCCGGTGGAGTCGTTGCGGGAGAACACCGCGCCCTGGTGCTGCTTCCAGTTGCCCGGCGTCAGCGGGTTCGCGGAGCCGGGGATCGACTCCATCCACAGCTGGTAGTCCGGCAGCCCGGTGTCGCACGTGGAGTACACCAGGAACGTGGTCCCGCCCCGCTGGATGATCGACGGCGCCTCTCGGATGGTGGAGCAGCCGCCGGCCGTCGGCAGGTAGACGCGGTTGCCGGAGACCGTCCAGGGGTTGGACATCGGCGCGATGTAGATGAGGTTGTGGCCCTCGGTGCCGGCGCCCGACCAGAGCACGTACAGCCGGCCGTCGCTCTGCCGCAGCAGCACGGGGTCGATCGCCCACACGTCGGGCGCGTTCGGCGGCTGCAACTCGCCCTTGAAGTGGTACGGGCCGAGCGGATCGGTGCCGGAGGACTCGATCACGTACAGCCGGTGGTGGTCGTCCACGCCGTCGTCGGCGGTGTAGTAGACGTACCAGTGGCCGTCGATCAGGTAGAACGACGGCGCCCACACCTGCTGGTTGCGCGAGGCGTCGGTGTCCTTCCACACGGTGGTGCGCGGCGCGGTGAGCAGCTCGCCGAGGGTGGGCGCCTTGGCGATGCGCACCGCGTCGCCCTCGGTGGCGGCCAGGTAGTAGTTCCCCTGGTAGTACGTCATGTACGGGTCGGGGCTGGTGCCCAGCGGGTTGCGGAACGTCCCGGTGGCCGCGTGGGCGCGCGACGGCGTGAGGGCCACGCAGCACAGGGCGGCGAGCAGCAGCGCGAGCAGCGCCGCCGCGGGGGATCTGAGGGCCGCGGCCCACGCGGGCCGGGACCCGGCGGACGATGGGTCCGCGGGTGCCGGGTCGGCTGACGGTGTGGGGGACCACGGAATCGGGCCGGACGGGCGCACGGCTACCTCCAGGCGGACGGTGGGGGGCTGACGTCTGGTCGCGTGGGCGCGAGCACCGAGATTACAACGTTGCACATGACAAAAACAGGCCCCGGACCGTCCGGCCCGTGCGGCGGGACGCGTGCACCGCGGGGTCGTCCGCGCGTCTTCGAGGGGGGCGAACTCCCGCTCCCGGTACGGCTTTCCTGTGTGACCGGTCACCCCGGCGGTGCGCCGCGACGGCGTCCGGCGCGGCCGCGCAGCCGTACGAAGGGCCAGGTCACGCGGTACGGCTGCGCCGCCGGCGGCCCACCGGGGGAGTGCCGGGGGAGTGCCGGGGGAGTGCCGGGGCGCACGCGCGCGGACCGGCGCAGCCGCGGGGGCCTCGTTAACATGGGCCGGTTGTCGTGATTCGGGCAGTGTGCACGGCACGCGCACAGCACGGCCACAGCGCGCCCACGGCACGAGCGGATCGGCTGACGGGCACGCCGCGGACACCCGCGGACCGCGCGGAACCTCCCGCGCACGCCTCGCGGACCCGCGGGGCGCGGCCGGTGGACGGCTCGCGGGGCGCGCGCACCCGGGCGACCGGGACGACCAGGGACGAGGAGCGCATGACGCTGACAGTGGCGACCGAGACGGTGGTGGGGGGGGGGGGGCCCGCCCGGCGGCCCCCCCCCCCCCCCCGCCCCCGCGCGCCCCCCCCCCCCCCCCCCCCCCC
>JAJSZB010000238.1:7235-13902 GCA_050613715.1 Streptomyces sp. IBSBF 3018
TTGTGGTTGTGGGGGGCGCGGGTGGGGGGGGGGGGGGGGGGGGGCGGGGCGGCCCCCCCCCCCCACTTCACGGGACGCGGCGCGCCGGCTCCGCGCACCCTGGTGGACGTCCTGGAGGCGACCGCCGCGGCCCACCCGCAGGAGCCCGCGCTCGACGACGGCCGCACCGTCCTCAGCTACCGCGCGCTGCTCGCCGAGGTCGACACGGTGCGCCGGCGGCTGGCGGCGCACGGCATCGGCCGCGGCGACCGCGTCGGCGTCCGGGTGCCGTCCGGCACCAACGCGCTCTACACCGCCGTCCTCGGCGTGCTGGCCAGTGGCGCCGCGTACGTGCCCGTCGACCACGAGGACCCCGACGAGCGCGCCGAACTGGTCTTCGGCGAGGCGGGGGTCGCGGCGGTCCTCGGCGCGGACGGCGCGCTCACGCTCACCGAGACGTCCGCGGGTGTCGCCGTCACCCACATGGACGTGCGCCCCGCCGCTTCTGCCGCTTCTGCCGCTTCCGCCGCCGGCGCCTACCGCCCGCGCCCCGAGGACGACGCCTGGATCATCTTCACCTCGGGCTCCACCGGGAAGCCCAAGGGCGTCGCGGTCAGCCACCGCAGCGCCGCCGCGTTCGTGGACGCCGAGGCCCGGCTGTTCCTCCAGGAGGACCCGATCGGCCCGGGCGACCGGGTGATGGCCGGCCTGTCCGTGGCCTTCGACGCGTCCTGCGAGGAGATGTGGCTGGCCTGGCGGCACGGCGCCTGCCTGGTGCCGGTGCCGCGCGCGCTCGTCCGCGAGGGCGGCGACCTCGGCGGCTGGCTCGCCGAGAAGGAGATCACCGTGGTCTCCACCGTGCCCACCCTGGCCGCGCTGTGGCCCGCCGAGGCGCTGAACGAGGTGCGGCTGCTGATCTTCGGCGGCGAGGCGTGCCCGCCCGAGCTGGTCGAACGCCTGGTCATGGAGGGCCGCGAGGTGTGGAACACCTACGGCCCCACCGAGGCGACCGTGGTCGCCTGCGCCGCGCTGCTGACCGGCCGCGGCCCGGTGCGCATCGGACTGCCGCTGGACGGCTGGGAGCTGGCCGTCGTCGACGAGGACGGCGCACCCGTCCCCATGGGCGGCAGCGGCCAGCTGATCATCGGCGGCGTGGGCCTGGCCCGCTACCTCGACCCGGCCAAGGACACCGAGAAGTACGCCCCGCTGGACTCCCTCGGCTGGCGCCGCGCCTACCGCAGCGGCGACCTGGTGCGCGCCGAACCCGAGGGCCTGGTCTTCCTCGGCCGCGCCGACGAGCAGATCAAGCTCGGCGGCCGGCGCATCGAGCTCGGCGAGGTCGACGCCGCCCTCCAGGCGCTGCCCGGCGTGGCCGGCGCCGCCGCCGCGGTCCGCACCGCGCGCCGCGGCAACCAGCTGCTGGTCGGCTACGTCGTGGCCGGCGACGGCTGGGACCGCGCCGCCGCCGTCGAGCAGCTGCGCGCCCACCTGCCCGCGTCCCTGGTGCCGTTGCTCGCCACCGTCGAGTCGCTGCCCACCCGCACCTCCGGCAAGGTCGACCGCGCCGCGCTGCCCTGGCCGCTGCCGGAGTCCGCGCTGCCGGAGCCCGGCGCCGCCGAGCAGCTGCACGGCACCGAGGCGTGGCTCGCCGAGCAGTGGGCCGAGATCCTGGGCACACCGGTCACCGACGCCCGCGACGACTTCTTCGCCGTCGGCGGCAGCAGCCTGGCCGCCGCCCAGCTCGCCACCGCCCTGCGCGCCCGCTACCCGCACGTCGCCGTCCTCGACGTCTACCAGAACCCCACGGTGCGCAAGCTCGCCCGGCTGCTGGACGGCAGCGCCGCCGCCGACCGTGCGCCGCGCACCGACGTCGCCCCCGTGCCGGTCCGTGCCCAGGCGGTCCAACTGCTCGCGCTGCTCCCGCTGTTCACCCTGGTGGGCCTGCGCTGGACGGTCGGCCTGCTGGCGCTGGGCGACGTCCTGCACGCCGTCGGCGGCTACGCGTGGGTGCCCGGCGCGTCCTGGTGGCTCGTCGGCGCCGGCGCGCTGCTGCTGTTCAGCCCGCCCGGCCGGCTGGCGATCGCCGCGGGCGGCGCCCGGCTGCTGCTGCGCGGCGTCACCCCCGGCACATATCCCAGGGGCGGCGCGGTGCACCTGCGGCTGTGGACGGCCGAACGGCTGGCCGAACTGTCCGGCGCGGCCTCGCTCTCCGGCGCCTGGCTGATCCGCTACGCCCGGGCGCTCGGCGCGCGGGTCGGGCAGGACGTCGACCTGCACGCGCTGCCGCCGGTCACCGGCATGCTCAAGCTCGGCCGCGGCTGCGCCGTGGAGGCCGAGGTGGACCTGTCCGGCCACTGGGTGGACGGCGACCGGCTGGTGATCGGCCAGGTCAAGGTCGGCTCGGGCGCGGTCGTCGGCACCCGCAGCACCCTGCTTCCCGGCGCCCGCGTGGGCAAGCGCGCGCAGGTCGCGGCCGGCTCCAGCGTCGCGGGACAGGTCCCCACCGGGCAGCGCTGGGCCGGTGCGCCCGCGGTGAAGCTGGGCACCGCCGAGCGGCGCTGGCCCAAGCAGCGCCCGGCCCGCCGGGCCGGCTGGTCGGCCGCCTACGGCGCCAGCGGACTGGGCCTGAGCCTGCTGCCGGTGGCCGCGGCGGTCGCCGCGCTGGCGGTCACCGGCTGCTTCGTACCGCCGGACGCCGGCCTCGGCGCCGCCCTGCGCGGCGCGCTGACCGCCCTGGCGCCCGCGACGCTCGCCTTCGGCCTGACCTACGCGCTGCTGCTGCTCGCCGCCGTCCGGCTGCTCAGCCTCGGCCTGCGGCCCGGCTGGCACCCCCTGCACAGCAGGACCGGCTGGCAGGCGTGGACGGTCAGCCAGCTCATGGACGCCGCCCGGCACACGCTCTTCCCGCTGTACGCGGGACTGGTCACCCCGGTGTGGCTGCGCGCCCTCGGCATGCGGATCGGCAGCGGCGCCGAGGTCTCCACGGTGCTGGCGCTGCCCAGCCTGACCACCGTCGGCGACGGCGCCTTCCTCGCCGACGACGCCCTGGTCGCGCCCTACCAGCTCGGCGGCGGCTGGCTGCGGATCGGCGCCGCGGAGATCGGCGAGCGGGCCTTCCTCGGCAACTCCGGGATGACCGCGCCGGGCCGCGCCGTCCCCGACCGCGGCCTGGTCGGCGTGCTGTCGGCGACGCCGAAGAAGGCCAAGGAGGGCCGCAGTTACCTGGGCATGCCGCCGGTGCGGCTGCCGCGGTCCGCCGACGAAGGCGACCAGAGCCGTACGTACACCCCGCCGGCCCGGCTGGTGTGGGCGCGCGCCCTGGTCGAGCTGTGCCGGCTGGCGCCCGTGCTGGCCTCGGCGGCGCTGGCCGTCGCGACCCTGGCCGCGCTCGCCGCGCTCGCGCACGCGACCTCCGCCCCGGTGGCGGCGGCGCTTTCAGGAGCGGTGCTGCTGGCGGCGGGCGCCGCCGCGGCGGTGGTGTCGATCGCCGCGAAGTGGCTGCTGGTGGGCCGGTTCAGGGCGGTGGAGCGGCCGCTGTGGTCCGGTTTCGTGTGGCGCAACGAGCTGGCCGACACCTTCGTGGAGGTGCTCGCGGTGCCGTGGCTGGTCGGCGCGGCGCCCGGCACGCCGGTGATGACCCTGTGGCTGCGCGGCCTCGGCGCCCGCGTCGGCCGCGGTGTGTGGTGCGAGAGCTACTGGCTGCCCGAGGCGGACCTGGTCGCCCTCGGCGACGGCGCGAGCGTCGGCCGCGGCTGCGTGCTGCAGACCCACCTCTTCCACGACCGGATCATGCGGATGGACGCCGTGGTGCTGCGCGAGGGCGCCACCCTCGGCCCCGGCGGCATCGTGCTGCCCGGCAGCGAGGTGGGGGCGCGCGCCACGCTCGGCCCCGGCTCGCTGGTGATGCGCGCCGAGTCCATCCCGGCCGGCAGCCGCTGGCTCGGCAACCCCGCGGAGCCCTGGCAGGACCGTGGCTGACGCACCCGGGCCCCGGCCGGCCGGTCACCCGGGCCCCGGACCCGGCGACGGCCCCCGCCCCGAACCGGGCCTGGGCTCCCGTACGCAACCGGGCGCCGGCCCCCGCCAAGATCCACACCCCGGGCCCCTCGGGTACGATGCACGGCCGGCCACCGAAGCACGAGGGAGCCACGGCCCGTTGAGCCACCCGAACCAGCAGCAGGACCCGTACTTCCCCGACAGCGGGGACACGCGCTACCGGGTCCACCGCTACGAGCTGACCCTCGACTACCGGCCCGCCGCCAACCGGCTCAAGGGCGCCGCCCGGATCAGCGCCGTGGCCGGACCGCACCCCCTACGCGAGTTCGCGCTCGACCTGGCCGGCGGCTTCAAGCTCGGCGGCGTCACCGTCGACGGCCGCGCCGCGCACTACGCCCACCGGTCGGGCAAGCTGCGGGTCCGCCCGGCCAAGCCGCTGCCGGCGGGCGCCGCCTTCACCGCCGAGGTGCGCTACACCGGCAACCCGAAGCCCGTGCGCAGCCAGTGGGGCGGGCTGGGCTGGGAGGAGCTGACCGACGGCGCCCTGGTGGCCAGCCAGCCCGTGGGCGCGCCCTCGTGGTACCCGTGCAACGACCGGCCGGCCGACAAGGCCACGTACCAGATCTCCATGACCGCGCCCACCCCGTACACCGTCGTGGCCGGCGGCCGGCTGCTGACCCGTACCGTCCGCGCGGGCAGCACCACATGGGTGTACGAACAGGGGGCGCCGACCTCCAGCTACCTGGTGACGGTGTCGATCGGCCGCTACGACAGGGTCGCGCTCACCGCCCGGCCGGACGGCTTCGCGCCGCGCCGCCCGGTGCCGCAGACCGGGTACGTGCCCGCCGCGCTGCGCCCGCAGTTCGCGGTGGACTTCGGCCGGCAGACCCGGATCATGGACTTCTTCGAGGACGTCTTCGGCCCCTACCCCTTCGAGGAGTACGCGGTGGTGGTCGCCGACGAGGAGCTCGACGTGCCGGTGGAGGCGCAGGGCCTGGCCACCTTCGGCGCCAACCACCTCGGCGGCCGGCGGCACTCCGAGCGGCTGGTCGCGCACGAACTGGCCCACCAGTGGTTCGGCAACAGCGTCTCGGTCGCGGACTGGCGGCACATCTGGCTCAACGAGGGCTTCGCGAAGTACGCCGAGTGGCTGTGGTCGGAGCACATCGGCGGGCAGAGCGCCGCCGCCCACGCCGCCGCCGCGCACACCCGGCTGTCCCGGCAGCGCCAGGACCTGCGGCCCGCCGACCCCGGCCGACGGCACATGTTCGACGACCGGCTCTACGACCGCGGCGGCCTCGCCGTGCACGCCCTGCGCGCCGCGCTCGGCGAGGGTCCCTTCTTCCGCATGCTCAAGGCGTGGACGGCCGTCAACCGGCACGGCGTCGTCACCACGGACGACCTGCTGGAGCACGCCGGGCGGTACACCGACCGGCCGCTCGGGCCGGTGTTCGCCGCGTGGGTGCGGGGGGCGGCGCTGCCGCCGATGCCCTGACCCGGGCCGAGCGCCTCGCCGTCGCCCCGGCGGGACCTTCCGTCCCGGCCGCCCCGGGCCGCCCGGGCGCGGCCTCGACGGTGACCGGCGTGCCCAACCCGCGCCGCCGACCCGGCCGTTGCCGTCGCCTGTGACGAAATCGGGACACCAGCCCTGGCACCGCGCGGGCCCCGCCGGCATCTGGACCTGTGACCGCACCACTCACAGGGGAGACACAGGTGACAGAGCAGGGGGAGGACCACCGCTCCGCGCCACGCGCCGGAGCCAGGGGTCGCACCGTCAAGAGGGCGCTGTGGGGCGCCGGGATAGCCGTCGCGGCCACCGCCGCGATGATCGCCGTCACGGTGCCGAGGGGCGCCTCCGCACACGGCGACAGCACCCACCGCGACGCGTCCGCGTCGGCCGCGGCGTCCGGCGGGCAGTCGGGCGGGCCGGGCGGCGGCAGCGCCGCCGTCACGGAGGACGGCGCGCCGCAGGGCCCGCAGACCGGCATCGGGCCGCTGACCGAGGAGGAGGTCGACCGGGCCAGGGCGATCGCGCTGTCGCACGACACGCCGCTGCACGCGCTCACCGTGCGGCGCACACCGGGCGCGGAGTACCTGGACGCGGATCTCGTCGAGCCGGCCGACCCCTCGGCCACCGCGCCGCGCCGCGTCGAGATCCTCTCGTACGACTACGGCCACGACCGGCTGGTGAAGCAGACGGTCGACCTGTCCACCGGGACGGTGGAGCGCACCGACACCGCGACCGGGGTGCAGCCGCCGCCGTCCGCCGACGAGACCCGGCAGGCCGCCGCACTGCTGATCAAGGACCCGCTGGGCAAGGGCCTGCGCACCGACTTCACCGCGGCGACCAAGGGGCAGACGCTCACCTCGCCGGACCAACTGCGGCTGCGCGGCATGTCGTTCGACACCGACGAGCAGTCCGCGCCGCCCGGCCTCGACAAGTGCGGGCACAACCGCTGCGTACGGCTGTTCACCCAGGTGAGGAACGGTCCCTGGATCGACACGACGGACTACGTCGTCGACCTCAGCGACCGCACCGTGGGCCGCATCAACTGAGCGTGACCACCCGCCGGTTGCACCGGCCCGGCCCGTCGCCTCGTGCGAGCCGCCCGACATCCTCACCCACTTCGAAGCGGAGAACCCCACGACCATGCGCACTTCCTTCAGCGGCGCCCCCTCCGGCGTCCCGGCC
>JAJSZB010000239.1:0-10940 GCA_050613715.1 Streptomyces sp. IBSBF 3018
GCCCCCGGGCTCAGCCCGCCCCGGCCCTGGGCTCAGCCCTCCTCGGCCTCGCTGTGCACCAGCAGCACCGACACCCGCGACTGCTTCGCGACCCCGCGGCTGACACTCGGGTGCAGCAGCGCCGCGATGCCGCTGTAGTGGCCGGGGCCGACCGCTATCAGGTCGGCGCCGATCTCCTCGGCGCGCTCGACCAGGATGCCGGCCAGGTCCTCGCGCAGGCCCTCGTCCACCTCGCCGTCCGCGGTGACGCCCTCGGCGCGCAGCCGCGCGACCGCCTCCTCGACCACCCGGCGGCTCTCGTCGTTCTCCTCGGTGGGCACGACGGCGCTGGTGAACCCGCCCGAGATCACCTGCGACGGCCGGATGTGGATGATGTGCGCGGTCGCGCCGGTCAGCTTGGCGAGCGAGGCGGTCGCCTCCAGTACGGCCGTGCCGTGGGACGAGCCGTCGACGGCAGCCAGGATGCTCTTGTACATGGTGGCAACTTCCTTGTCCGCAGGGGTTCTCCGCGGGGTCTCGCGGATGCGGGGCCCTCGCATCTCGATCAGCGGGCGGGCGGAGCCGGCCATTCCCGCGGCGGCAGTGACGTCCGCCACCGCGCGACGCCGCGTCGTCGTACGCCCCTGAGCCGCCGCCCGAGCCGTACGCCGCACCCGCGCCGTACGCCGCGCCGGGCCGCCCGCGTGCCCCGTACCGACCGCCCACGCTCCGACCGCCTCCGTGCCGACCGCCCACGCGCCCGCACCTGAACGACCTTTGAACGATTCACCCCCCGATCCGATTCCTGCGCGACCCCTGTACGCCACCGGCAGGTGCTTGTAGCCTGCTGCCCGTTGCGTGTATTGAATCGTTCAAACGATGGTCCGACGTAGCCTCACCTGATCGGTCAGGAGCCGCACATGTCCGCGCACCTTCCCGCCGGCGCAGCCGGGGACGACATCGACCCCGCCGCCTCCGTCCCGCAGCGCCGCACCGTGCTCAAGGCCGGCCTCGGCGGCGCCGCCGTCGCCGCCGGCCTGACGGTCGCGGCGGCCGGGCCCGCCGCCGCCCGCTCCGGCGGCCCGGCCGACACCGCCGCCGGGGCCGTCCCCGCGCACGGCCCCGGCGCCTCGCACGGCGCCAGATCCTGGCAGTCCTACGTGCAGGGCCCGTCCGGGCGCACCGTGCGGCCGGTCCGCGTCCAGCACAGCAGCGGCGACGTCACCCGCGCCGACGCGCTGCTGAAGCCCGGCGGCCCGACCACCGTGCTCAGGCGGCCGCAGCCCGTCGCCCCGCCGCGCTGGCCGGACGGCACCACCGCCGCCGCGTCCTCCTCGCACGCGCCGAACAACGGCAACGACGGCCGCCCGCGCACCTACGACGCGGGCAACGCCGTCGACGGCGACACCGACACCTTCTGGAACGACGACACGATCGCCGCCTACCCGGACGTCCTGACCATCACCACGCCCGCGCCGCTCACGCTGCCCGGCATCACGCTGCTGTCCAACCCCGACGGGTTCCCCACCGACTTCACCGTGGAGACCTGGGACGGCTCGGCCTGGAAGACCGCCGCCACCGTCGCGGGCAACACCCAGGTGCGGCGCGCGGTCCCGTTCGCCGCGCCGGTGAGCACCACGCAGGTGCGGATCACCGTGACCGCCGACCAGGACACCTCCAAGGGCGACTTCACCCGGGTCAACGAGGTCTACCCGGACGTGCTCGCCGACGACGACGTCCCGCGCGTGGTGGTGGACTTCGGCAAGGTCGTGGTGGGCTACCCGCACATCACGTTCGCCTCCGCGTCCGCGGGCAGCCCGGGCATCCGGCTGGCGTTCTCCGAGACGCTCCAGTTCCTCACCGACCGCAGCGACTTCACGCGCTCCGACCAGTCCGGCGTGCCGGCGCAGGGCACCGACCAGATCGCCGTGCCCGCGGGCGGCCTGAAGTGGACCGACACCCGCGGCTACCAGGCCGGCGGGAACAAGGTCTACGCCGACGGCCTGCACGGCTTCCGCTACCTGCAGATCAGCCTGGACGCGCTGCCCGCCGACGCGCCCGCCGCGCAGCCGTACGGCGAGGTCGCGATCGACTCGGTCTGGCTGGACTTCAGCGGCTACGTGGGCACGCCCGGCACCTACCGCGGCTGGTTCCTCAGCTCCGACGACGACCTCAACCGCTTCTGGTACGGCGCCGCTTACACCAACGAGCTGGTCACCGACACCTTCCGGCCCGAGGACATCGACCCGCGCGGCGCCGACTCCCCGTCCCTGGACGGCAAGCTGGTGCTGCACGACGGCGCCAAGCGCGACCGCGACCCGTACGTCGGCGACCTCGCGGTCTCCGCGCGCACCCTGTACCTGACGCACGACGACACCGCGGCCGCGGCCCGCAACGTGCTCGCCGACCTCGCCGACCACCAGCGCGCGGACGGCTGGATACCGCCGGCGTCGATCAACGGCTACACGCTCCCGCTGTTCGACTACCCCCTGTGGTGGGTGACGTGCAGCTGGGACTACGTCCTCCACACCGGCGACCGCGGCTACGCCGCCCGCTACTACCCGCAGCTGACCAAGGTCCTCGACACCTGGTACCCCTCGGTCACCGACGCCGACGGCCTGCTCAGCAAGGGCCTGAACGGCACCGGCGGCTACGGCGACTACGCCTTCCTCGGCCGCACCGGCCGCGTCACGTACTACAACGTGCTGTACGTGCAGGCCCTCGACGACGCGGCCGCGCTGGCCGGCTGGCTCGGCCACGCCGACGACGCCGGGCGCTGGAGCGCGCGGGCCCGGCAGGTCGCCGCGGCGGTCAACGCGCATCTGTGGGACGACGCCGCGGGCGCGTACCTGGACTCCGCGACCGGCGACGTGCGGCACGCGCAGGACGGCAACGCGATCGCGGTCGTGGCGGGCGTCGCGGACACCGCGCGGGCCGCCTCCGCGCTCGCCCACCTGGACGCGACGACCGTGCGGCCGTACGGCAACGCGTTCATGGACAACGACACGATCTTCGGCGGCGCCTCGCAGCGCGTCTACGCCTTCACCTCCTACCCCGAGCTGATCGCGCGCTTCCGCACCGGGCGCGCCGACTCCGCGCTGGACCAGATCCGCCGCATGTACGGCTGGATGGACCGCAACGACCCCGGCACCACCCACTGGGAGGGCATCGGCCCGGACGGCTCGCTGTACGAGGGCGCGTACACGAGCATGGCGCACGGCTGGTCCACCGGTGTGCTGCCCGCGCTGACCAACGAACTGCTCGGCGTGCTGCCGACCGCGCCCGGCTTCGCCACCTGGTCGGTGCGGCCCACGCCCGGCTCGGTCGCCTGGGCGCGCGGCCAAGTGCCCACGCCGCACGGCCCGTTGACAGCCGACTGGCAGCACCCGGCGGCAGGCGTGTTCACCCTGGAGGTGCACGCGCCGCGCGGCACCCGCGGCACGGTCGCGGTGCCCACCGACGGCCGCGGCGTCGCCGTCGCCGTGGACGGCCGCCGCGTGTGGAGCGAGGGCCGGGCCGCCGCGAAGGGCGTGAGCGCCGGCGCCGACGGCCGGATCACGCTGACGGACCTCGGCCCGGGCGCCCACACCGTCACCGTGCGCCCCTCGGGGAGGTGACGGCGGTGCGCAGCAGATCCCTCGCGGCGCTGACCGCGCTGGCCGCGCTGACCGGAGCGGCCCTGGCCGCGCCCGCCTCGGCGACGGCCTCCTCCGCGACGCCCGCCTCCGCCACCGCGACGGCCTCCTCCGCCGTCGCCGCGCACACCGGCTCCGGCCCGCTCGCCCCCACCGGGCTGCGCGTCGACGGACAGAGCGGCGCCGCGCTGGTCGGCGGCGGCGCCGGCCCGTCGTTCGCCTGGACGGTCCGCGACCGCGGCCGGGCCGAGGCGCAGACCGCGTACCAACTGCGGGTCGCGCCGGTGAAGAGCGGCCCGAAGGACCGCGTGGGCGGCGGCTGGAACTCCGGCAGGATCACGTCGGCGAACTCCACGCAGGCGCCGTACGCCGGGCCCGCGCTGCTCGCCGACCACACCTACACCTGGTCGGTGCGGACGTGGAACCGCGAGGGCCAGGCGTCGCCCTGGTCGGCGCCCGCGACCTTCGACACCGGACTGCTCGCCGCCTCCGACTGGTCGGCGGCCTCCTGGCTGCGGGTCGACGACGGCTCCTACGTCCGCGGCGACGTCGACGTGGCCGGGCCGGTGGCGCGCGCCCGGCTGTACTTCGGCGCGCAGGGCATCGTCGAACCGCACCTGAACGGCGCCCGGGTGGCGCCGCGGGAGGTCCTCGACTCCTCCGTCACCGACTACGGCAGCCGCGTCCTCTACCGCGCCCTGGACGTCACCACGTCACTGCGCAAAGGGCACAACACCCTCGGATTCCTCGCCGGCAAGGGCCAGTTCAGCGGCTCGCCGGTGTTCGCCGCGCAGCTCGACGTCACCTACACCGACGGCACCACCGCCGTGTTCGGCACCTCGCCGTCGTGGCGGACCGCGCCCGGCCCGGTCACCGGCGACGACTTCTGGTTCGGCGAGACGTACGACGCCCGCAAGGAGGCGGCCGGCTGGGACACCCCCGGCTTCGACGCCTCCGGCTGGGCGCCGGTGAAGGCGCTGTTCCCGGTCGCGCACGACAAGAGCCTCGCGCAGGGCCGGCCGGTGACCGCGCTGGACACCACGACCACCGCCGGCTGGTCGCCCGCCGCGCTCACCGACGGCATCGACGGCTCGGTGGACGCCTCCGAGGGCTACCACTCAGGCATCGAGTCCGACCCGGACACCACCAAGTGGGTGCAGACCGACCTGGGTTCCGACCAGCACCTGCGCACCGTCCGGCTGTTCCCGGCCCGGCCCACCAACGACACCGGCGGCGACTTCCCCGGCGCCGGCTTCCCGGTCCGCTACACCGTGCAGGTCAGCGACGACCCGACGTTCGCGCAGGCCACCACGGTCGCCGACCGCACCGGCGCGGACCAGCCCGACCCCGGCAGCACCCCGGTCGACATCGCCACCGACGTCACCGGCCGCTATCTGCGCGTCACCGCGACCCGGCTGCGCTGCATCGGCTCCAGCTGCACCTTCCGGCTCGCCGAACTCGGCGCGTACGGCGCCCGGTCGGCGGTCGTGCAGGACGCGATGACGAACCTCCAGCCGGACGTCAGCCCGCCCACCCGGATCACCGCGACCGTCTCGCCGGTGCGGACCACGCGTCCGGCGCCCGGCGTGCGGGTCTACGACTTCGGGCAGAACCGCACCGGCTGGGCGGTGCTCACCGCCGCACAACCCGCGGGCACCCAAGTGACCGTCAAGCAGGGCGAGATCCTCGACAAGGACGGCCGGGTCACCACGTCCAACATCAGCTTCTCCGACGCCGACGCGCCCCGGCAGACCGAGCACTACACCTTCGCCGGCCGCGCCGGGGGCGAGACGTACGCCCCGCACTTCGGCTACGCCGGCTTCCGCTACGCCGAGGTCACCGGCCTGCCCGACGACGCCGCGGTGACCGTCGTCGCGCAGCAGGTGCACACCGACGTGGCGGCCACCGGGACCTTCAGCACCTCCAACGCGCTGCTGAACACCATCCAGGCCGGCGTCGCGCAGACCCAGCTCAACGCGCTGCAGACCATCCCGGTCGACTGCCCGACCCGCGAACGCCACGGCTGGCTCGGCGACGCGGGCGACAGCGACCTGGAGGCGATGAGCAACTTCGACATGCAGGCGTTCTACGACAAGTGGCTCGGCGACGTGGCCACCAGCGCCCACGCCGACGGCAGCCTGCCCTCGGTCGCGCCGGCCAACGGCAGCGACGGCTGGGCCACCGACCCCGCCTGGGGCACCGCCTACCCGCAGATCGTCTGGGACTCCTACGTCCGCTACGGCAGCACCGCGCCCATCACCGCCAACTACGCGCACGTCAAGGCGTGGGTGGACTACCTGGGCACGATCAGCGACGCCGACCACGTCGTGGTGCACTCGCCCACCTCGTGGGGCGACGACTGGCTGTCCACGGTGAGCACCCCGCACACCTACTTCCAGACCGCGTTCTCCTACCTCGACGCCACGCTGCTGGCCAAGATGGCGGGCGTGCTCGGCAAGCCGGCCGACGCCGCGCACTACGGGCAGGTCGCCGAGCAGGTCAGGGCCGGCTTCCTCAAGCGCTTCTACGACGCCGGCACCGGCGTCTTCGGCAACGGCTCGCAGCTGTCCTACGCGATGCCGCTGGTCCTCGGACTGGTCCCGGCCGGCGCGGAACAGAGCGCGCTGGACCGGCTGGTGGCCGATGTCGTCGCCCACGACGACCACGTCACCACCGGGTTCGTCGGCACCACCTTCGTCTACCAGGCGCTCGGCGCCTACGGCCGCGACGACATCGCGCTGGCGATCGCCGAGCGCACCGACGGGCCCAGCTTCGGCTACATGGTCACCCAGGGCCCGGGCACCATCTGGGAGAAGTGGTCCGACTCCGCGGCGGCCGACGGCACGTCGTCCAAGGACCACATCGGCCTCGGCGGCTCCATCGGCCAGTGGTTCTACGAGCAGCTGGCCGGCATCCGCACCGCCGAGGAAGGTCCCGGTTACCGCGGCCTGACCCTCGCGCCGCACGTGGTCGGCGACCTGACCCACGTCACGGCGACCCAACAGACCGTCCGCGGCACGGTGGAGAGCTCCTGGCGGCGCGACGGCAGCACCCTGACGTACCACGCGGTCGTGCCGGTCGGCGCCACCGCGACCGTCAAGGTGCCGCTGCTCGGCGGGAGTTCGTCGACCGTCAAGGAGAACGGCCGCACGCTGTACGCCGGCGGGCGCGCCGTCCGGTCCGACCCGGGCCTGTCCGCGGGGCGGTTGGACGCCTCCGCGCTGACGCTGACCGCGGGCTCCGGCGACTACACCTTCACCGTCACCGCGCCCGCGTCCCCCGCCGCGCACCTGTCGGTGACGGCCGCCGACCCGCAGCCGGTCGAGGCCGGCGCGGCCACCGACGTCCGGGTGCTGGTCGAGGCGTCCGCGACGGGCGCGGGCTCCGCCGACGCGGCGGTGCTGGGCGCGCAGGCGCCGCAGGGCTGGACCGCGACGGCCACCCCGGCGAGCGTCCCGCTCACCCCGGCGCCGACCGCGACCCTGGCCACCGTGCGGCTCACGGTGCCGCAGGGCGCCCCGGGCGGCCTGCAGACCGTGCCGGTGACGCTGCGCGCGCCGGACGGCACGACGGCGTCGTCCGGCGTACGGGTGCTGGTGCTCGGCGCCTGGCCGTCCGGCACCGGCGCGACCGCCTCGTCCTCGCACGCGCCGAACGTGGTCGACGGCGCCACGCGTACGTACGGTCCCGGCAACGCGATCGACGGGAACACCGCCACCTTCTGGAACGACGACACCGACAGCGCGTACCCCGACAGCCTCACCGTGACCAGCCCGGCGCCGGTCACGCTCGACGGGGTGGGCCTGGTGTCCTTCGCCGACGGCGTGGTCACCGACTTCACCGTGCAGACCTGGGACGGCTCGCAGTGGACCACCCGGGCCACGGTGAGCGGGAACACCGCGGTCTTCCGGCGGATCGCCTTCGACCGGCCGGCGACCACCACGCAGGTGAGGGTGGTGGTGACCGGGGCGCAGAACTCCTTCTCGCGGATCGCCGAACTCGCGCCGTGAGAAGGCGGGTCCGGCCGGCGCGGGGCGCGCCGGCCGGACCCGTCGTGCCGGCCGGACCTCGTCGTGCCGTGACCGCGGGGGCCGCGACTCCTACTCGGCCCCCGCGGCCTCGGACGCGTCGTCCGGCCGGTCGGGTGCATCCGGTGCTTCCGGTGCGTCCGCCACGTCAGGCGTGTCCGGCACGTCCAGCAGGACGACGTCGAGGGTGCGGGGACCGTGCACGCCCTCCACGCGGTCGAGTTCGATGTCGCTGGTGGCCGAGGGCCCGGAGATCCACGTGGTGGGGCGGGCCGGGTCCAGCAGCGGGAGCGCCCGCGGCACCGAGGCGACGACCTGCGCGGGGGTACGGATCACGCAGATGTGGTGGTCGGGGACCAGGGTGTGGCGGCGCTGCCCCTGCCCGGGCCCGGCGTTGAGCACGATGCTGCCGGTCTCCGCGACGGCCAGCGTGCAGGTGGTGAGCACGCTGTCGACGGCGTCGAGGTCGGCGGCGGTCTGCCCGGCGTCCGGCACGACGGCGCGGACGCCCGACCCGTCCAGGGCGGACGTCCAGCGCGCGGGCAGGCCCTCGGGCGTCAGCACGGTGGAGCTGCCGTGGTCGGCCAGCAACCGGGCGACCAGCGCGGGCAGTCGGGCGTCGTCCGCGCGGTGGACGTGGGCGCGGTAGTCGGCGAGGTTCTCCGCGAGCAGGTCGGTGAGCTGCCGCGGGGTGAGGTCGCCGTGCGCGTCCAGGTAGTCCCGCGGGATCGCGGAGGAGTCGGGGGTGTCGGGTGCGTCGGGGACGTCGGGTGCGTCGGCGGAGCCGGAAGAGCCGGGCGCGTCGGGAGAGCCGGGGGCGTCCGCGCCGGCCGGGGGCCGGGCGGCGTGCGTGCCCTGCTCGCCGTGCGGGCCCCGCGCGGTGGCCGGGCCCTGCGCTCGGGTCGCGGCCGGAGCACCGGCCAGGGCGGTGCGGACGCGGCGGAGGATCTCCTCGCGGGCTGTGGTCATGACGTGCTGCCCTCCTGCGGCGTGGTGTTCTGCTCCCCGTCACCCCGGCTCCGGCGGTCCTCCCGGGCCTCCCGCTGCCGCCACCACTCGCGGAAGGAGTGCGCGGGCACGGCCGGCAGGTCGCGGGTCGCGCTCCAGGCCGCGCCGGGCCCGGGCAGCCGACGCGGGTGCAGCCGCCGGGTCGCCGCGGCGGCGCGGCGGGCCGCGCCGAGCGCGCCCGGGTGGGCCAGCGTCCAGGTCGCGGCGCGCATCGCCGCGCGCTCGGCGGCGTGGCCCTTGGCCGGCCTGACGACCGCGCGGGTGCCGCGGGTGGTCACCGGCCCGCCCTCCACGACGCGTTCGCGCAGGTGCACCAGCACCCGGGGGATGTCGATGGCGACCGGGCAGACCTCGTAGCAGGCCCCGCACAGGGAGGAGGCGAACGGCAGCGACGCCTCCAGCGCGCCCTGCACGCCCCCGAGTTGGGGCGCGAGGATGGCGCCGATCGGCCCGGGGTAGGCCGAACCGTAGGCGTGGCCGCCGGCCCGCTCGTAGACCGGGCACACGTTCAGGCAGGCCGAGCAGCGGATGCAGCGCAGCGCCTGGCGGCCGACCTCGTCGGCGAGCGTGTCGGTGCGGCCGTTGTCGAGCAGCACCAGGTGGAACGCGGTCGGCCCGTCGCCGTCGCCGTCGCCGACGCCGGTCCAGGTGGTGGTGTACGGGTTCATCCGCTCGGCGGTCGAGGAGCGCGGCAGCGTCTGCAGGAACACCTCCAGGTCCCGCCAGGTCGGCACGATCTTCTCGATGCCCACCACGGAGATCAGCGTCTCGGGCAGGGTCAGGCACATCCGCCCGTTGCCCTCGGACTCCAGCACCACCAGCGTGCCGGTCTCGGCGACCATGAAGTTGGCGCCGGAGATCGCGGTCCGCGCGCGCAGGAACTTCTCCCGCAGGTGCAGCCGGGCGGCCTCGGCCAGCTCGGCGGGCTCGTCGCCGAGCCCCTCGGGCGCGGGGCGGCCCCAACCGGCCATCTGTCGGCGGAAGATGTCCCGGATCTCGCTGCGGTTCTTGTGGATGGCCGGCACCAGGATGTGCGAGGGCCGGTCCTCGCCGAGCTGCACGATGAGTTCGGCGAGGTCCGTCTCGTACGCGGTGATGCCGGCCGCCGCGAGCGCCTCGTTGAGCCCGATCTCCTGTGTGGCCATCGACTTGACCTTGACCACCTCGCGCTCGCCGGTGGCCAGGACCAGCCCGGCGACGATGCGGTTGGCCTCCTCGGCGTCGCGCGCCCAGTGCACGGTGCCGCCGGCCGCGGTGACCTTCTCCTCCAACTGGACGAGATAGCGGTCGAGATGGCGCAGCGTGTGGTCCTTGATCGCGGCGCCCGCCGCGCGCAGCTCCTGCCAGTCCGCCAACTCCGCGACCGCGCGGGCGCGTTTGTCGCGGATGGTGTGCGTGGCGTGCCGCAGGTTCGCCCGCAGCCGGGTGTCACGGGTCGCGGCCCGCGCGGCCTCGGGGAACGGCGGCATCCCCAGATACGTCCCGCTCACGACAGCGGCTCCTCTTCCGTGCTCGCCAGGATCTCGGCGATGTGCACCGGGCGCACCGCCGTGTGCAGCCGGCTCATCGTCCCGCCGATGTGCATCAGGCAGGAGTTGTCGGCGGCGCACAGCACCTCGGCGCCGGTCGACTCGGCGTTGCGGACCTTGTCCGCGCCCATCGCGGCCGACACGTCGGGGTTCTTCACCGCGAACGTCCCGCCGAAACCGCAGCACTCCTCCGCGCCCGGCAGCTCCCGCAGCTCCAGCCCGCGGACCGCCTCCAGCAGCCGCCGCGGCCGCTCGCCCAGGCCCAGCATCCGCAGCCCGTGGCAGGTCGGGTGGTAGGTCACCGTGTGCGGGAAGTACGCGCCCACGTCGGTGACCCCCAGCACGTCCACCAGGAACTCGGTCAGCTCGTACGTCCTCGGCCCGGCCTGCGCGGCGGCCCCCACCAGCTCCGGGTGGTTGTCGCGGACCATCGCCGCGCACGACCCGGACGGCGTGACCACCGCGTCGTAGCCGGCGAACACCTCGGTGTGCCGGCGGGCCAGCGGCCGCGCCAGCCGCCGGTAGCCGGTGTTGAACTGCGGCTGCCCGCAGCACGTCTGCGCTTCGGGGAAGTCCACGTCCACGCCCAGCCGTTCGAGCAGCCGGACCACCGCCTTGCCGGTCTCCGGATACAGCATGTCGTTGACGCAGGTGAGGAACAGTGCGACGCGCATGCGCGGCTCCCTCGGATGGTCGGTGCGGTTCGGTCCCGGCGGGACGGGGGTCGTGGTCGGGCTGCGGGTCGCGGGGCGGTCGGCGGG
>JAJSZB010000023.1:0-6804 GCA_050613715.1 Streptomyces sp. IBSBF 3018
CGCCCGGCCCGGGGCGGGCCGGGCGCGGACCCGGGCTCAGCGCTTGGCGACGAACACGTGCGAGGCGACCTCGGCGTCCAGCTCCGCGGCCTCGCCGCCGCTGCCCACCAGCACCCCGCCGGCGCCGCCCGCGCCGCCGGTCACGCTCACCACGGCGCCCGGCTGCACGCCCGCGCGGCGCAGGGTGTACATCACCTGGGGGTCGGTCTGGATCGGCTCGCCGATCCTGCGCACCACGACGCTCGCCCCCACCTCACCGGGCCGCAGGTCGGTCAGGCTGACCATGCCCTCCTCCAGGAAGGGATCGGCCTGGCCGCCCTCGCCCAGCTCGTCCAGGCCCGGGATGGGGTTGCCGTAGGGCGACTCGGTGGGGTGCCGCAGCAGCTCCAGCACCCGCCGCTCCACCGCCTCGCTCATCACGTGCTCCCAGCGGCACGCCTCGGCGTGCACCTGCTCCCACTCCAGGCCGATCACGTCGACCAGCAGGCATTCGGCGATCCGGTGCTTGCGCATCACCCGGGTCGCGGTGCGGCGGCCCTCGTCGGTGAGTTCGAGGTGCCGGTCGCCGGCCACGTGCAGCAGGCCGTCGCGCTCCATCCGCGCCACCGTCTGGGAGACCGTCGGGCCGCTCTGGTCGAGCCGCTCGGCGATTCGGGCGCGCATGGGGACCACACCCTCCTCCTCCAGTTCCAGGATGGTGCGGAGATACATCTCCGTCGTGTCGATCAGTCCGGACATCGCGCCCCTCGTGTCATTCGTGCGTGGCCCTGGCCCAATTCTGACGCATGCGGCCGACAACCGGCCCCCGCTCGGTTGCCCGGGGCCCGGGGCGGCCGGTTTTCTTGACACCGGCCGCGTCCTGGCAGCACGGTGATCCGCATGATCGAGCCCCCCGCGGAGCGCGCGGACCAGGACCCGTCCGACCGGTTCTTCGACGCGGCGATCGCGCTGCTGCAGCGGGTGCGCGAGGAGGAGGGCGCGGCGATCCGCGCCGCCGCGATCGCGGTGGCCGACGCGGTCGCCGCCGGGGGCCGGGTCTTCGTTTTCGGCGCGGGACACTCCTCGCTGCCCGCGCAGGACGTGGTGTACCGGGCCGGCGGGCTCGCGCTGGTCAACCTGCTCGCCGTCCCGGGCGTGGTGGGCGTCGACGTCATGCCGGCCACCCTGGGCAGCGCGCTGGAGCGCGTGGAGGGACTGGCGGGCGCGGCGCTGGACACCAGCCCGGCCAGGGCGGGCGACGTGCTCTTCGTCATCTCGCTGTCCGGGCGCAACACGCTGCCGGTGGAGATGGCCCTGCACGCCCGCGGGCTCGGGCTGACGGTGGTCGGCGTCACCTCCGTCGCGTACGCGGAGCAGACCGGCTCACGGCACTCCTCGGGCACGTTCCTGAAGGACCACTGCGACGTCGTGCTGGACTCCAAGATCTCGGTCGGCGACGCCGAGCTGACCGACGCGGCCGTGCCCGCGCCCTTCGCGCCGGCCTCCACGGTGGTCACCAGCGCGCTGATGCAGGCGGTGATGGCCACCGCCGCCACCGACCTGGCCCGCCGCGGGATCGCCCCGCCGATGATCCGCTCGGGCAACGTCGACGGCGGCCACGAGTGGAACGGGCGGATCTTCGAGGAGTACCGCGAGCGGATCTTCTTCCGCCACTGAGCCGCCGCGGACGCCCGCCCCGAGCCACCGCCGGCGCCGCTCCGGAAGGCCACGGCCGCACCCCGCGCGTACGCCCCGCGCGTACGCCGGTCCCTCAGCGCTCCCCCGCCTGCTCCGCCAGGTCCAGCGCCATCGCGATCCGGGCCGCGACGTCCTCCGCGTACGCCGCGTCCGCCCGGTCGAACCGGCGCCGGCCCGCGCCGCGCAGGAAGGTGACCGCGCCGACCGTACGGCCCCTGCTGCGCAGCACCGAGGAGAGGCCGTGCACGGTGCCGGCCGGCCAGCGCCTGGCCGCCGCCCAGGCGTCGGCCTCCGCGCCCGCCCCAGGGCCCGCGCCGCCGCCCGAAGCAGCCGCGCCGCCGCCGGAGGCGGCCGCGCCGCCCGACTCCCCCGCGCCGAAGGCCGCGCGGACCGTGCCCAGGCGCTTGACCGCCAGCGGCGCGGGGTGGCCCTGGGGGTAGCCGACCGGAATGCCGCCGCCGGGGCCGGGCTCCGCGGGGCCGGGCTCGCGGTCGGGGGTGGCCGCGAGCCGCACCAGGCGCCCGGCGTCGTCCAGGACGTCGATCAGCGCGTGGTCGGCGAACCCGGCCAGCGCGAAGTCCAGGTGCAGGGCGGCCGCCTCCAGCGCGCTCTCGCACTCCGCGGCGGCGCGGTCGGCGCGGTGCAGCTGCTGGGACCTGAAGCGGGCCTGCACGCCCTCCTTCTCCGCGGTCCTGCTCGCGGTGACATCCGAGAAGAGCCAGCCGACGCCCAGGGGCGCGGGTTCCTCGCCCAGCGGCGAGCCGAGCCGTACGAAACCGCTGCGCCAGCAGCGCCTGCCGCCCTCGGTGTCGCCGCTCGGGGTCACCCACAGGTCGGTGACCGCGGTCGGCGCGCCCTCGGCGAGCACGTACTGCAGGGCGTTCTCCAGCTCCTCCACGCCCTGGCCGAGCAGGTCGCCGAGCGGGCGGCCGAGCACGTCGCCGCGGTCGGCCCGCAGCAGCCGCGCCGCCTCGTCGTTGGCCTGGACCGGGCGCAGGTCGGCGTCGATGACCACGACGGCCCAGGGGGCGTCGGCGAACAGCGCCTCGCCGAGCGCTATGGAGCGTTCCAGGCCGATCTGCGCGTGCACCTCGGAGAAGGCGCAGTACAGGCCCGCGGGCCGGCCGTCGGCGTCGGCGACCGCCGCGGACTGGGTGCGCACAAGCACCCGCCGGCCGTCCTTGGTGACCAGCGCGAACTCGTTGACCTGGCGGCCGGGGCCGTCCATCGCGGCCAGCAGGCGCTCCTCGATCTCCTTGGCGTCGGCGGGCCGGGCCGCCCAGCCGCCGAGGCCGGGTCTGCCCACCGCCTCGGCGGCGCTCCAGCCGAGGATGCGGGACGCCTCCGCGTTCCAGTGGGTGACCACGCCCTCGCGGTCGAAGGCGCACAGGCCCGCCTCCATGCCGTCGAGCAGCGCGGCGAGCAGCCGCTCGCCGTGTCGGGATCGCGCATCGGAAGACCGCACGTCACACCATTCAACCCTGGTGTGGGCTGAGTCACACGTGATTTCGATAAATGACTTGTCCGGGCTCCGGATCGCTTTTTAGTGTGGGGGCACACATGAAGGGAGGTGGTCTGAAGCATGAGTTGCACTCGGACACGTGAGGTGGCTGCGGGCTAGCTCCGCGCACTCGGCGTGCGTCGTGATGCTCGCCAATCCCACGCAGTTCACCCGACCCGCGGGCTCGTCGGATCTGTCCGGCCGGTGCTCGGAGCCATCTGGCTCCGGGGAGCAGCCCGCGGGTCGCTTCATGCCCGCAACGCGGACCTGTACGGCCCCGCCCGCCTCAGGGCGCGAGACGCTCCACGTCCCAGCCGCCGCCGGCCGCCGGCACGTACCGCAGCCGGTCGTGCAGCCGGTTCTCGCGGCCCTGCCAGAACTCCACGCTCACCGGCTCGACCAGGAAGCCGCCCCAGCGCGGCGGCACCGGCACGGCGGTCCCCTCGGGCCAGCGGGCGGCGGCGGCCGCGTACCGCTCCTCCAGCTCCGTACGGGAGGCCACCACCGTCGACTGCTCGCTCGCCCACGCGCCGATCCGCGACCCGTACGGACGGCTCCGGAAGTACGCGGCGGTCTCCTCGGCGGGCAGCCGGCGCACCGGGCCGGCGACCAGCACCTGGCGGGCCAGCGCGTGCCAGGGGAAGAGCAGCGCGGCGCGCGGGTTGGCGGTCAGCTCGCGGCCCTTGCGGGAGTCGTAGTTGGTGAAGAAGACGAAGCCGCGCCGGTCGTAGCCCTTCAGCAGGACGGTGCGGGAGCTGGGCACGCCGTCCGCGTCGGCGGTGGAGACGACCATCGCGTTCGGCTCGGCGAGCACGCCGTCGCCCGCGGCGGCGACCGCGTCGCGGAACCAGCGGGCGAACTGCTCGTACGGATCGGCGGCCAGCTCCTGCTCGGTCAGCCCGGCCACCCGGTACTGGCGGCGCATCGCGGCGGGGTCGAGGGCGTCGAGGGCGTCGGCTGCTTCGGCTGCTTCGGGGATCCGCCAGCGCGTGTTCTGTGGTTCGGGCACGCCGTCATCTTGCAGGAGTCGGCCGGAATCGGGCGGCAGCAGCGCGGTGTGCGGCATCTCACCCGGTCCCGGGCGGCAGACTGCCGGGAGACTGGATCGTCACACCTTTCACAAGCACGTGGCTTGCGCCAGCACGTGGTTCACACGCACCTGATCCGACGGAAACGCCAAGGGAGCCGCTTCATGTCCGACTTCGTGCCGGGACTCGAGGGAGTCGTCGCGTTCGAGACCGAGATCGCCGAGCCGGACAAGGAGGGCGGCTCGCTCCGCTACCGCGGCGTCGACATCGAGGAACTCGTCGGCCACGTCGGCTTCGGCAACGTCTGGGGGCTGTTGGTCGACGGCCGCTTCAACCCGGGCCTGCCGCCGGCCGAACCGTTCCCGATCCCGGTGCACTCCGGGGACATCCGGGTGGACGTGCAGTCCGCGCTGGCCATGCTCGCGCCGGTGTGGGGGCTGAAACCGCTGCTGGACATCGACGAGCACGAGGCCAGGGACAACCTCGCCCGCGCCGCGGTGATGGCGCTGTCCTACGTCGCGCAGTCCGCGCGCGGCCAGGGGCTGCCGATGGTGCCGCAGAGCGAGATCGACAAGGCGCACTCGATCACCGAGCGGTTCATGATCCGCTGGCGCGGCGAGCCCGACCCCAAGCACGTCGCGGCGGTGGACGCGTACTGGTCCTCGGCGGCCGAGCACGGCATGAACGCCTCGACCTTCACCGCCCGGGTGATCGCCTCCACCGGCGCGGACGTGTCGGCGGCGCTGTCCGGCGCGGTGGGTGCGATGTCCGGGCCGCTGCACGGCGGCGCGCCCTCCCGGGTGCTGGGCATGATCGAGGAGATCGAGCGGACCGGCGACGCCGAGGGCTATGTGAAGGCGGCGCTGGACCGCGGCGAGCGGCTGATGGGCTTCGGCCACCGGGTCTACCGGGCCGAGGACCCGCGCGCCCGGGTGCTGCGGCGCACCGCGCGCGAGCTGGGCGCGCCGCGCTTCGAGGTCGCCGAGGCGCTGGAGAAGGCCGCGCTGGCCGAGCTGCACGCGCGCCGCCCCGACCGGGTGCTGGCGACGAACGTGGAGTTCTGGGCGGCCATCGTGCTGGACTTCGCGGAGGTGCCGGCGCACATGTTCACCTCGATGTTCACGTGTGCGCGCACGGCCGGCTGGTCGGCGCACATCCTGGAGCAGAAGCGCACCGGCCGCCTGGTGCGCCCGTCCGCGCGCTACACCGGCCCGGCGACCCGCCCGGTGCGGGACATCGAGGGGTACGACCGCATCGCGCACTGAGCGCCTTCCCTCGCGCGGCCGGCCGGACACCCGGCCGGCCGTGCGCCGTCCCGCGCCGCTCGTGCTGTCTCACGCCGTCTCACGCCGTCTCATCCGGTGGAACGGTCACGGAAACATGACGGTTACGCACTACGCTGCGTACGTGGCCGATATCCAGATTCCCGCTGACATCAAGCCCGCCGACGGACGGTTCGGGTCGGGCCCCTCCAAGGTGCGGACCGAGGCGCTCGACGCGCTGGCCGCCACCGGGACGTCCCTGCTCGGCACCTCCCACCGGCAGGCTCCGGTGAAGGACCTGGTGGGCCGGGTCCGCGAGGGCGTACGGCAGCTGTTCTCGCTCCCCGAGGGCTACGAGGTGGTGCTCGGCAACGGCGGTTCCACCGCGTTCTGGGACATCGCCACGCACGGCCTGATCGAGGCCAAGTCCCAGCACCTGTCGTTCGGCGAGTTCTCCTCGAAGTTCGCCAAGGCCGCGCAGCAGGCGCCGTGGCTGGGCGAGCCGACGATCGTGAAGTCCGAGCCGGGCACGCACCCCGAGCCGGTCGCGGAGGCGGGCGTCGACGCGTACGCCTTCACCCACAACGAGACCTCCACCGGCGTCGCGGCGCCGATCCGCCGGGTGCCCGGCGCCGACGACGGCGCCCTGGTGCTGGTCGACGCCACCTCCGGCGCCGGCGGCCTGCCGGTGGACATCGCCGAGACGGACGTCTACTACTTCGCGCCGCAGAAGTCCTTCGCGGCCGACGGCGGCCTGTGGATCGCGGTGTTCTCGCCGGCCGCGCTGGAGCGCGCCGCGCGGATCGCCGCGTCCGGGCGGCACATCCCGGCGTTCTTCGACCTGCCGACCGCGATCGACAACTCGAAGAAGAACCAGACGTACAACACCCCGGCGCTGGCCACGCTCTTCCTGCTGGACCAGCAGCTGGACTGGATCAACGGCCAGGGCGGCCTGAAGTGGGCGGTGAACCGCACCGCCGACTCCTCCTCGCGGCTGTACGGCTGGGCGGAGAAGGCGTCGTACGCCGCGCCGTTCGTCGCCGACCCGGCGCAGCGCTCGCAGGTCGTCGGCACGATCGACTTCGAGGACGGCGTCGACGCCGCCGCGGTCGCCAAGGCGCTGCGGGCCAACGGGATCGTGGACACCGAGCCCTACCGCAAGCTGGGCCGCAACCAGCTGCGGGTGGCGATGTTCCCGGCCGTCGACCCGGCCGACGTCGAGGCGCTGACCGCCTGCGTCGACTACGTCATCGGCAAGCTGTGAGCTGACCCCCTCCCGCGCCGCCGCTCCCTCGCCTCAGTCGCGGGGGCGGCGCGGGTGTGCGGAGCGCGTGGG
>JAJSZB010000023.1:6814-34431 GCA_050613715.1 Streptomyces sp. IBSBF 3018
ATAAAAACGCGCCAAGGTGCCCCCCCCCCCCCCCCCCCCCCGCCCCCCCCCCGGCGGCGGGGGGGGGGGCGCCCCCCAGCACCCTGCGCAGCCAGTACGCCAGGCCGAAGATGCCGGCCAGGACGAAGATGCCGAGCGCCTTGCCGCCCGCCTTGTTCGTCGAGGTGGTGGGGGTGGGCGTGGTCGAGCGCGTCGCCGTCCCCGGGGCGGCGGGGGCGTCGCGGCCCGCGGCCTCCTTGGCCGCACTGCCCGGGCTCGCCGTGCCGCCCGCGCTGTCGGGCAGGTCGTCGCCGCTCAGCGGCGCCTTCCACACCTGGCTGTCCGCGCCCTCGCTGCCGTACATCAGCGCCGTGCCGTCCGGGGTGAACGCCACCGACTCGCCCTGCGGCTGCATAGGGACGGTGAGGCTGCCGATCTTCTGCGGCCGGCCGCCGGCCCAGCGGTACTCGGTGGCCCAGAAGTAGCCGCGCAGCACCAGGCGGCTGCCGTCCGGGGAGAAGGAGCCGTCGGTCACCCAGGGCACGTCGCCGATCGGCGTGAAGACGTTGACGCCGTTGGTGCTCAGTTTCGCCGGGCCCTGGTAGAGGTGGCCGCCGTCCTCGTTCTTGCTGGCGATGTAGAGGCGGCCGGTCGTGGGCTGGACCATCAGCGCCTCGGCGTCGCGCGGGCCGTCGGAGTAGCGGACGGTGTAGCGGGTGACGTCCACGCTCTGGTCGCGCAGCTGCTTCGGCTCGGGGAAGCGGTAGACGTACACCTGCGGCCAGGAGCCGTTCAGGTTGTCGCCGATGTCGCCGAGGTAGAGGTCGCCGTCGGGGCCGATGGAGATCGCCTCGACGTCGCGTGCCGTGACGCCGCGCATGGTCACCCTGGCGACGGTCCTGCCGGTGGCGGAGTCGACGGCGTAGACGTACGGGCCGTCGCCGCTGTCGTTGTGCGTCCAGTAGATCCCGGGATGGCTGCGGCTGGCGATCAGTCCGCTGGACTCGCCGATCCGCGGGTCGCTGATCCTGAAGGCCGTCGACGGACCGCTGTGGGCGGCGGCCGGGGTGACGCAGCCGCAGGTCAGGACGAGGGCCGCGGCGGCGGTGGCCGCGAGGGGGAACGCACGCATGCACCCCAGTGTCCATGGTCGGCCCGCGGTCGGAGATGATGCCCCGCATGCGCTACCTCTTCGTCGGCGACTCCATGACCGTCGGCTCGGCCGGCGACTTCACCTGGCGCTACCGGATGTGGCAGCACCTGTGCCGCAGCGGCGAGCCGTTCTCGGTGGTGGGCCCGCGGGTGACCGTGTACGACAAGGCGACCGACGAGGCGGACTCCGCGGACTACGCCGACCCGTCCTTCCCGCCGCACGCGCGGCGGCACCTGGCGGGCTGGGGCGAGGGCTGGCGGCACCTGGCGCCGCTGATCGGCGACGCGGCGCGCGAGCACCGGCCGGACGTGGCGCTGGTCTCGCTCGGCCTGATCGACCTGGGCTTCTTCACCGACGCGCGGGAGACCGCCGAGCACGCCGTGCACTTCGTGGAGCAGGCCCGCGCGGCCCGGCCGCGGATACGGATGGTGCTGCTGCCGGTGATCCCCAACACCCGGGCCGACCTGGACCCGGACTTCGCGGTGCAGTGCGCGGAGCTGAACGAGCGGCTGGCCAAGGCGGTGGCGGACCTGGACACGCCCGCCTCGCCGCTGCTGATGGCCTCGCGCCCCGAGGGCTACGACATCCGGCTGGACACCTACGACGGCACGCACCCCAACGCCGCGGGCGAGCACAAGCTCGCGGCGGCGTTCGCGGACGCGCTGCACCAGGCGTGGGGCATCGGCGGCCGGTACGAGGCGGCGTGAGGGGCCGGGGCGTGCGGGCCCCGGGCGTGCGGGCCCCGGGCGTGAGGAGCCGGGCGTGCGGAGCCGGGGCGTGCGAGCCCCGGGCGCGCGGGCCGTACGGCCGAAGCCCGGCAGGCACGCTTGATTCGAGCGCACTCCAAGAGCTTGGCTTGACCCCATGGAATACACGCAGCTCGGACGTACCGGCCTGAAGGTCAGCCGACTGGTCCTGGGGACGATGAACTTCGGCCCGCAGACCGACGAGGCGGACAGCCACGCGATCATGGACGCGGCGCTCGCGGCCGGCATCAACTACTTCGACACCGCCAACGTCTACGGCTGGGGCGACAACAAGGGCCGCACCGAGGAGATCATCGGCAGCTGGTTCGCCCAGGGCGGCGACCGCCGCGACAAGACGGTCCTGGCCACCAAGGTGAACGGCTTCATGGGCCCGGACGGCCAGTCGTGGCCGAACCACGACAAGCTCAGCGCGCTCAACATCCGCCGCGCGGTCGAGGCCAGCCTGAAGCGCCTGCAGACCGACTACATCGACGTCTACCAGTTCCACCACGTGGACCGGGCGACGCCGTGGGAGGAGATCTGGCAGGCGATCGACGTCCTGGTGCAGCAGGGCAAGATCCTCTACGCCGGCTCCAGCAACTTCGCCGGCTGGCACATCGCGCAGGCCAACGAGGCGGCCGCGCGCCGCGGCTCGCTCGGCCTGATCACCGAGCAGTGCCTGTACAACCTGGCCGAGCGGCGCGCGGAGATGGAGGTCATCCCGGCGGCGCAGCACTACGGCCTCGGCGTGATCCCGTGGTCGCCGCTGCACGGCGGGCTGCTCGGCGGGGCGCTGCGCAAGCAGCGCGAGGGCGGCGGCTCCCGCTCGACCGGCGGCCGGTCCGCGGACGCGCTGAAGGACAAGGCGCAGCGCGACCAGATCCAGGCGTACGAGGACCTGTGCGACAAGCACGGCCTGCAGCCCGGCGACGTGGGCCTGGCGTGGCTGCTGACCCGGCCGGGCGTGACCGGTCCGATCGTCGGCCCGCGCACGATGGACCAGCTGGACTCCGCGCTGCGGGCGCTGGAGCTGACGCTGCCCGAGGAGTTCCTGGCCGCGCTGGACGAGATCTTCCCCGGCCCGGGGCCGTCCCCCGAGGCGTTCGCCTGGTGAGACCGCGGGGCGCCGCCGCGGTGGTTCAGCGGACCGCCGCGGCGACGATCACCACCGCGATCAGCAGGACGAAGGCGGCGGTCATCACGCGGGTGCGGGTCTTGGGGTCCACGCTCCGAGACTAACCGCCCGCGTCCGGCCGCCCGGCCGCAGGGGCGTCGCCGCCGGGCACGTCCCGGGAGGCGCCGGACACGTCCGCCGGTGCGTCCCGGGGGACGTCCGCCTGGGTGTCCCTGCGGGCGTCCGCGGGGGCGTCCGGGCGGGCGTCCGGGCGGGCGTCCGCGGGGGCGTCCGCCTCCGGGGCCGCGGCGCCCAGCGGCCAGGCGGCGACCGTGTCGTAACGGGGCTGCTCCCCGGGGACGCCGGAGCGCGGCGCGGTGCTGGAGACCAGGCAGAGGGTGTCCGCGGTCCAGGACGCGCCGCGGAAGCCGGCCAGCTCCGCGGCGAAGGGCCGCAGCCGTACCGGGCGGGCGCGCGCGGTACGGGCCAGCGTGAGGTGCGCCCGGAAGCCGTGCTCCTCGTCCGCGGGAGCGCCGGCCCGGCGGGCGGCGGCGCGCACCGACCGCGCGAGCCGCGCCAGGCCCGGCAGGTCGCCCTCGGCGGCGGCCCACAGCGCGCGGTCGCCGAACCGGCCGCCGCCGGCCAGCCGCAGGTCGTACGGGCCGTGCCGGCGGGCGGCGCGGGCCAGCCGCTCGTCCAGGTCGGGGCGCAGCGCGTCGGGCGTCTCGCCGAGGAAGGCGAGGGTCAGGTGCCAGCTCTCCGGCGGGGTCCAGCGCAGGTCCCGCGCGCCGGGCAGGCGGCGCAGCGGCGCGGCGGCCCCGGCCAGCTCCGCGACGGCGGCGGGCGGCGGCAGCAGCGCCACGAACAGCCTCATGCGCCGACCCTACGCGGCGCGGGTGACACCGCCCGCCGCAGCCTTGTCAGCACCGCCGGCGTCGCCGGCATCCCCGGCACCGCCGTCCGCGCCGCCGGGCTCACCGGTGCCTCCCAGGGCACTGCCTGCCACGGCCTCGCCGACACCTCCGGCACCTCCGACACCGCCGCCGGCCGCGCCGGCCGCCGCGCCCTTCCGGGGGACGAAGGCGATCAGCGGGCCGTCGCCGGTGCGCCGCGGGTTGAACCGCAGCCGCAGGCCGCCCGCGCGGGCGAGCGCCAGGCCGACCCCGACCGCGCCGGCCGCGCTGATCAGGCCGCCGCTGAGGAAGCCGACGCGGGCGCCGTAGGTGTCGGTGACCCAGCCCATGACCGGGCCGCCGACCGGCGTGCCGCCGACGAAGACCATCATGTACAGGCTCATCACCCGGCCGCGCATCACCGGGTCGGTGGCCAGCTGCACACTGGCGTTCGCGGTGGTGTTGAAGGTCAGGCCGAAGACGCCGATCGGCACCAGCAGCGCGGCGAAGACCCAGAACGTCGGGGCGAGCGCGGCCACCGACTCCAGCAGCCCGAAGACCAGGGCGGCCACGACCAGCATCCGCAGCCGGGTGCGGCTGCGCCGGGCGGCGAGCAGCGCGCCGATCAGGGAGCCCGCGGCCATCAGCGAGTTGAGCAGGCCGTACGTGCCGGCGCCGCTGTCGAAGACCTTGTTGGCGAAGGCCGACAGCCAGATCGGGAAGTTGAAGCCGAAGGTGCCGATGAAGCCGACCAGCACGATCGGCCAGACCAGTTCCGGCCGGCCGGCCACGTAGCGCAGGCCCTCGCGGAGCTGGCCCTTGCCGCGCGGGGCGCGTTCGATCGTGTGCAGCTCCGAGGTGCGCATCAGCAGCAGGCCGGTGAGCGGCGCGAAGAAGGACAGGCCGTTGATCAGGAACGCCCAGCCGCTGCCCACGGCGGTGATCAGCACGCCGGCGACGGCGGGTCCGACCAGCCGGGCGGCCTGGAAGTTGGCGGCGTTCAGCGAGACGGCGTTGCGGACCACCGAGGGGCCGACCATCTCCACGACGAAGGTCTGCCGGGTGGGGTTATCCACCACGGTGGCCATGCCCAGCAGGAAGGCGATGGTGTAGACGTGCCAGACCTGCACCACCCCGCCGAGGGTGAGGGCGGCGAGCGTCAGTCCGAGCAGGCCCATGGCCAGCTGGGTGCACAGCAGGATCTTGCGCTTGGGGTAGCGGTCGGCGATGACGCCGCCGTAGAGGCCGAACAGCAGCATCGGCAGGAACTGCAGCGCGGTGGTGATGCCCACCGCGAAGGACGAGCCGGTGATGCTGAGCACCAGCCAGTCCTGGGCGATGCGCGACATCCAGGTGCCGGTGTTGGAGATCACGGCGCCGGTCGCGAAGAGTCGGTAGTTGCGGATGCGCAGGGAGCTGAAGGTGCTCGTCCTGGTCTCCGCGCCGCGGTCAGGTTCGGTTGCGGTGTGTGGTCCGGCTGCCGAACTCAATCGGTTCTCGCCTGCCCTTCGTCAGTCCTCACGTTCGGTTCTCGCTGCGACCGTCACAGGTGGGCCAGCTTCTCCAGCACCGGTGCGGCCCGGCGCAGGATCGCGAGCTCGTCCTCGTCCAGGCCGGAGGCCAGCTCGGCCAGCCACGCGTTGCGCTTGGTGCGGCTCTCGGCGAGCATCGCCTCGGCCCGCTCGGTGCGGCTGACCACCACCTGGCGGCGGTCCTCCGGGTGCGGCTCGCGCCGGACCAGCCCCTTGGCCTCCAGCATCGCCACGATGCGGGTCATGGACGGGGGCTGCACATGCTCCTTGCGGGCCAGCTCCCCGGGGGTCGCGGAGCCGCAGCGGGCCAGGGTGGCCAGCACCGACATCTCGGTCGGGCTGAGCGTCTCGTCGACGCGCTGGTGGCGCAGCCGGCGGGACAGTCGCATCACGGCGCCGCGCAGTTCGTTCACCGCGGCGCGGTCGGCCTCGGACAGTTCGGTCACAATTGTTAGTTTAGCTCATTACTTAGTCTAAGCAAAATCGGCGCGCGGCCCTCCGGCCGCGTCCTCACCCACGCCTTCCGGAGCAGCGGCCGTTCAATCACGAAGCGACCGGATCTCACCCGTACGGGTGAGATGGCGACGGAAAGCGACACGCGCCGCCGCGCGGGCCGGGGACCGTGGGTGCCATGGCATCGAAAGTGCTCAGCCTCCGGATAGACGGAGATCTGTGGGACCGGATCCGCGGCCATGCCGCGAAACGCGGGATGAGCGCCCAGGACTACGTGGTCAGGACGCTCATCCGCGACGACTTCGACGAGCGGTTCATGGCCGCCGTGGAGGAGACCGACCGCTTCTACGGCCAGGAGCCGCCCGACCCTCAGACCAGGCCCAGCGCCGGCATCAGGTAGTAGAAGGCGAACACCGCGCCCACCGCGTAGAGCGCGAGCGGGACCTCGCGCCACCGCCCGGCCGCCGCGCGCAGCACGCAGAAGGCGATGAAGCCGATCCCGATGCCGTTGGTGATCGAGTACGTGAACGGCATCAGCACCATGGTCAGGAAGGCCGGCACCGCGATGGTGTGGTCGCTCCAGTCGATCTCGCGGACCGAGCCGGACAGGATCAGGAAGCCCACCGCGATCAGCGCGGGCGTGGCCGCCTGCGCCGGGACCATGGTGGCCAGCGGCGTGAGGAACAGCGCGAGCACGAACAGCAGGCCGGTCACCACGCTCGCCAGGCCGGTCCTGGCGCCCTCGCCGACGCCCGCGGTGGACTCCACGAAGCAGGTGTTGGCCGAGGAGGACGCCGCGCCGCCGGCGGCGGTGGCGATGCCGTCGATCATCAGCACCTTGTTCATGCCCGGCAGGTCGCCCTTGGCGTCCAGCAGCCCGGCCTCGTCGCTGACGCCGAGGATCGTGCCCATCGCGTCGAAGAAGCAGGACAGCAGCACGGTGAAGACGAACAGGATGCCGGTGAGCACCCCGACCTCGTGGAAGCCGCCGAACAGGCTGACGTTGCCGACCAGGCCGAAGTCGGGCGTGGAGACCGGGTTGCCCGGCCACTTGGGCACGGTCAGGCCCCAGCTGCCGGCCGGCACGTCGGCGGCGGCGTTCAGGATCAGCGCGAGCACCGTCATGGTGACGATGGAGATCAGGATCGCGCCCGGCACCCTGCGGATGATCAGCGCGAGCGTGAGCAGCGTGCCGAGCACGAAGACCAGCACCGGCCAGCCGTGCAGGTGGCCGTCGGCGCCGAGCTGCAGCGGCACGGTGGTGTGCGCGGTGTCCGGGACGCGGCTGACGAACCCGGAGTCGACCAGGCCGATCAGCATGATGAACAGGCCGATGCCGATGGCGATGCCCTTGCGCAGGCCCAGCGGCACCGCGCTCATCACCCGCTCGCGCAGCCCGGTGGCGACCAGCACCATGATCGCCAGGCCGGCCAGCACCACCATGCCCATCGCGTCCGGCCAGCTCATCCGCGGCGCGAGCTGGAGGGCGACGACGGTGTTGACGCCGAGCCCGGCGGCCAGCGCGATCGGCATGTTGCCGATCACGCCCATCAGCAGCGTGGTGAACGCGGCGGTGACGACGGTGGCGGTGACCAGCTGCCCGCCGGCCAGGTGGTGGCCGTACTTGTCGGTGCCGGCGCCGAGGATGATCGGGTTGAGCACGATGATGTACGCCATCGCGAAGAACGTCGCGAGGCCGCCGCGGATCTCGCGCGGCAGCGTCGAGCCGCGCTCGGAGATCCGGAACCAGCGGTCGGGGCCGGAGGCGGACGGGCGCCCGGTGGGCGTGGGGGCGTCGACCGGAGCGGGGGCCGAGGTGGGCATGCGGGTCCTTCGAAGAGCGGTGCGGGGACGGCGATCACGCCAGGGGTTGGGCGATCGTACGAATGAATTCGGTCACCAGGTGACCGTTTCAGTATGAACATCCAGCAATCGGAACGCTATCTTCGCGCGTAGACCCCTGGGGGGCCGGGCCGCGCGGGACGCCCGCGCCCTGGTCGTACGATGTCCCGCATGACCAAGGAGCGGACTGCCCTGCGCGAGGCCCCGGAACCGCTGGAGGCCAACGACGTCGCGACGGTCACGGTCGGCACGATCGTGTGGTTCGTGCTGTTCGTCGTGCAGCTGCCGTTCTACGGCTGGTACTCCGACCACGGGCACACCTGGTTCATCTGGGCCTGCCTGGCCGGCGGCTGCCTGGGCCTGCTGGGGCTGCTCTACGTACGGGCCAGGCGGGACGCGATCGCGCGGGCCGCGGCGACGCGCACCGCGCAGGGGGACGGTCCGCTCCCCGGGTGAGCGCCCCCCGGGGCCTGCTCGGGGTGACGCCCACCGTGTGACGCCCACCGGGCCGCGCCCGCCGGGTGGACGCGGGCCCGCGCACGTACCGTCGGACCATGACCGAACGCATGGACGCCGGGGCCGCGGTGGACCGGGCCACCGGGCTGACCTCGGCGGAGGTCGCCGAGCGGGTCGCGCGCGGCGAGGTCAACGACGTGCCGGTGCGCTCCTCGCGCTCGACCGCCGACATCGTCCGGGCCAACGTCCTCACCCGTTTCAACGCGATCATCGGCGTGCTCTTCCTGATCATCCTGGTGGTCGGGCCGATCCAGGACGGCCTGTTCGGGTTCGTGATCGTCGCCAACACCGCGATCGGCATCGTCCAGGAGCTGCGCGCCAAGCGGACCCTGGACAGCCTCGCGGTGATCGGCGAGGCCAGGCCCACGGTGCGCAGGGACGGGGTGTCCGCCGAGATCCCCACCTCGGCGATCGTGCTGGGCGACCTGGTCGAGCTCGGCCCCGGCGACAAGGTCGTCGTGGACGGCACGACCGCCGAGGCGGACGGCCTGGAGGTCGACGAGTCGCTGCTGACCGGCGAGGCGGACCCGGTGCACAAGCGCCCGGGCGACCCGGTGATGTCCGGCAGCTTCGTGGTGGCCGGCGGCGGCGCGTTCACCGCGACCCGGGTGGGCCGCGAGGCGTACGCGGCGCAGCTCGCCGAGGAGGCGTCCCGCTTCACCCTGGTCGACTCCGAGCTGCGCGGCGGCATCAGCCGCATCCTGAAGTACGTGACGTGGATGATGGTGCCGACCGCGGTCGGCCTGGTCGTCAGCCAGTTCACGGTGGAGAGCAACGACGGGCGCGAGGCGGTGCGCCGCACGGTCGGCGGGATCACGCCGATGGTGCCCGAGGGCCTGGTGCTGCTGACCTCGGTGGCGTTCGCGATCGGCGTGGTGCGGCTGGGCCGCAGGCAGTGCCTGGTGCAGGAGCTGCCGGCGATCGAGGGCCTGGCCCGGGTCGACGTGGTGTGCCTGGACAAGACCGGCACGCTCACCGAGGGCGGCATGGACGTCGCGGAGGTACGCCCGCTGGACGGCGCGCCGCCCGAGCGCGTCGCCCGGGTGCTGGCCGCCCTCGGCGCGTCCGAGCCGCGTCCCAACGCCAGCCTGCGGGCGATCGTCGAGGCCTACCCGCCGCAGGGCGCGGACGGCTGGCACGCCACCGGGACGCTGCCCTTCAGCTCCGCCCGCAAGTACAGCGGCGCGGCCCTCACCGAGCCGGACGGCGCCGCCTCGGCGTGGCTGCTCGGCGCCCCCGACGTGCTGCTGCCCGAGGGGCACGCCGCGCTCGCCGAGGTGGACCGGCTGAACGGCCAGGGCCTGCGGGTGCTGCTGCTCGCCGGCACCGACCGGCCGCCGGACGACCCGCGGGCGGCGCAGGCCGTGGTCCCGTACGCGCTGGTGGTGCTGGAGCAGCGGCTGCGCCCTGACGCCTCGGACACCCTGCGCTACTTCGCCGAGCAGGACGTGCGGGCGAAGGTGATCTCCGGCGACAACGCGGTGTCGGTGGGCGCGGTGGCCGCGAAGCTGGCCCTGCCCGGCGCCGAACAGCCGGTGGACGCGCGGCGGTTGCCGGCCGAGCAGGACGCGATGGCGGCGGCGCTGGAGGACGGCACGGTGTTCGGCCGGGTCACCCCGCGGCAGAAGCGGGACATGGTCGGCGCGCTGCAGTCGCGCGGCCACAACGTCGCGATGACCGGCGACGGCGTCAACGACGTGCTGGCGCTGAAGGACGCCGACATCGGGGTGGCGATGGGCTCGGGCTCGGAGGCCACGCGCGCGGTCGCGCAGATCGTGCTGCTGGACGACAGCTTCGCGACGCTGCCCTCGGTGGTGGCCGAGGGCCGGCGGGTGATCGGCAACATCACCCGGGTCGCCACGCTGTTCCTGACCAAGACGGTGTACTCGGTGCTGCTGGCGCTGCTGGTGGTGTTCTGGCAGATCCCGTACCCGTTCCTGCCGCGGCACCTGACGCTGCTGTCGACGCTGACGATCGGCGTCCCCGCGTTCTTCCTGGCGCTCGCGCCCAACAAGGAGCGGGCCAGGCCGCACTTCGTGCGCCGGGTGATGCGTTACGCGACGCCGGCCGGGATCGTCTGCGGCACCGCGGCCTTCGTCGCGTACCTGGTGGCCCGGCACCACTACACCGGCGCGGGCGCGCTGGACGCCGAGACCAGCGCGGCGACGCTGACGCTGTTCCTGATGGAGGTGTGGGTGCTGGCGATCGTCGCGCGGCCCTACACCTGGTGGCGGGTGGGCCTGGTGTTCGCCATGGTCGCCGGCTTCCTGATCGTGCTGGTGACGCCCTGGCTGCAGCGGTTCTTCGCGCTGCGGCTGGTCGGCGAGCAGGTGCCGTGGACGGCGGTCGGCATCGCCGCGGCCGGCGGGGTGGTGCTGGAGCTGGCGTGGGCGCGGGCCCGCGCGCGCGAGGCCCGCGCGGGCTGAGCCGGCGGCGGCACGGGTGCGGCGGGGGCCGGCCGGACCGGCCCGGCCGGGTGGTCAGTCGAACCAGCGGTCGCGGGCCAGCTCCTCGGTGCGGGTGGGGTCCTCCAGCAGCGCGGCCAGCTCGAAGCGGCGCTCCCAGTGCCCGGCCGCCCAGGCCAGGCCCGCCGCCACGCCCTCGACGGTGGAGGCGTGCAGCACACCGTCGGCGTACCGCCAGTCGACCTCGACGCCGCCGGTGACGAGGAGTTCCTCGTGCTCGACGTAGCGGGTCGGCGCGCCGGGCAGCAGGTCGTGCACCGCGGGCAGCACCTCGTGCTCCTCGCCCTGCGACCGCACCTGCGCCGGCACCGCCTCGCTCAGCCGCCGCACCTGGAACAGCTCGGCCAACTCCCCGGCCAGCCGCGGCGGCACGGGCAGCAGCGGCAGCCCGTCGGCCAGCGGCAGCAGGTCCGGCGCGTCGGCGACCAGCGCGTCCGCCGCGGCGACCACGACGGTCTCGCCGTCGACCACGGCCCGCAACTCGTCGGGCAGCGTGACCTCGTCCGGGTCCAGCTCGGCCAACAGGGCGTACAGGCCGTGCAGTTGCGCCGGGCCCACCTCCCGGTCCGGGTCGGCGAGCCGGCCCAACAGCTCGGCGGCGCCGCCGGGTTCGGCCAGCAGCGCGGCGGCCGTGGTCCGTACGCCGAGCGCGCGCAGCACCTGGTCGTCCACGCCCGCGCCGGCCTCGGCCTCCTCGTAGAGCCCGGCCAGCAGCCGGTCGCCGCCCGCGGTGCGCAGGCCCACCGGGCTGCGGCCGTCCAGCACCGGATGGTCCCGCAGCCACCAGGCGGCGTACGGCCGTACGGACTCGGTGGTGCCGTCGGGCAGCAGCACCCGGACCGGTGCGGTGACCGCGTCGCGCAGCGGCGGCCGGGACAGCAGGGCGAGGGCCTGCGGCCAGGCGTCGTCGTCCACCAGGTCCAGGTCCCGCACGCCGACCACCTCGGTGGCCACCGGCGGCACATCGGTCTCCGGGAGCTGGTCCAGGACGTCCTCGCACCACACGTCGACCGCGTCGAGCAGGCCGACGTCGTCGGGCTCGGCCCAGTCGGTGTCGCGCGGTTCGAGGTCGTCGGGGTCGAGCACGACGTCGTCGGCGCGCACCAGCGCGAAGGTCGCGAGCACGCCGACCGCGGTCAGCGGCCGCTCCCCCCAGCGCTCGGCCAACTCCGCGTCCACCGCGGCGAGTTCGCCCTCGCGCAGCACCGACTCCAGCGGGCTGCCGGGCAGGACCAGCTCGCCGGCCGGGGCGAGTTCGCCGTCCTCGTCGGGCAGCGCGAGCGCGCCGAGCCACGGCTCGTCGCCGGGCGCCAGCCCCGCCGCCTCCGCGAGGCCCAGCACGACCTCCGCCAACTCCTCGGCGTCCAGGCCGCCTTCGTCGTCCCACGCGCCGCGGTCGTCGTCCAGCGAGGCGGCCACCGCGGCCCGCACCTGCGGGCTGGTCAGCACCGCGCGCGGCGTCGCGGGGGCGGCCCCGAGCTTCTCCAGCAGCGGGTGCGCGGCCTCGGCGTGCGCCACCCGCAGCCCGAGCCGCGCGAGCAGCGCGGGGTCGGCGGCCGAGCCGCCGTCGGGCCGCGGCCCGCCCTCGTCGCCGCGGCCGTCGCGGTCCGCGGGGACCGGGAGGAGGATCTGGCGGGGGCCGACGACGGTGCGGCCGTCGGCGAGCGGGACGGGCAGGCCGCTGAGCACGTCCGCGTCGGTGCCGGCGAGCGCGTCGTAGAGCCGCCGCCACCAGCCCGGCGGGCGTTCGGCGCCGGCCAGCCGGTCCACCGCGTCGGCCAGCGAGAGCCGCGCGACGCCCAACTGGCGCAGTGCGGGCCGCCGTTCGAGGGCGGCCGGGAGCAGGGTGGGCAGCACCTCGGCGAGGACGCGGACCGCCTCGGCCGTCGCGCCCTCGACCACCTCGGCCTCGACCGGGCGCAGCGCCTGGCCGTCGTGGGCGAGCGGGCCTGCGTCGTCCCAGGCGTCCGGGTCGGGGCCCGGCGGCTGCTCGGAGCCGGCGTCCGGCGGCGCGGCGCGCGGCAGGAACGGCGTGCGGGGCAGCGCGGCCAGCACCCGGCGGCGCAGCTCCGCGTCCAGCTCGCCCTTGCCCAGCGGACCGGGCACCAGGTCGACCACGCCGGTGCCGGACGGCCGCCAGCCGGCCAGCAGCCGCACGTACGCCTGCGCGGCGCGGTCCAGCAGGAAGTCGGTGAGCGGGCCGGGCGCGGCGTGCCGCCGGGTCGGGTCCAGCGGGAACGACGCGAGCAGCAGCGCGGGCAGCCCCAGCGGTTCGTCGGTCGGCGTCGGCGCGTGCACGACGGGCGCGGTGCGCGGGGCGGCGGGGGCGCCCTCGGCGTCGACCGGCACCGCCCAGGTGACCGACCAGACCGGGCGCAGGCGTTCCTCCACCGGGCGGTCGGCGAGCAGTTCGGGCGCCAGCGCGCCGCCGGTGGTGTCCACCCGCCAGCGGGTCGCGGCGCCGCGTGCGGAGTCCTCCACGATCACGTCGCCGCCGGCACCGGCACTGGCACTGGCACCGGGACCGGCACCGGCACCGGCACCGGCTGCGTCGTCCCCGGCCGGGCGGCGGGTCAGCGTGCGCACGCCCGCGGAGGTCTCCACGACGACCTCGGACAGGCCGGGCAGCGCGAGCAGCAGCGCGTCGTCCACGGCGTCCAGCAGGCGCCGCGCCAGGTCCTGCGCGGAGCCGTCGCGCAGCGGCAGCACCACGACCGTGTCGTAGCCCTCGGGGGCGCTGCCCTCGGCGGGGAACGGCAGCCGCAGCAGCGGTACGTGGCCGTCGCGGCGGCGCAGTTCGTCGGCCAGGCCCGGGACGCCGGCGGCCAGCGCGCGGGCCTCGGTCAGCGACCAGCGGACGCCGCCGCTGCGGCCGACGACGGCCGGCTCGTCGCTGACCGCGAGCACGGCGGCGAAGCCGACGCCGAAGCGGCCCACGGCCTGCGGGCCGTCGTCGCGCTTGGCGGAGGCGCGCAGCGTGGACAGCGACTCCACGGCGGCGGCGTCCAGCGCGGCGCCGGTGTTGGCCGCGGCCAGCACGGCCTCGGCGCCGCCGTCGGCGCCCGGCTCGGCGTCGTGCAGGGTCAGCCGGAGGCGGCCGGGGACGCCGGCGCGGATCGCCGCGTCGGCGGCGTTCTGGGCCAGCTCCACGACCAGGCGGTCGCGGTGGCCGCCGAGCGCGAGGTCCTCCTCGGCGTTGGCGTCCTCGCGGAAGCGGGCGGCCGAGGCGGTCCACGCGGTCAGCACCGCGTGGCGCAGCGAGGCCGTACGGAAGGGGTCCGGATGCCCTTCCGGAGCCGGTCGTCCCACCCTTGCGCGCGTCACGTACGCCCTCTCCTCGCATCGCCCGGCCGTGTGCCCGGCCCGTCACCGGTGACCGTACCGCTCCGCGCCGGACGCTGCCCCGACAGCCCCACCCACCGGCGGCCCGGACCGAACCGATCCGCCCCCTCGGGACGGTGCCCCCGAGGCGTGGTCCGGCTGAACGCCGAGCGTCATCTCACCAGGGGCGCGGGGAACTGCGCGATCGGCCCACCACGCAGCGGTGGTCCGGAGGCGGCAGCGGCGACCCCACCGGGACGGTGACAGCCGACGCGCGGCGTCAAGAGGCTTCCGGCGCGGCCGGGGGCGTCGGGGAGTCGCTCAGCGCGAGCGTCTCCGCGTCGTGGTATTCGTCCAGCGCCATCGGCGCGGGCTGCGGCGGGCGGGGCATCACCGCGGCCTCGGAGTGGCCCCCGCAGCCGTAGCCGAGCGAGACGAGCCGGCCGTCCGCCGGGGAGAACTCGTTCGCGCAGATGCCGAACGCCTGGCTGAGCGACCCGGCGATCGGCAGCAGGAACCCGCAGCTGACGCAGTTCGCCGGCGCGGCCTGCGCCATGGGCGTCTTCGCGCCGAACTGCTCCTCCCAGCGGTCGGCGGCCGCGTGCAGGCCGTAGCGCGAGAGCACCCGCTGCCGCCCGAACCCCAGCTGCGCCGCGATCGACCCGATCGTGGCGACCGCGGGCGGCGGCGCGATGACGTCGGCCGCCTGCGCGCCGCCGGCCGCCGCGCCCAACTCGCCCTCCTCCGCGCCGCCCGCCTGCGCCGCCTGCGCGGCGAGCGCCTCGACCTCCGCCTCGGTCGGCGCCTGCTCCCCGGTCCAGCCGGGTTCGAGGCGCAGGTCGTCCGCCTCGGTGGGCAGCAGGTCGCCCGGCCCCATGTCGCCCGGCCGCAGCCGCTCGCTCCAGGGGACCCACTCGGGCGCGAGCACCGCGTCCGGCCCCGGCACCAGGACCGTCTCGTCGATGGTCACCGCCTTCGCCCGCGACGCCCGGGTGAGCGTGGTCGCCCACTGCCAGCCGCGGTAGGCCGGCTCCTTGCAGGCGAACAGGTGGGTGACGACACGGTCGCCCTCGGCGACGACGCCGAGGTGCTCGCCGACCGCGTGCGGCCCGGCCGCCTCCTCGGTGACGGCGAGCGCGACATCGACCGCCTCGGCGCACAGGCGGTCAGGGGTACGGCTTCGCATCGCAGGACTCACAGAAATCGTTTCTCTCTCTACGCCGTCTCACGTGTGCGCTCACGGGCGAACGGACCCGGCGGACCCGGTGCGAGCGAGCGGCGGCGGAGCGGACCTGCGGACCGCGTCAACGCGTTCGTTCCCTGCTTCCCCGGTCTGCCCGAGCGTCCTCGGGCGCACCTGTTCCCACCATTCTGCGCGATCGCACGCTACCTGTGCGCACCACCGCCGCAAAGGAGGGGGTGCGCACACTTCCAATTGGGGCAGGATTGCGAACGTGGCACGAACCGTGACCGCGGGCCCAGGGCCCGTACGCCGGGCCGGACGCGCCCTCGCGAGCGGCGTGGGGCGGTCCGGCGGCGCCGTCGTGCGCCGGGTGCGCCGTTCGACGCACAAGGGCGGCGCGGGCGAGTCGGGCCTGGCGAAGCTGATCGAACTGCACGCCGTGCACTCCGCGGGCGACATGCTGGTGACCGTCGCGCTGGCCAGCACGGTGTTCTTCTCGGTGCCCACCGGCCAGGCGCGCGGCCGGGTGGCGCTCTACCTGCTCATCACGATGGCGCCGTTCGCGCTCCTCGCGCCGGTGGTCGGGCCGCTGCTCGACCGGCTCGGCCACGGCCGCCGGGCCGCGATGGCCGGCTCGCTGATCGCCCGCGCGGTGCTCGCCTGGACGATGGCCGGTGTGATCAGCACCGCGGGCCTGGGGCTCTACCCCGCGGCGCTCGGCGTGCTGGTGGCCTCGAAGGCGTACGGCGTGGTGCGCAGCGCGGTGGTCCCACGACTGCTGCCCGAGAGAACCACGCTGGTCAAGGCGAACTCACGGGTCACCTTCGCGGGGCTGCTGACCACCGCGGTGGCCGCGCCGCTCGGCGCCGGCCTGCACGCCATCGGCGCGCCCTGGCCGCTGTACGGCGCGTTCGTGATCTACATCGCGGGCGCGCTGCTGTCGATGACGCTGGACCCCAAGGTGGACTCGGCCCGCGGCGAGAACAAGGCCCGGCTGTCCGCGAACGAGCAGCCGTACGAGGAGGCGCGGGACCTGCCCGGCTCGGGCGACGGTGGTGGCGCAGGTGGTGGCGGTGCCGACGGCGACGTGGGCGACCGGCTGTCCAAGGGCGGCGGCAAGGGCAGGCGCGGCGGGCGCGGCGGGCGGCCCGCGCAGCCGCCCGGGCTGCTCGGCGTCGGCTCCTCGGTGCTGCACGCCCTCCAGGGCAACTGCGGGCTGCGGGCGCTGTCCGGCTTCCTCACCATGTTCCTGGCGTTCATGCTGCGCGAGCACCACCTCGGCGGGCTGAGCGCGGCGATGTCGCTCGGCGTGGTGGGCGTCGCGGCGGGCGCGGGCAACGCGCTGGGCACCGCGCTCGGCGCGTGGCTGAAGGCCCGCGGCCCCGAGGTGATCATCGCCGGCGCGCTGGTGGGCGCGCTGGCCGCGGCGACGATGGCGGCCGGCTGGTTCGGCCTCGTCACGGTGGCCACGGTCGCCGCGGTGGCGGGCATCACGCAGGCGCTGTCCAAGCTGTCGCTGGACGCGCTGATCCAGCGCGACGTGCCGGAGGAGGTCCGCACCTCGGCCTTCGCCCGGTCCGAGACGACCCTCCAGCTGTCCTGGGTGATCGGCGGCGGCCTCGGCATAGTGCTGCCGCTCAACGGCTCGCTGGGCATGGCCGTCGCGGCCTCGCTGGTGCTGGTCGCCTTCCTGGTGTCGGTACGGGGTCTGCTCGGCGCGGCGCGCAGGGGCGGCGGCACGGCCCGCGCCCGGGTGGCCTGAGCCCGGCCGCGCCGGCGGGCCCCGGTCGCGCCGGCGGTCCCCGGTCCCACCGGTGGGCCGGCACGGGCCCTGGCCGGGACCGACACGTCGTACCCCCGCGCGGCCCGCAAGGGTACGCCCGGTAGCCTCACCCCCATGAGCATTCGCCGCGCTGCCACCACCATCGGTGCCATCTCCCTCGGGCTGGTCGCCCTCACCGCCTGCGACAAGCCCACCGCACAGGCGACCGTGACCGTGGGCACCAAGACCGTCACGGCGGAGGCCGGCGACAAGTGCTACGCCGACGGCAAGAAGCTCCCGCAGCAGATCTTCGTGGCGTGCCTGCAGGCCAAGCCCACCCACCACATCACGGTGAACGTCGGTGACAAGGTCCGCATCGGCGTCGACCCGTCGATCGGCAAGAAGGGCTGGCTGGTGGTCCGCAACACCTCCCTGGTGACCAACGAGGTGCTCAAGGACAAGACGTACTGGACCGTCGACGGCGACCAGCTCTTCACCGAGCAGGACCCGCAGACCGGCCAGACCTCGGTCGAGAAGTCCGTGACGCTGAACATCGTGGAGTCCGGCGACACCTCCGGCCAGGAGTCGTACCGCGTCATCCAGTTCACCCTCACCCGGGGGAAGTGACCCGAGGGCCGTGCCCCAGGTCGAGCCAGCAGCCGGATCCCACGCGGAGCCCCACGCCCAGCCCTACGCGGAGCCCCACGCCGAAGCCGCGCCCGGCCCCCGCGCCGGGTCCCGCCCCGGGCCCCCGGCCGCGCCGGACTCCCGGCCCGCGCGCCGGCGGCTGCTCGTGGTGACCGCGGTCGCCGCGGAACGCGACGCCGCCGCCGCGGGACTGGCCGCGGCGCACGGGCCCGGCGCCGCGGCCGCGCGCGTGATCGCCGGCGGTGTCGGCCCGGCGGCGGCAGCGGCCGCCACCGCGCGCGAACTCGCCCTGGCCGAGGCGGCCGGCGACCCGTACGCGCTGGTGGTCTCCGCCGGCATCGGCGGCGGGTTCGTCCCCGCCGCGCCGGTCGGCTCGCTGGCCGTGGCCGACGCGATCGTGGCCGCGGACCTGGGCGCGCAGACCGACGCGGGCTTCGTGCCGGTCGAGGACCTCGGCTTCGGCACCGGTGCGCACCGGCCGGACCCGGCCGCCGCGCACGCCCTCGCGCGGGCGCTGGGCGCGGCGCTCGGCCCGGTGCTGACGGTCGCCACGGTGACCGGGAGCGCGGCGCGCGCCGCGGAGCTGGCCGCCCGTCACCCGGGCGCGGTGGCCGAGGCGATGGAGGGCTTCGGCGTGGCCGAGGCCGCGGCGGCGGCCGGCGTCCCGGTCGCGGAGATCCGCGCGGTGTCCAACGCGGTGGGCCCGCGCGACCGCGCGGCCTGGCGGATCGGCGACGCGCTCGCCGCGCTGACGACGGCCTTCGGGAAGGTCCCGGCGGCCCTGGAGGTTGGACCCGAACATGACTGACGCCACGACCGACGCGACCCGCGCCACGGAGGCCACCGGCTCCGCGGACGAGGCCCTGCGCATCGCCTACTCGCCCTGCCCGAACGACACCTTCGTCTTCCACGCCTGGGCGCACGGCCTGGTGCCCGGCGCGCCGCCGCTGGACGTCTCGTTCGCGGACATCGACATCACCAACGGCATGGCCGAGCGCGGCGAGCTGGACGTGCTGAAGGTGTCGTACGCGGTGCTGCCGTGGGTGCTTCAGGAGTACGCGCTGCTGCCGTGCGGCGGCGCGCTGGGCCGCGGCTGCGGGCCGCTGGTGCTGACCGGCGAGGGCGGCGCGCGCACCGGGGCGGAGCTGGCCGGGCGTACCGTCGCGGTGCCCGGCGAGCGGTCCACGGCGTACCTGCTGTTCCGGCTGTGGGCGGCGGCTGAGGTCCCGGGCGGGGTCGGCGAGATCGTCGTGCTGCCGTTCCACGAGATCATGCCCGCGGTGCGCGACGGGCGGGTGGACGCCGGCCTGGTGATCCACGAGGCCCGCTTCACGTACCAGAACTACGGGCTGCACAAGCTCGCGGACATGGGCGAGCACTGGGAGGCCACCACCGGGCTGCCGATCCCGCTGGGCGCGATCATCGCCAAGCGCGCGCTGGGCAAGGAGCGGCTGCACGCGCTGGCCGAGGCGGCGCGCGCGTCGGTGCGGGCCGCGTGGGACGACCCGGCCGCCTCGCGGTCGTATGTGCTCGCGCACTCCCAGGAGATGGACCCGGCGGTCGCCGACCAGCACATCGCGCTGTACGTCAACGAGTTCACCGCGGACCTGGGCGAGGACGGATACGCGGCGGTCCGCGGGCTGCTCACCCGGGCCGCCGCGGAGGGGCTGGTGCCGGAACTCGCGCCGGACGCGCTGGCGTTCTGACCGCCCCGGCGGCGGGCGGGGGCCCGCGGCCGGGCGGAGCGGCCGGTTGTCCAGCAGTTCGGACGTCCAGCGGCCGGACGGCCAGCGGTCAGACGTCCAGCTGGTCGGCGACGACGCGCAGCACGGAGGCGATCTTGTGGCCGTGCGCCTTGTCGGGGTAGCGGCCGCGCTGGAGCGAGCGGGCCACGTCCTCCAGGAGCGTGGTGAGGTCCTGGACGATCGGCAGCAGCTCGTCCGGCTTGCGCCGCTGTGCGGCGGCGACCGAGGGCGCCGGGTCGAGCAGCGTCACCGACAGCGCCTGGTCGCCGCGCTGGCCGGCCACGACTCCGAATTCGACGCGCTGTCCGGGCTTGAGGGCCGCCACGCCGTCGGGCAGCACGGAGGAGTGCACGAAGACGTCACCGCCGTCGTCGCGGGAGAGGAAGCCGAAGCCCTTCTCGCTGTTGAACCACTTGACCTTGCCGGTAGGCACGTCCGACCTCGTCCTCGTTGCTCGAAGCTGTTGGAAGCTGCTGGAATGGACCGAACCCGCGCCGGAGGGACCACGCCGGACGGGCCGCGTCGGACGCGGAACGCCGTACGCGGCATCGCCGCACGGAACGCGCTGCACAAAGGAACGCGCTGAACAAGACGTCAGCGGGCCTGCACGAGACCCGCCGACACCAGGCTAGTGGCCCGCTGCCGTGTGACAAGACGATTCCGGCGCGCCGCCCCCGCGCACCGCACAGCCCGCCTCCTCCTTCGCCGCCGCACCATCCGTATCACCAGGTCCCGACACGGACCTACCCTTGTCGGGTGAGCAAACAAACCATGGGCGCAGGTGACGTGCTCGTCAGGGTCGGCGCGGTCCTCTTCGCGATCGGGGCGGTGGGCACGCTCGCGACGGTCTCGCCGCTGCTCCTGGGCACCGGCACGCTGCCCACGCCGGCGTACTTCGTGTCGATGCTGATGGGCGTCGGCCTGGCGGTGGCGCTGGTCGGGCTGCTGCGCTCGGCGCTGGCGCAGCGGCAGGCCGCGGCGGAGGACGCGGAGACGGCGGGGGCCGGCTCGGGTGCGGGTACGGGTGGCGGCGCGGGCGCGGGTACGGGCGCCGGTGCGCGTACGGGCGGTGGCGCGGGTCAGGCCGCCGCGGAGGTGTAGTCGGCGAGCCAGCCGGGGAACTCCGTCAGGTCCGCCAGCACCACGTCCGCGCCGGCCGCGCGCAGTTCGTCCGCGCCGCACGGCCCGGTGGCCACCGCCACCGACAGCGCGCCCGCGGTGCGCGCGCCCCGCACGTCGCCGACGTGGTCCCCGACGTACACCGAGGCGCCCCACTCCAGCAGCGCCTCCGCCTTCGCCTCGGCCCACAGCCAGCCGCGCAGGTCGGCGCTGATGCCGACGTGGTCCAGGTGCATCCGCGCGTTCGGCTCGTACTTCGCCGTCACCACGACCGGGCGGCCGCCGGCCGCGCGCACCGCGTCGATCGCCGCCAGCGCGCCGGGCATCGCCGGCGTCGGCCCGATCGCGTGCGCCGGGTACAGCGCGCGGTAGCGCTCGCTCATCTCCGGCACCCGCTCGGCCGGGAACCAGTTCGCCAGCTCCTCGTCCAGCGGCGGTCCGAGCCGCGTCACCACCAGCTCGGTGTCGATGTACACGCCGGTCTCGGCGACCAGCCGGTCGTACACCGCCTTGATGCCGGGCCGCGAGTCGATCAGCGTCATGTCGAGGTCGAACCCCACGGTCAGGGGGCGGGACCCGGCGGACGTACGGGCGTCAGCGGGCGCAGGGGCATCGGCGGGCGTGCGGGCGTCGGTCGGGGGGCGCGGGTGGTCGTCGGTCACGCCCCCCATTCTGACCTGCCGGGTCGTGCCGGCGTCGGCGGGGGCGAGGGGCGGGTCAGGCGGTGCGGCGGCTGCGCCAGAGCAGGTAGAGCGCGGTCGCGACGGCGGCGATGCGGATGGCGGTCGGATAGTCGTTCTTGAACGCGTCGCCGACGTGGCCCTGCGCGATGGGCGAGCCCCACTTGCCCGCGTTGCGCCCCCAGACCCAGACGACCAGGCCGAGGGCGGTGGCGCCCGGCACGAAGAGCACCGCGAACTTCGCCTGCGGGCGGCTGAGCGCGCGCGAGAGGTAGGCGGTCAGCCAGCCGAGGCCGAGCGGGATCAGCGAGCCGATCACCGCGCCGACCAGCAGCAGCGCCGCGGCCAGCAGCAGGGTCGGGCTGCCCCAGCCGCGGCCGACGCTCAGCAGCCCCGGCAGCAGGCGGCGGCGCGGCCTCTTCGGGGCGGCCTCCTCCTCGTAGCCGTCCTCCTCCTCTGCGTCGTCCTCGGCGGGGGCCTGCGCCGGGGCCGGCCGCACGCGTTTGCGGAGCGGGAAGCCGTCGTCGTCGCGGCCGCCGGTCAGCTCCTCGTCGTCGACGGGGATGAAGACGCCGCCGGTCATGCCGGGGAGCCCGGCGATCTCGTCGCCGGTGCGGAAGCCGCCGATGCCGGGTTCCGCGCCGGGGCCGCCGCCGGTGCGCCACCAGTCGGCGTCGGAGCCACGGCGGTCGGCGCGCGGGCGCGGGACCTGGGGGCCGTCGGCGTCGTCGGCGCCCGCGCGGTCGGTCCCGCTGTCCCGGCCGCCGCGGTCGCCGCGGTCCGCGGCGTCCTTGCGCAGGCTCGCGCGGGTGCGGTCGCCGCGGGCGTCGCGTGGCTCGCGAGCGTCGTCGGCGTTCCTGGCGGCACGAGTACGGCGCGTGCCGCCCGTGGTGTCGGCGCCGCCGTCGTTCCCGCTGCCGTCGTCCGAGGTCTCGCGGTCCCAGCGCGGGACGCCCCTCGGCCGGCCGTCGGCGTCCCTCCCCCGCGCGTACGGTCCGTACGAGCCGGGCGGCGGCTCCCGGTACGGCTCGTCCGCGCCGGAGCCGGAGCCGCCCGCGCCGCCGGAGGAGCCCGCGGCGGCCTCGACCACCTCGTCCGGCGTGCCGTAGCGGCCGAGGATGCGGCGGACCGCGGCCGGGCTGTCGGCCGAGCCGCGCTCGCGGTCGATGTCCTGGCGCAGCTGCGCGACCAGCCGCATCCGGTCCGCCGCCGGCATCGCGGTCTGAGCCAGGTCGCCGACCCGGCTCAGGTAGTCGAAGACCAGCCGGTCGCTCTCGACGCCCACCGCGGAGCCCCCTTCCCACCCACGTCCACGCGCGGCGCACGCGCGTCGCGTCCACGCCCACGGCTCTGCCCGGAGCCCTGCCCCGACGGTACCGCCTCGGGGCCGCCGGTCCTGGGCATCCCGGCCGGGCCGCTAATGTGGGACGGATGACGACCGGGGACATCGTGCCGCGGACACTCGCGGAGGACCTGCGCGCTCGGGACGACGCGGCGCTGGCGCTGCTGCTGCGCGCCCGTCCCGATCTGCTCGCCCCCGTCCCCGGCGACCTCACGCAACTCGCCACCCGCGCCGCGACCCGCGCGTCCGTCCTGCGCGCGCTGGACCGCCTCGACGCCTTCACGCACCAGGTCGCGGAGGCCCTGGCGGTCGCCCCCGACCCCTGCGACTACGCCACCCTCACCTCCCTGATGACCGGGAGCGAACCGGCCGCTGCCCGCGGGGCCGACGCGGAGGGCCGGACCGACGCCCGCGCCCCGGGCGCACGTGGTGCCGCTCCCGCGGCGCCGGCCGCCGGGGTCACCGCGACCGGGAGCGAACCGGCCTCCGGGGCCGTATCGGCAGCCGGGACCGGCCGCGGGGCGACGCGGGCGGGCGACACGAAGGGTGCCGACGCCCCGCCGGCGGCCGGCCGCGCTGCCGATGTGCGGGCCGCCGAGGTCGTCGCGGGCGACCGGCTGCGGCTGGTCAGGACCGCCCGTGACGTGCTCGCGCCGTCACCGTCGTCGGGGTCGGGCACGGGTCTCGGGCCGACCGTCGGCGAGGCCACCGCGGGCATGTCGCCGGCCCGGCTGCAGGACGTGCTGGCCGACGCCGGACTGCCGCCCACGCACGACCCGATCAGCGCGATCGGCGCGCTGACCGCGCTGTTCGCGGACGCCGAGCGGCTCGGCGCGCTGCTGGCCGGCGCGCCCGGCGGCGTGGACGGCGTGCTCGCGCGGCTGGTGTGGGGCCCGCCGTACGGCGAGGTGCGGGACGCGACCGCGCCGGTACGGGCCGCGGACGCCGCGACACCCGTGCAGTGGCTGCTGGCCCGCGGCCTGCTGCTGCCGGCCGGCCAGCACAACGTCGTGCTGCCCCGCGAGGCCGCCCTCACCCTGCGCGGCGGACGCGCCCACCGCTCCCCCGAGCCGGTGCCGCCCCCGGTGGAGCCGATCGCGCGCAGCGCGCGCACGGTCGACATGACCGCGGCCGGGCAGGCGTTCACCGCGGTCGCCACGGTCACCGAGCTGCTGACCGAGTGGCACAGCGGCGGCCCGCCGGTGCTGCGGGCGGGCGGCGTCGGCGTACGCGACCTCAAGCGGCTCGCCGCCGCCCTCGACCTGTCCGAGCGGCAGACCGCGTTCTGGCTCGAACTTGCCTACGCCGCGGGCCTGGTCGCCCCCGACGGCGAGGTGGACGAGGTCTACGCGCCGACGCCGGCCGCCGACGAGTGGCGGCAGCTGCCCGCGGCGCGGCAGTGGCTGGCGCTGGCCACCGCGTGGCTGGGCACCACCCGCACCCCGCCGCTGGTCGGCACCCGCGACCCCAAGGGACGCGCGCTGTCCGCGCTGGGCCCCGACCTCGACCGCTCGCTCGCGCCGCGGGTCCGGCTGGCCGCGCTGCGCGTGCTGGCGGCGCTGCCCGCGGGGTCCGCGGCCTCCCCCGACGACCTCCTCGCCCGGCTGCGCTGGCTGCGCCCCCTGCGCGGCTCCGCGGACGCCTTCCGCGCGGAGCTGCTGCGCTGGGCCCTCGACGAGGCCGAGGTCCTCGGCGTCACCGGCCGCGGCGCCCTCGCCGCCCACGCCCGCCCGCTGATCGGCCTCCCCCCGGGCGCCGCCGAGGCCCGCGAGCCCGGCGGCCCGGTGACCGACGACGCCGCCGCCTCGGCCTTGGACGCCGCACCGGCCGCCGACGCGCCCTCCGCTGGGGCGGCCCGCCCCGGCTCGGGGGACGCACCGAGCAGCACAGGGGCGGCCGGCGCGGCCGGGGGCGCTGGTGCGGCCGGCGCGGCCGGGAGCGCCGCCGCGGCGTCGGCGGCCTCCGCGGGCCAGGCCGGCAGGCCCGGCCGGGCGACCGGGAAGGCGGCGTCCGCGCGTGATGCCGGGGACCAGGCCGTCGCGCTGCTGGGACCGCTGCTGCCCGAGCCGCTGGACCATGTCCTGTTGCAGGCCGACCTGACCGCGGTCGCGCCGGGGCCGCTGGAGGCGCCGCTCGCCGAGACGCTGGGCGTGCTCGCCGACGTGGAGTCCAAGGGCGGGGCGACGGTCTACCGGTTCACGCCCGAGTCGGTGCGGCGCGCGCTGGACGCCGGGCGCAGCGCCTCCGAGCTGCAGGACTTCCTGACCGCGCACTCGCGCACGCCGGTGCCGCAGCCGCTCAGCTATCTGATCGACGACGTGGCCCGCCGGCACGGCACCCTGCGGGTGGGCGCCGCGGCGGCCTATCTGCGCTGCGACGACGACGCACTGCTGACCGAACTCCTCGCCGACCGCCGCGCCGGCGGCCTCGGCCTGCGCCGGCTCGCCCCCACCGTGGTCGCCGCGCAGTGCGACCCGGCGACGCTGCTGGAACGCCTGCGCGCGATGGGCCTCGCGCCCGCCGCCGAGTCCGCCGACGGCGACGTGCTGATCACCCGCGCCGACGCCCGGCGCACCCCGCCGCGCGCCGCTCCCGTGCCCGTCGCCGACGGTCCGCCGGTGCCGGAACCCGCGCTGCTCGGCGCCGCGGTGAAGGCGATCCGGGCGGGCGACCGCGCGGCCACCGCGGTGCGCCGCGACGCCGTGACCGCCGGCCCGGCCGGCTCACCCGCCCCGGGCGGTCCGCGCGGCCCCGGCGGTCCGGGGGCCGGCGGGCCGCCGCGTACGGCCGCCGCCGAGACCCTCGCCACCGTGCAGGCCGCGGCGCTGGCCGGAGAGTCGCTGTGGATCGGCTACGTCAACGCGGACGGCGCGGCCAGCCAGCGCGTCATCGCCCCGGTCCGGGTCGAGGGCGGCTACGTGACCGCCTACGACCACACCGCCGACGAGGTGCGGACCTTCGCGCTGCACCGCATCACCGGCGTTTCCGAGTTGGCGGACGATCCCGCCTGAACCATCCGGCGAGGCCGCCCGAGCCGCCACCGGAACCGCGGCCCGAGCCACCGCCGGAGCCACCGCGCGGCACCCCCGAGCCCCGGGCACGGGTGCCGGCCCCCGAGCCCCGCGCACGGGTCGCGGACGCCGACCTGTCCGGCCCGCTCGGCGGGGCGGGCTGCGCCGGCGGGGTGCCGAAGCCCAGCCGGTGCCACCAGTGCGTACGCCGCGGGTGCAGCGCCCGCCCGAGCCGCCGGCCGAGCAGCAGGTAACCGATCAGCGCGCCCGAGGTGTTGAGGATCACGTCGTCGATGTCGAACGCCCGGCCCTCGACGATCGTGCCCTGGATCGACTCGACGATCACCATGACCAGCGCGGTGACCAGCACCACCCGCACCAGGCCGCGGGCGCGCGGGAACAGCGCCGGGAGCAGCACCCCGAACGGCATCCCGAGCACCACGTTGCCGCCGATCTGCTTGACCGTGTCGCGCAGGGCGGGCTGGTCGAGGTACGCGCGGATCGACGCGCCCGGCCGCAGGTTGGTGTGGATCAGGTGGACCGACGCGGGCGACGGGACCAGCGTCGCCTTCGCCAGCAGCACCGCGAACGCCACCATCGCGACCAGCGCCAGCGCCATCACCACGGCCCGCGCCAGCACCGGCCCGAGGCTGTCCCGCTGCAGCAGCGGCTTCGGCGTCCGCGGCGCCGCGCTCCCCTCGGTCCGCGTCCTGCCCCGGGCCGCCCTGGACCCGCCTCCGGCCGCGGGTTTGGTCGTGGGCTTGGCCCCTCGCTTGACCGCGCCCTTGGCCGTGGGCTTGGCCGCAGGCTTCGCGGAGGTCTTCGCCGACCCCTTCGCGGGCGCTGCGGCGGGCGCCTTGACGGAACCCTTCGTCACGCCCTTGGCCGGGGCAGCGCCGGCCGACTGCTTCTCGGCCCGGGCCCCGCGTTCCGGTAACAGCCGCTGGTACCAGCGGCCCGCTCCGGTCTCGGCGTCCGTTCCCCGTCTCGGCCCCGCGTGGAACACCGCGACGCGCTGGATCCGCTCAGCCATCGGCCGTACCCCCTCGCATGGGCGTCATGACCGACCGCTTACCCACCCCCGACCGCCGTACGCCGCGCAACCGCGCCCGTACGGCGAGCCGTTGCGCCCGCGTCAGCTCCCCGGCTGCCGCACCAGCGCGCCCGGGTCCAGCTCCACGGGGAACGGCTTCTCTATCAGTGAGGTGCGTCCCGCCTCGGCGCCGAGCCGTTCCACGTACCGACCGGCCTCCAACTCCGAGACGACCAGCGTGGTGGCCGGCACCAGCTCCAGCCGCGACAGGGGGCAGGACGACGCCCACTGGTGCTTAGTGGCCGGATTCGGCGACATGATCAGTGCGTCCCCGAACAGTTCCCGCCGCTGTCCGCGGTCCTCGCCCAGTGCGAGCACTTCCTCTATGGTCCAGGGCCCGTAGTGGTCTTCGTGCGCAACGCTCATGTCGCCACCTCCTCTGAAGTCGTTACTCAGAGTGTGGCATGGCGCACGGACATCGTGCGGGGCCTCTTCCGTGCCTGTGGATAACCAGGACCGGCCGCCGTACTTCGCGGCTACGCGACGTACGGCGGCCGGAATGCCGTGGGCCTGAGGGGACGTCAGGCCGCGCGGCTACCCGTGGCGACCGCGCTTGCGGGTGAACACCACGAGCGCACCACCCGCGGCCAGCGCGCCGGCGGCTGCCGCCGCCGTCCACATCATCCCGTCGCTACCGGTGTGCGGCAGGTGCCCGTGCGGCGTGTGGCTCGGCCACGTGTGCGTGGGCTGGGTCGGGGGCGTGTGGGTCGGATGGGTTGGCGGCGTATGCGTCGGGTGAGTCGGCGGCGTATGCGTCGGATGGGTCGGCGGGGTGTGCGTCGGGTGAGTCGGAGGCGTGTGGGTCGGGTGAGTGGGCGGAGTGTGCGTCGGATGGGTCGGGGGCGTATGCGTCGGGTGAGTGGGCGGAGTGTGCGTCGGATGGGTTGGCGGCGTATGCGTGGGATGCGTCGGCGGAGTGTGCGTCGGGTGAGTCGGCGGCGTATGCGTCGGGTGCGTGGGCGGAGTGTGCGTCGGATGGGTCGGGGGCGTGTGCGTCGGATGGGTCGGGGGCGTGTGCGT
>JAJSZB010000240.1:0-10919 GCA_050613715.1 Streptomyces sp. IBSBF 3018
CCCGCACCCCGCTCCGTCCCCGTCCCCGACGCCGCACCTCCCGAGGCAAGGACACCGTCATGGAATGCGCGAACTGCCGCGGCACCGTCCCTGCGGACGCCCGGTTCTGCCCCTCCTGCGGCACGCCCGGCCCGGGCGCGGCCACCGGTCGCCCGGTCGCGGCGGCCGAGGAGCGCAAGTGGGTGACCCTCGTCTTCTGCGACATGGTCGGCTCCACCGCCCTGTCCGGCCGGCTCGATCCGGAGACGCTGCGCGCGGTCACCCTGCGGTACTTCGACGTGATGCGGCGTGAGATCGAGGCACACGGCGGCACCGTGGAGAAGTTCATCGGAGACGCGGTGATGGCCGTGTTCGGCGTCCCGGTGACCCACGAGGACGACGCCCGGCGCGCCTGCGCCGCCGCGCTGGCCATGGTCCGCGCGCTCGACGACCTCAACCGCGGCCTGGAGGCGGCCCTGGGCGTACGGCTCAGCATCCGCATCGGCGTCAACACCGGTGAGGTGGTCGCGGCCGCCGACGCCTCCGCCCGGCAGGCCCTGGTCTCCGGCGAGACCGTCAACGTCGCCGCACGCCTGGAGCAGAACGCCGCGGCCGGCGAGATCCTGATCGGCCCCGACACCCGCGCCGCGGCCGGGCCCGCCGCGCTGACCGAGCCGGTCGGCCCGCTCAGCCTCAAGGGCAAGACCGACGCCGTGACCGCCTACCGGCTGCTCGACCTGGGTGAGGACGACCCGGAGCTGATGCGCCGCTTCGACGTGCCCTTCATCGGCCGCGACCGCGAGCTGGCCGAGCTCGACCTGGCCCACCACTCGGTGTCGCTCGGCGACGGCTCCCAGCTCGTCACCGTCTACGGAGAGGCGGGGATCGGCAAGACACGGCTGGTGCGCGAATGGCTGGACCGGGCCGGTGCGGGCCTGGCGCACGGCACCGGCCGCTGCCGCCCCTACGGCGAGCACGGCAGCCTCGCGCCGCTGGCCGACGCGGTGCGTCAGCTCCTCGGCGAGGCCGCCGACGCGGTGACCGAGGACGGCGGCGCGGGCATCGGGGCCGTCGACTCCGGCATCGGCGCCGACACCCTCCGCACCAGCGCCGCCGACGCCCTCCGTACCGGCGGCGCCGACTCCCGCACCACCGGCGCAGCCGACTTCCGCACCGGCCCGGACGTGACCGCTCCGGCCGGCCGCGTCGCCGACCGGCACGGCGTCACCGACCCGGCCGAACGCGAGGAACTGAACGCGGCCATGGCCGTTCTGTCCCTCGGCCTGCTGCAGGACGGCACCCCCCACCCCTCGGTGGACGAGACCTGCTCGGCCCTGGTCTCGCTGCTCACCGTCCTCTCCGCGGTCCGCCCGGTGGCGCTGCTGATCGACGACTGCCACTGGGCCGGCGAGCTGCTGCTCTCCGTGCTCGACCGGCTGGTGGAGGAACTCGACGGGTCCGCCGTGCTGTTCCTGTGCACCGCCCGGCTGGACCTGCTCGACCGGCACCCCGGCTGGGGCGCGGGCCGGCTGCGCGCCCGGTCGCTGACGCTGTCCGGGCTGTCGACGGCCGAGGCGGAGGTCATGGCCGCCGCCCTCACCGAGGTCAGCGCCCACCGCGACCTGGTCCTGGACGACCTGCTCCGCCGCGCCGAGGGGAACCCGCTCCATCTGGAGCAACTGCTCACCGCCCTCGACGAGCCGGTCGGCGTGGGAGAACTGCCCGCCACGCTCCAGGCCCTGCTGGGCGCCCGCATCGGCGCGCTCGACCGCGGGCAGCGCACGGCGCTGGACGTGGCGGCGGTGCTCGGCAGGGAGTTCACCGTCGCCGAACTCGACGCGCTGATCGCCGACGACCCGCTCGCCGAGCCCCCGGCGGCCGCGGCCGGGCCCGCGCCCGGCGACGCGTTCGCCCCGGACCCGGCCCGGGCCGGCCGCGGCGCGCGCGGCGCCCTCGTACAGCTCAGCCGCCGCCGCCTGGTCAGTCCGCTGCGGCGCTCGGCCGTCGGCGCGGCCGCCTTCCGCTTCAGCAGCGGACTCGTCCAGGAGGTGTGCTACCAGTCGATGGCCAAGCGTGTCCGCGCCGAGCGCCACGAGCGTGCCGCCGCCCTGCCCGCCGTGCGGGCGGCCGGCGACGCCAAGGCGGCCGCGCACCTGGAACTGGCCCACCGCTACCGCACCGAACTCGGTCTGCTGGACGCGCACACCGAGCAGGTGCGCGGCCGCGCCGTCGACCTGCTGCTGTCGGCCGGGTCCGGCGCGCTGGCCCGCTCCGACCTGTCGTGGGCCGCGGAGCTGCTCGCCAAGGTCGTGGAGCTGGGCCGGCCCGGCGAGGCGGCCAGAACCCGGGCGGTGCGCCGGCTCGGCGAGGTGGAACTGGCCCGCGGTCACGCCGACCGCGGCGCCGCGCTGCTGCGCGAGGCGGCGGAGTCCACCGCCGGCGCCGACGACGTCGAGCACGCCTTCGCCGTGCTGGCGCTCGCCGCCGCCGAGGGCGCGGACCTCGCGGATCTGGCCGCCGCCGCCCGCGACCTGCTGCCGGTGTTCGCCGCCGCCGGGTCCGACCTCGGCCAGGCCCGGTGCAGGATCAGGATGGCCCAGGACTGCCAGCTCCAGGGCCGCCACGGCGAGGCCGACGCGCTGCTCACCCTCGCCCTCGCCGACGCGGTGCGCGCCGACGCCGAGCCCGAACGCGCCCAGGCACTGGGCGCCACGGCGGTGTCGCTGTGGCGGGGACCGGTGCCGGTCGCAGCCGCCGTCGCCCGCTGCCGGTCGCTGCTCGCCGAGCACGGCGGCCCGCGCCCCACCGTCCGGGTCACGCTCAACTGCCCGCTGGCGGTGCTGCTCGCCCTCGACGGGGCGTTCGACGAAGCCCGCCGCTGCCTGGCCACCGCCCAGCGGCTCGCCGACGAACTCGGCTACGCCGAGGCGGGCGTGGCGCTGCCGCTGTTCGCCGCGGAGGTCGAGACGCTGGCCGGCCGGCCGGAGGCCGTCGCCGACCTGCTGGACCGGGCGGCCGAGGCCGCCGAAGCGGTGGGCGCGACCGCCCTTCAGGGAACCACCCGGCGGATCAGGGCCCGCGCGCTGCTCGACGCCGGCCGGCCCGAAGAGGCGTGGAGCCGGCTCGGCGACGACGCCGTGAGCGCCGCGCTGCCGGCCGCCGACGCCGCCGACCTGTACGGCCTTCAGGCCCGGCTGGCCGCCCACCGCGGCGAGCCGGACGCGGCCCTGGCCCTGGCCGACCGGGCGCTGGACGCCGCGATGCGCACCGACTCGCCGCTGCTGCGCGCGGTCGCTTGGGACGACCGGGCCGCGGTGCACGCGCTGTTCGGCCGGGCCGACGCCGCACGGGCCGACCGGGCCGAGGCGACCGCCGCCCGCGCCGTCAAGGGCTGGGCGGTCCGCGCCGCCCCAACCGAGGAGGAAGCACGGTGACCACTGCTCCCGCGTCGGGACCGCCGCCGGCCGCGCCGCCGGCCGCTCCCGCGGTGCCGACGCCCGCCCGGCCGCTGCCCGCGGCGCGCCCGGCGGCCGCCGCCCGGCGGCCGCTGACCTGGAGCCTGCGCGACCGGCACCCCGAGGACGTGCCGGTGCCCGCCGAGGGCGAGCGGCTCGCCCCGGTGTGGTCGTGGGACGGCGCGGACGGCGCGGGCGTACGCGTCTGCATCGTCGACTCCGGGGTGGAACGCGACCACCCGCTGGTCGGCGAGGTGCAGGGCTCGTACGTGGTGATGAAGGACGACTCCGGCGCCATCACCGTGGAGCCCACCACCACCGGCGACTCCTGCGGGCACGGGACCGCCTGCGCCGGCATCATCCGCCGCGCCGCCCCCCGCTGCGAGGTGTACAGCGTGCGGGTGCTGGGCGAGCGCTTCTCCGGCACCGGCGACATCCTGCTGGCCGGGCTGCGCTGGGCGGTGGAGCAGGGCTTCGACGTGATCAACCTCAGCCTGTCGACCACCCGCGTGAAGTTCGCCGAGGAGCTGCACGCGCTCGCCGACGAGGCGTACTTCCGCCGCTCGACGATCGTCGCCTCGGCCCACAACACCCCGGTGGAGAGCTTCCCCTGGCGGTTCGCCTCGGTCATCTCGGTCGGCACCCACCAGGAGGACGACGCCGACCTCTACCTCTACAACCCCGATCCGCCCGTCGAGTTCTTCGCGCCGGGCCAGAACGTCACGGTCGCCTGGCTCGGCGGTCGCACCATCCGCACCACCGGGAACAGCTTCGCCACCCCGTACATCGCCGGCATGTGCGCGCGCATCCTGTCCCGCCACCCGCGGATGACGCCCTTCCAGCTCAAGAACAGCCTCTACCTGTCGGCCGCCAACGTAACCACCGCTACCAGGGGTGTGTCATGACCGAGATCAGTACCGGAACCGGTGGCCGCACGCCTGCCGACGGCACGCCTGCCGACGACGCCGACCCCCTGTCCGACGAGCTGCTCCAGTCCGTGGTGGACGTCGCCCGGGCCATCTTCGGCGCGCAGGCCAGCTCGGTGTTCCTCTACGACGAGGCCGCCCACGAACTCGTCTTCCAGGCCGTCTCCGGTCGCGGCGAGGGGCATCTCGTCGGCCGCCGTTTCCCGGCCGGCAGCGGCATCGCCGGCTGGGTCGTCACCTCGGGCGAGCCGATGGTCGTCGACGACCTCGCCAGCAGCAGCACCTTCGCCCGCGACCTCGCCGAGTCCACCGACTACGTGCCCGACGCGATCATGGCGGCCCCACTGCTCAGCGCCGACCGGGTGCTCGGCGTCGTCGAGGTGCTCGACCCCGCGCCGCAGTCCCGCTCCAGCCTCGGCGAACTCGACCTGCTGGCCCTCTTCGCCCGCCAGGCCGCCGCCGCCCTGCGGGTGGTGGTCGAGCGCCGCATCGCCGCACCGCCCCCGCCGGCGCACGACCCGCTGGCCGCGTTCGCCGCACTCAGCACGGACGGGCGCACCGCCGCGCTCGAACTGGTCGGCAGCCTGGAACGGCTGCTGCGCCAGTCCGGGCCGCGGTGATCCGGCCTCCGCGCACGGTCGGCGGGGCGGCGGCGGTCGCCGGGCCGGCCGGGGTCGCCGGTCCGGCGGCGGGGCGGTCACAGGCTCGCGGGACCGGCGCCGGTCCTTCGGCTGCATCACTGGCCGGTTCGTCGCCCGGTTCGTCGGCCGGCTCTTCGCCCCGGCCGCCGACAGGTCACTGAACGGGCCGCCGGCCCGGAGCCGCGACGGGGCGGCCCGGTCCGGCGCCGGCACGTCCACCGACCCAGCCGTCCCGCCGTCGCCGCTGTCCCGCCCTCGCCGCCGCTCCGCCATCGTCCTCCCAGCCCGCCGCGTGGCGCCCCTTGAAGGAGAGATCCCCGCCTGTGACCTCCGACTGTCCCGCCGATCCCGCCTCCCCGCTGCCCGGCCGCGGTCCCGAACACGCCCTCCTGGACGCGGCCGTACGCGGCTGGTCCGCCGGCCGCGCCCAGTTCGTCGAGATCTCCGGGGACCCCGGAATCGGCAAGAGCGCGTTGCTCCAGGCGCTGGCGGCCCGGTGCGCCTCCGCGGGCGCCCTCGTCCTCACCGGCAGGGCCGCCCCGGGCCGTCGGGGGCCGGCGGGACTGCTCGGCTCACCCGGGCCGTTCCTGGCGCCCTGGTCGCAGCCCGCCCCGCCGCCGGCCGGCGAGCCCTCCCCGCCGCCCGGACGCGGCGTGGACCTCGCGGCGGCGGTCCGCCTGGCCGCGGCCGCCGCGGCCGAGGGCCGGCCGGTGGCCCTGTGCCTGGACGACGCGCACTGGCTGGACGCGGAGGACGACGTCCTCGCGCACGCCGCCGTGCGGGAGCGGGACGACGCGCGGGCGACGGACCCTCATGCGCGCGCCGTGGACTCCCCGTCCGGTCTGCCGGACGCGCTCCGGGAGTTCACGGCCCGCCTCCGGCCCGAGGACGCGGCCGACCTCGCACGCGTACGCGTGCCGGTGCCCGGGGCCGGGGCGGCCGGAACAATCGGACGGCCGGCGTGGGACCGAGCCGGTGTGCCGGCCGGCCCGGCGCGCCGGCGGATACCCGCCGCCGGCCCCGTCCGCGCGACGCCGCCGGCAGAGGGGAACGGGGACACGGCCCGGGGACTGCCGGACGGCGACGGCGCCCGGGCGCTGGACGCCCTGCTGGCCGCCGCGGCCCCCGGCCCCCTGCTGGTGGCCTACACCGTGCGCCCGCGACAGGCCGACGCCCGGCTGCTCGCCCGGCCCGCGACGGTCGGAGCCGGCTGGCGCACCACGCAGGTGGCGCCCGCGCCACTGCCACTGGACGTGGTGCACGTGGTGGGCACGCTGGACGCGGCCGGCGCGGCGGGCGCGGCGCCGGGCCGGGGCGCCACGGGCAACCGCGCCCTGCTGCACCGCGCGGCCGAGGGCAACCCGCTCTACCTACGGGCCCTCGCCGGGCTGCCCGACGCCGACCTGCGCGCGCTCGACCACACCGCGCCCGACCTGACCGCGCTGCCCGCCGACGTCCGCTGCGCGCTCTCCCGCGACCTCGCCGGGCTGGACCCCGCACCGGCCGCGCTGGCGTATGCGGCGGCCGTGCTGACGCCGCCGTTCTCGCCGCACCTGCTCGCCCAGGTCGCCGGCCTCGAACCGGACGCGGTGCTGCGGCCGTTGGCCGCCCTGACCGCCGCGGACGTGCTGCGCGCCGACCCCGTCCGCCCCGGCCACCTGCGGTTCCGCCACCCCGCCCTGCGGCTCATGGCGCGGGCCGCGACCCCGCCCGGCACCCTGATGCTCCTGCACCGCCGGGCCGCCGTCGCGCCCGCGCTCGGCGCCGCCGATCCGGTGGAGCGCGCCCCGCACCTGGCCAGGACGGCCCGGCCCGGCGACACTTCGGCGGCCGGCACGCTGCTCGCGGCGGCCGACGCCGTACTCGCCGCCGCCCCCACGCTCGCCGCCGCCTGGTGCGACGCCGCCCGCCGTCTGCTGCCGCCCTCCGGCGCCGCGACCCTGCGCCGCCGCGCGACGGCCGCCCTGTTGCTGGCCCGCGCCCGCGCGGCCGACACCTCCGCCGTCCACGATCTGGCCGCCGAGGCCGGCCCCGAACTGCCCGCCGCGACCGTCGCCCTGCTCGCCGCCCACCTCCGCCGCTCCGGCGCCCCGCACGCCGCCGCGGCCCTCCTCACGGCTGCGGCCCGTGCGACGGGCCCCACCCCCGCGGCGGCTGCTGCCGGCAGCCCGGCCGCCGCCGTCCCACGGGACACCTCCACGCGCTCGAAAACCCGTGCCGGGGACGTCGCGTCGCACACGAGCGGCGGGACGGGTCCTGCGTCTGCCGCGGGGTTCGGTGCCACCCGTTCGATGGACGGTGAGGCCGCGGGGCCGGAGCCGCGGGTGGGCGTTGCGTGGCCGAGTGGCGTGGCGGGTGCCGGTGCCGCTCCCGCTGCCGTCGACAGTGACGGGGACAGTTCCGGTGACGGGGACGACGTGGTGTTCGTGTCCGCGGTCGGCGGGGGACCGTACGGCGCCTGGGCGTCCGGGCCGGCGGTCGCCGCGGTGGCCGGAGACTTCGCGTCGACGGAGACGGGGGACGCGGACGGGCCGCGTACCCGCGCGGCGCGGGCGGCGCTGCTCCGGGTGCAGGAGGCGGCGCTCGAACTGGCCGCAGGGGCGTGGGACGTGGCGGACCGGGTGGCCGGCGGGGTGCCGGCGGACCGGCCTGGCGGGGCCGCGCTGCTCGCCGCGCACGGGACGCTCGCGCTCGCGCGGGCCGCGGCCGGTGACGCGGTCGGCCGGGACCGGGCGGCCCGGGCGGCCGCCGCGGCGGCCGACGCCGTCACGGACGCCGAACTGGCCGACCACGTCGACGCGGTGACCCGCGCCGGCTGGGCCTGCCTGGCCGGCGGCGACGATGCCGCGGCCCGCAGGTTGTTCGGGCGCGCGGCCAGGCTGGCCGCCGCCACCGCGCAGGACGCGGAACTGCCGGCCGCGGCGCTGGGAGCGGCGTGCGCCGCCGTGCGCTCGGGCCGGCTGGACGACGCCGTGGACCGGGCACTGGACTGCGAGGCCGCGGGCGGCCCGCTCGCCGTGGCGGCCCGCGCCGTGCACGCCTGGGCGCTGCTGCTGCGGGACGGCGCCGCCGCCGCGGCCGCGCCGGTCGAGCGCCTGCTGCGCGAGGCCGGCCCCGGTACGCCCCTCGGCGCGGTGGCCGCCTCGCTGGCCGCCGCGGTCGCACTGACCGAGGGCGCCGACGGGACCGCCGGGACCGACGGGACCGCCGCCGCGCGCGCGGGTGGGCCGGCCGAGGCGCACGCCTCGGTCCTGGCGGCCGTGCGGGCGGCCACGGCCCTCGCCGTCGGGATGCCGTCGCCGCCTCCGGCCCGGGACGAAGTGCTGCTCGGCGCCGCGCTGGGCGCGTCCGACCCGGAGGCGGGCGTCGACCTGCTGCGGCGCGCGGCCGAGGCGTTCCGCGCCGCGGGCCTGACGGCGACCGCCTGCTGGCTGCGGCTGCTGCTGGCGCGCCGGCTGCTCGCCTCCGGACGGCTGCGCGAGGCACAGGCCGCCGTGGGCGTGCTCAAGGCGGACGCCGACCGCTGCGCCGCGGGCGGCTACCTCCAGCGCTCCGCAGCCGACCTGCAACGGGTCCTCGGTTCGCGGGCGCCGCGTACGGGCGGGGACGACCGCGCGCTGTCCGCGCGCGAGCGGGAGATCGCCGGGCTGGTGTGCCGGGGCCTGACCAACGCGGACATCGCCGGACTGCTGTTCATCTCCGCCAAGACCGTCGAGGCGCACCTCACCCACATCTTCCGCAAGACCGGCGTGCGTTCCCGTACGGCGCTGGCCGGTGCGATGGCCTCGGGCGCCGCCCCCGTCCTCCTCGCCTGACCGTCCTTCGACCGTCCCCCTCCTGACCGCCCGCGGCGCCCGGTCCGGCCAGGCCGCTCAGCGCCCCCCGCTGGCGTGCGCCGCGTCGGCCGTCCAGACGCCGAAGAGCTGCGCGTAGGACGGACTCGCGGCGAGCAGCCGCGCGTGCGGCGCGAGCGCGACGCGGTCGCCGTCGAGCAGCAGCACCCGGCGCGCGCGCACCGCGGACGACAGCCGGTGCGCCACCACGACCAGCGATCCCGGACGCTCGGCGAACGCCCGCTCCACCCGCGCCTCCGCGCCCAGATCGAGGTGACAGGTCGCCTCGTCCAGCACCACGACCCCCGCGGGGGACGCGAACGCCCGTGCCAGGACGACGAGTTGGCGCTCGCCGGCGGACAGCTCCGCCTCCGGGCGGACCAGCACGGCGTCCCAGCCGCCGAGCCGACCGAGCACCGGGCCCAGTCCGACCGCCTCCGCCGCACGGTCCAGCGCCGCGCCCGCGGCCGCGGGCGCGAGGTAGCGGACGTTGTCGCGCAGCGTGCCCGGAAAGACGTAGGGGTCCTGCGGCACGAGGGTGAGCAGCCGGCACCGTTCGGCTTCGGCCACCTCGGTCACGGGCGTGCCGCCGAGCAGCACCGTGCCCGCGCCGGGCGTCTCGATGCCCGCGAGCAGACCCGCGAGGGTCGACTTGCCCACACCGCTGGCGCCGACCACGGCCACGTGGTCCCCGTACGGCACGGTGAGGTCGAGCCGGTCCAGGACCGGCGCCGCCCGCGGCCCGTACGCGAAGGTCAGTCCGCGGGCCTCCAGGTCCGGCCGTTCGGGGCGGCGCACCCGCAGGCCCGCCGCCGCGCCCCGCCCGGCTGCCGCCCGCGGTGAGGCCTGGGACTCCCGCACGGCCTCGTCCGCTCGCGCGGCCCCGGGAACGGTCGCGGGCTCACGCGAAGCCCCGGACTCCCACACGGCCCCGGACTCCCGCACGCCGTCCGAGTCCCGCACGGCCGCCGGCGCCCCGGCCAGCGCCAACCGGTCGAGCACGATCCGCAGTTGCGTCCACAGCCCGGCGACCGTGCCGGTCATCATGCGCAGCGCGGGCACCAGGTTCGCCGTCACGTACGTCGCCGCGCCCACCAGCGCGCCCGCGGTGACCGTGCCGCCGCGGACCAGGCCAGGACCGACCGCCAGCAGCAGGAGCAGCGGGACATAGCCGCCGACCAGCACCAGCGGAACCCGCCAGGCCGCGGCCCGCGCCACCGCGAGCCCCGCGGCGGCCGACGCCTCGATCGCCCGCGTCGCCTCCGCCGCGGCGACGGGCTCGGCGCCGAGCGCCGCCACGTCCCGCAGCCCGCCGAGCAGCTGTCCGCCGCGGGCGGCCACCTCCTCCTCCGCCAGCACCTGCGCCCGACGCCGCGCGGTCAGGGCCCTCATCGAGACCGCGAACGCCGCCGTCGAGACCGCGAGCGGGACCAGCACCAGGACGGACAGCTCCGGGCTCAGCGCGGCGAGGCCCAGCACCGTCGCCACGAGAGTCACCGCGAGCGGGCGGGCGGTGCGCAGCAGCGCCGCCACCGTCCCGCGCGCGGCGTCGGCCTGCGCGCCGAGCCGCGACACCTCGGCCGCCCCGACCGTCGGACCGCCGGCCACGGCCCGGCCCAGCGCGCCGGCCACCACCCGCCGCACGAGCATGTCCCGCAGGTCCTCCACCACCTCGGCGAGGTCGGCGAACACCCCGCGCGAGGCGACCGCCCGCACCACGTACAACGCGCCCAGCAGCGCGAGCCAGGCCAGCCCCGTACCGGTGCTGCCGCGCAGGAAGCCGCGGTCGAGGGCGGCGGCCGTCACCCACCCGCAGGCCGCCGCGGGCCCCGCCTCCAGCACGGACCAGCCCGCGATCCGCCACGCGGCGCGCCCGTGTCCCCGCACCCCCGCGGCGAGCAGCCGCAACCCCCCGCGCTCGTCACGCCGCACCGTGGCCTCCCGCTTCCGTACGTCCGCGCGCCGTGCGGCTTTCGCCGCCGAGGCCCGGAGCCGCCGCCGGGCGCGGGGGCGCCGCGAGGCGCGGTCGCGGGCCGCCCGGCTCGTGGCGGGGGGGCGGGGGGGGGGGGGGGGGGGGGGGGGGGG
>JAJSZB010000241.1:0-10855 GCA_050613715.1 Streptomyces sp. IBSBF 3018
CCTCCTGCCACCCCGACGAAGAACAGCGCGTCGGGCGCGAGCCAGTCGCGGGCCCCCGCCGCGATCACCGCGGCCCCGCGCCGAACCTCCGCGCCAGCGCGTCCCGCTGCTCCCGGACGAACCGCGCGTCCACCACCGCGCCGTGCCCCGGCACGTACCGCGCGGTCTCCCCGCCCAGCGCCAGCAGCGCGTCCAGCGTGCCGGGCCAGCGCGCCGGTACCGCCGCGCCGTCGGCCTGCGGGTCGCCGGACTCCTCGACCAGGTCGCCACAGAAGACCACCGCCGGGTCGCTCGCCGTCGCGCCCGGCACCAGCACCACCAGGTCGTGCGCGGTGTGCCCGGGACCGGGGTGCACCAGCCGCACCGGGCGCCCCCCGAGGTCGAGCGCCAGCGCGCCGTCGACCGGCGTGTCCGGCACCGCCAGCGACCGCGCCGCCGCCGCGGCCTCCCGCGGGTCGACGCCGTGCCGCACCGCGTCCGCGCGCAGCGCCTCCCGCTCCCCGGCCAGGTACGCCGGCAGCGACCGCTGCCCGTACACCCGCGCCCCGGGCAGCGCGGCCGCGCCGAAGACGTGGTCGAAGTGGCCGTGGGTGAGCGCCACATGGCCGACCGGGCGCCCGGTCAGCGCCGCGGCCTGCTCCGCCAGCTCCGCGCCCTCGCGCAGCGTCGACCCGGTGTCGACCAGCAGCGCAGCGTCCGCGCCCACCACCAGCCCCACCGTCACGTCCAGGAACGGCAGCCGGCGCCGGGCCACCCCGGGGGCCAGCTGCTCCCACACCGAGTCCCCGGACGAGCCGTCCCGGCCGGCCCCCCGCGCGTTCTCGTCGGCATCCACGGGGGCGACCGTACCGCGGCGAGGATGACCGAATACGGAGCCGCTCTTGCCGAGCCCTCGCCGCCTCGCCGTACACTGGCTGCGGGAAAGCTGGCACTCGAAACCGCGGAGTGCCAGGCAGCAGGTCCGGGACCCGCGGCTGGAGGTGCGCGATGCTCAGCGAACGCAGGCTTGAGGTGCTGCGTGCCATCGTCCAGGACTACGTCGGCACCGAGGAGCCCGTCGGCTCGAAGGCGCTGACCGAGCGGCACCGGCTCGGCGTCTCGCCCGCCACGGTGCGCAACGACATGGCCGTGCTGGAGGAGGAGGGCTACATCGCCCAGCCCCACACCAGCGCCGGCCGCATCCCCACCGACAAGGGCTACCGGCTCTTCGTCGACAAGCTCGCCGGCGTCAAGCCGCTGTCGGCCGCCGAGCGCCGCGCCATCCAGAACTTCCTGGACGGCGCGGTCGACCTGGACGACGTGGTCGGCCGCACCGTCCGGCTGCTCGCCCAGCTCACCCGGCAGGTCGCCGTGGTGCAGTACCCCTCGCTGACCCGCTCCTCGGTCCGCCATGTGGAACTGCTCTCGCTGGCGCCCGCCCGGCTGATGCTGGTGCTGATCACCGACACCGGCCGGGTCGAGCAGCGGATCGTCGACTGCGCGGGCCCGGTCGGCGAGACCGTGCTCGCGGACCTGCGGGCCCGGCTCAACAGCCGGGTCGTCGGCCGCCGCTTCAGCGACGTGCCGCCGCTGGTGCAGGACCTGGCCGAGGGCTTCGAGCCCGACGACCGGCCGGCGGTGGCCACCGTGCTCGCCACCCTCCTGGAGACCCTCGTGGAGGAGAAGGAGGAGCGGATCATGCTCGGCGGCGCGGCGAACCTCACCCGCTTCAACCACGACTTCCCGCTGACCATCCGCCCGGTGCTGGAGGCGCTGGAGGAGCAGATGGTCCTCCTCAAGCTCCTGGGCGAGACGTGGGACCCCTCGATGACCGTGCGCATCGGGCATGAGAATTTTCACGAGGGCCTCAATTCCACCTCCGTGGTGGCGGTCGGCTACGGTTCGGGCGACGAGGCAGTCGCCAAACTCGGCGTGGTCGGACCGACCCGCATGGACTACCCCGGAACGATGGGAGCGGTACGCGCAGTGGCACGTTACGTCGGACAGATCCTGGCGGAGTCGTAAGTGGCCACGGACTACTACGCCGTGCTCGGCGTGCGCCGCGACGCAGGACCGGACGAGATCAAGAAGGCGTTCCGCCGCCTCGCCCGCGAACTGCACCCGGACGTCAACCCGGACCCCAAGACCCAGGAGCGGTTCAAGGAGATCAACGCCGCCTACGAGGTGCTCTCCGACCCGCAGAAGAAGCAGGTCTACGACCTCGGCGGCGACCCGCTGTCCGCCGCGGGCGGTGGCGGCGGCGCGGGCGGCTTCGGGGCCGGCTTCGGCAACTTCAGCGACATCATGGACGCCTTCTTCGGCCAGTCCTCGCAGCGCGGCCCGCGCTCGCGGACCCGGCGCGGCCAGGACGCCATGATCCGGCTGGAGATCGAGCTGGACGAGGCGGCCTTCGGCACCACCAAGGACATCCAGGTCGACACCGCGGTCACCTGCGGCACCTGCAACGGCGAGGGCGCCGCGCCCGGCACCTCCGCGCAGACCTGCGACATGTGCCGCGGCCGCGGCGAGGTCTCCCAGGTCACCCGGTCCTTCCTGGGCCAGGTCATGACCTCGCGGCCGTGCCCGCAGTGCCAGGGCTTCGGCACGGTCGTGCCCACGCCGTGCCCGGAGTGCGCGGGCGACGGCCGGGTCCGCTCCCGCCGCACCCTCACCGTCAAGATCCCCGCGGGCGTCGACAACGGCACCCGCATCCAGCTCGCCGGCGAGGGCGAGGTCGGGCCCGGCGGCGGCCCGGCCGGCGATCTCTACGTCGAGATCCGCGAGGTGCCGCACCCGGTCTTCCAGCGGCGCGGCGACGACCTGCACTGCACGGTCACCATCCCGATGACCGCGGCGGCGCTCGGCACGAAGTGCCCGCTGGAGACGCTCGACGGGCTGGAGGAGGTCGACATCCGGCCGGGTACGCAGTCCGGGCAGTCGATCCCGCTGCACCAGCGCGGCATCACGCACCTGCGCGGCGGCGGCCGCGGGGACCTGGTCGTGCACGTCGAGGTGCTCACGCCGGCCAAGCTCGACCCCGACCAGGAGGAGCTGCTGCGGCGGCTCGCGCAGCTGCGCGGCGAGGAGCGCCCGACCGGTCAGTTCGCGCCCGGTCAACAGGGCCTCTTCTCCCGCCTGAAGGACGCGTTCAACGGCCGTTAGCACGGCCTCCTCCGTCGCCCGGGTCCGCCCGGGCGCCGGGCTTCGGCGCCCCAAGGGGTCGCCACCGGCCCGAAGGGGTGGTGGCTGCCGATCCGGGCCACCGGCCCGGTGGCGGGCTGAGCGCGCAGTTCCCCGCGCCCCTGGAAGGCAAGGTGCGGGCGCGGGGGCGGGCCGGTCGCCCCGCGTCGAGGGGGGCGGGGGTGCGTGACACCATGAGGTCATGGACGAACTCGCCGCGTTCTCGGCGTATCCGATCGTGCAGGCCCCGATGGCCGGCGGCGCGTCGAACCCCCGGCTGGCCGCCGCGGTCTCGGCGGCCGGCGGCCTGGGGTTCCTGGCCGCCGGGTACAAGACCTCGGAGGCGATGTACCAGGAGATCCGCCAGCTGCGCGACCTGACCTCGCGCCCCTTCGGCGTCAACCTGTTCATGCCGCAGCCGCCCACCGCGGACCCCTCGGCGATCGCCGTGTACGCCGAGCAGCTGGCCGGCGAGGCCGCCTGGTACGCCACCGCGCTCGGCGACCCGGACGTCGGCGGCGACGACGCGTACGACGCGAAGGTCGCGATGCTGCTGGAGGACCCGGTCCCGATGGTGAGCTTCACCTTCGGCTGCCCGGACCGCGCGGTGCTCGACGCGTTCGCCCGGGCGGGCACCTTCACCGTGGTGACGGTCACCTCGCCCGCCGAGGCGCTGGCCGCGCAGTGGGCCGGCGCCGACGCGGTGTGCGTGCAGGGCGTGGAGGCCGGCGGCCACCAGGGCACCCACCGCGACGACCCGCTGTCCGACGGCGCCGGGATGGGCCTGCTCACGCTGGTCCCGCAGGTGCGCGAGGCCGTGCAGCTGCCGATCGTCGCCGCCGGCGGGCTGATGCGCGGCGGCCAGATCGCCGCGGTGCTCGCGGCCGGCGCGGACGCCGCGTCGCTCGGCACCGCGTTCCTGGTCACCCCGGAGTCCGGCGCGAGCCCGCTGCACAAGAAGGCGATCACCGACCCGGTCTTCGCCCGTACCGAGCTGACCCGCGCGTTCTCCGGCCGCCCGGCCCGCGGCCTGCTCAACCGCTTCGTGCGCGAGCACGGCCCCTACGCCCCGCCCGGCTACCCGCAGATCCACCACCTGACCTCGGGCCTGCGCAAGGCCGCCGCCGCAGCCGGCGACCCGCAGGGCATGGCGCTGTGGGCCGGCCAGGGCCACCGGCTGGCCCGGGAGCTGTCCGCGGGCGCGCTGGTGGAGACGCTGGCCGCCGAGCTGGACGCGGCCAGGGGAGCCCGTACGTGACCGCGCCGGTGTTCCTGGTCCCGGCCGCCGCCCTGGACGCGCTGACGGCTCCTGCGGGCCCGGCGGGTCCGCGCGGCTCAGCAGGCGGTGACGGCCCCGGCGGCGACCCCGGTGCCGCCGCCCGCGACGGCGCTCCCGCCCGGCTGACGCTGGACGGCCCGGAGGGCCGCCACGCGGTGTCCGTGCGCCGGCTCGCCCCCGGCGAGGAGGTCGTGCTGACCGACGGCGCCGGGCGCGGCGCCTACGGGACGGTGGCCGCGGCCGAGGGCAAGGACCTGCTGCACGTGGACGTCCGCGAGGTCCGCGCCGAGGCCCCGCCCGCGCCGTCGGTCACCGTGGTGCAGGCGCTGCCCAAGGGCGACCGCGGCGAACTCGCCGTGGAGACCATGACCGAGGCCGGCGTGGACGCGGTGGTGCCGTGGTCCGCGGCCCGCTGCGTCACCCAGTGGCGCGGCGAGCGCGGCGCCAAGGCACTGGCCAAGTGGCGCGCCACCGCCCGGGAGGCGGCCAAGCAGTCCCGCCGGCTGCGCTTCCCCGACGTCGCCGAGCCCATGACCACGCGTCAGGTGGCTCAGCTGCTGCGCGCCGCGGACTTCGCCGCGGTCCTGCACGAGGAGGGCTCGGCGCCGCTGGCCACCGCGGAACTGCCGCGCACCGGCTCGCTGGTGCTCGTCGTCGGGCCCGAAGGGGGCGTGTCCCCCGAGGAGTTGGCGGCCTTCGCGGAGGCGGGCGCGCCGCCGTACCGGCTGGGTCCGACGGTGCTGCGCACGTCCACCGCGGGCGTCGCGGCGACCGCGCTGCTGCTGGCCCGCACCGGCCGCTGGTCCTGACCTCCCCGCCGGTCCCGCACGGGCCGTCGGTCCCGGCGCCCCCGCACCGGCCGCCAGTCCCGGCGCCCCCGCACCGGCCGCCCGGACCGCGGTCCACCGGAGGCCGGGCGCCGCGCTGACCGCGCGTCAACTCCCGTGCGCGGCACACCACTCGTACGGGGACCCGTAGGGGTCGTTATCGGCCGTCCGGGGGATGGACCACGGTCCGTCACGGGCGCACCGTGGAGTGATGGTACGGAACGGGAAGATCTGGGCGGTCACGGCACTCACCGCGACCACCGCGGCCCTGCTGGTCGGCGCGTCGGGCTGCGATCCCGCCGACGGCCTCGCCGAGAGTTCGGTGTCGGTGACCACCGACCAACTGGCCACCCACGCGCTGAAGAACGACCATGTGAAGGTCCAGTGGCTCTCCTGCAGCGCCTCGACGGGCGACCGCAAGGCGAAGGTCGACTGCCTCGGCCGCACCGACGACCAGCGCAAGATCACCGTCAAGGGCACGGTGACCGAGCAGCAGGACGACACCTGCGTGCGCGGCCGGCTCACCGCCGCGGTGGCCGGGCACACCGTCTTCGACGTACGCGGCCTGGGCCGGTGTGTCCACCGCACCGCGACGCCGAGTTGATCGAGGTTTTAGGGTGGTCGGGTGACGACGCATCCGAGGCCGCCGCAGCCCTCGTACCTCAGAAACCCGCACCCGCACGGCGACGTGATCGCCTTCACCGCGGAGGACGACGTCTGGGTGGCGCCGCTCGACGGCGGCCGCGCCTGGCGGGTCAGCGCGGACAACATGCCGGTCGGGCGGCCCCGGATCGCCCCCGGCGGCGACCTGATCGCCTGGACGTCCACCCGCGACGGCGCCCCCGAGGTGCATGTCGCGCCGCTGGACGGCGGCCCCGCCACCCGGCTCACCTACTGGGGCAACGCCCGTACCGCGGTGCGCACATGGACCCCGGACGGCCTGCCGGTGGTCACCACCGCCGCCGGCCAGGGCAGCCTGCGCCGCACCTGGGCGCGGCGACTGCCGCTGGACGGCGGCCCGTTCACCGTGCTGCCCTACGGCCCGGTGGGCGACGTGAGCTACGGCCCGGACGGCGCGGTGCTGCTGCAGTCGGTGACGATGGGCCGCGAGGCCGCGTACTGGAAGGGCTACCGCGGCGGCACCGCGGGCAAGCTGTGGCTCGACCCGGACGGCGGCGGCGACTTCCACCGGGTGCACGCGGACCTCGACGGCAACATCGAGTGCCCGATGTGGGTGGGGGAGCGGATCGCCTTCCTCAGCGACCACGAGGGCACCGGCGCGCTCTACTCCAGCCTGCCCGACGGCTCCGACCTGCGCCGGCACGGCGAACCCGGCGACTTCTACGCGCGGCACGCCGCCACCGACGGCACCCGCGTCGCCTGGACCGCGGGCGGGCGGCTGCACCTGCTGGACGGCCTCGACGCCGGGCGGGAGCCGCGCGTGCTCCAGATCCGCCTCGGCGGCCAGCGCGGCGACCTCCAGCCCCACCCGGTGCGCGCCGCACGGTACTTGGGCGACGCGCGGCCGGACAGGACCGGGCGCGGCAGCGCGGTGGAGATCCGCGGCACCGTGCACTGGCTCACTCACCGCGGCGGCCCCGCCCGCGCGCTCGCCGACACCGCGGGCGTGCGCGCCCGGCACCCCCGGGTCTTCCAGCAGGGCGCCGACCAGTACGTGGTGTGGGTGACCGACGCGGAGGGTGACGACGCGCTGGACATCGCCCCGGCGACCGGACTCGTGCCGCCCGCGCCCACTCCCGCGTCCGCGACCCCCGCCTCCGCGCCGGCCGGCGCGACGTCGGACGCCGGGAGCGCGGACGCCGCGAGCCCGGACGCCGCGAGCCCGGACGCCGCGTCCGCCCCGGCGAGCGCTGCCCCCGACGCCGCCCCCGCCCCGCGCCGTCTCGCCGCGGGCCGCCTCGGCCGCGTCCACGAGATCGAGGTCTCGCCGGACGGCCACCGCATCGCCGTCGCCTCGCACGACGGCCGTGTGCTGCTGGTCCAGACGCAGACCGGCGAGGTGCGCGAGGTCACCGCGGGCGCCGACGGCGACTGCTCCGACCTGGCCTTCTCGCCGGACTCCGGCTGGCTCGCCTGGTCCCAGCCGGGACCCGGCGGACTGCGCCAGATCAAACTGGCGGCCACCGCCGACCTCACCGTCGTCGAGGCGACGCCGCTGCGCTTCAACGACTTCGCCCCGGCCTTCACCGCGGACGGCCGGCACCTGGCGTTCCTGTCCGAGCGGGCCTTCGACCCGGTCTACGACGCGCACGTCTTCGACCTGTCGTTCCCCAACGCCTGCCGCCCGTACCTGATCACGCTGGCCGCGACCACGCCCTCGCCGTTCGGCCCGCAGCGCCACGGCCGCCCGTACGAGAACGAGGACGACGACGAGCCGGGCGCGGCGGGCGGCCCGGGCGACGGCGGCACCGGGCCGGGGTCCGGGTCCGGCTCCGACGACGAGGGCGAGGGCCGCGGCGACCAGGGCGACGACAAGGGCGGCGCGCCCGAGCGCCCCCGCCCGACCACCGTCGACGCCGAGGGCATCGCCGACCGCATCGTGCCGTTCCCGGTCGAGGCGGGCCGCTACTCCGGCCTGCGCGCGGCCAAGGGCGGCGTGCTGTGGCTGCGCCACCCGCTGACCGGCGTGCTCGGCTCGTCGCTGGCCACCCCCGACGCGCAGCCGCCGGACAGCGTGCTGGAGCGCTACGACCTCGGCCACCTGCGGGTCGAGGAGATCTCCGACGCCGCCGACGACTTCGCGGTCACCGGCGACGGCGCCAAGGTGCTGATCACCAGCGGCGGCCGGCTGCGGATCGTGCCCGCCGACAGCAAGTCCGACTCCTCCGACGACTCCGACGGCGCCACCTCGGTCGACCTCGGCCGGGTCCGCGTCACCGTCCGTCCCGCGCAGGAGTGGCGGCAGATGTACGCCGAGACGCACCGCCTGATGCGCGACAACTTCTGGCGCGCGGACATGAACGGCCTGGACTGGGACGCGCTGGGCGAGCGCTACCGGCCGCTGCTCGACGCCGTCGCCACCCACGACGACCTGGTGGACCTGCTCTGGGAGCTGCACGGCGAGCTGCGCACCTCGCACGCGTACGTCACCGGGACCGGCGGCTTCCGCGACCCGCTGCACCGCCAGGGCCTGCTCGGCGCGGACCTGTCGCGCACCGAGGACGGCGCGTGGCGGGTCGACCGGGTGCTGCCGGGCGAGTCCTCCGACCCCGAGGCCCGCTCGCCGCTGGCCGCGCCCGGCGTCGCGGTCCGGGCCGGCGACCTGCTGCTGGCCGTGGACGGCCGCGCGGTCGACCCCGCGACCGGTCCCTGGCCGCTGCTGGTCGGCACCGCGGGCAAGCCGGTCGAGCTGACCGTCGCCCCGGCAAGCGGCGGTGCGGTGCGCCACGTGGTCGCGGTGCCGCTGGCCGCCGAGGAGGCGCTGCGCTACCACGACTGGGTGGCCGGCCGCCGGGCCCACGTCCACCAGGCGTCCGGCGGGCGGCTGGGCTACCTCCACGTCCCGGACATGGTCAGCAGCGGCTGGGCCCAGCTCCACCGCGACCTGCGGCTCGAAGTCGCCCGCGAGGGCCTGGTGGTGGACGTCCGCGAGAACAGCGGCGGCCACACCTCGCAGCTGGTGGTGGAGAAGCTCGCGCGCCGCATCGTCGGCTGGGACCTGCCGCGCGGCGGCCCGGTCTACAGCTACCCGCAGGACGCGCCGCGCGGCCCGGTCGTCGCCGTCGCCAACGAGTTCTCCGGCTCCGACGGCGACATCGTCAACGCGGCGGTGCGCGCGCTCGGCATCGGCCCGGTCGTCGGCACCCGCACCTGGGGCGGCGTGATCGGCATCGACAGCCGCTACCGGCTGGTCGACGGCACGCTGGTCACCCAGCCCAAGTACGCGTTCTGGCTGGAGGGTTACGGATGGGACGTGGAGAACCACGGCGTCGACCCGGACGTCGAGGTGGTCCACACCCCGCAGGACTCGGCGGCCGGCCGCGACCCGCAGCTCGACGCGGCGATCGCGCTGGCGCTGGCCGCGCTGGAGGAGACCCCGGCCAAGACCCCGCCGCCGCTGCCGCCCGTGCCGCCGCGCCCGTAGCGTCCCGGCGTCCGTAGAGTCGTTCCCCGCGGGGTCCCGCGCGGCCCGCGTACGGCGGACCCGTACGCGGGCACGCGCGCCCGTCCACCCGCACCCCCCGACCACACACCCCAGCACCCCGAGGAGCATCCGCCATGGCGGGAGAGCCGCAGGCCGACTGCCTGTTCTGCAAGATCGTGGCCGGGGAGATCCCCGCCACGGTCGTCCGCGAGACCGCGACGACGGTCGCCTTCCGCGACATCGCGCCCAAGGCGCCCACCCACGTCCTGGTGATCCCCCGGGTGCACTACCCCGACGCGGCCTCGCTGGCCGCGGGCGACCCGGGCGCGGCGGCGGACGTGCTGCGCGAGGCGGGCGAGGTCGCCGCGCAGGAGAAGATCGACGGCCACGGCTACCGCATCGTCTTCAACACCGGCGCCGGCTCCGGCCAGACCGTCTTCCACGCGCACGCCCACGTGCTGGGCGGCCGCGACCTCACCCACATGGGCTGAGGGACCGCCGGTGCGCGAACTCGTCGTCCTCGGCACCGCGAGCCAGGTGCCGACCCGGCAGCGCAACCACAACGGCTACGTGCTGCGCTGGGACGGCGAGGGCATCCTCTTCGACCCCGGCGAGGGCAGCCAGCGGCAGATGCTGCACGCCGGGGTCGCCGCGCACGACCTGACCCGGATCTGCGTCACGCACTTCCACGGCGACCACAGCCTGGGCCTGGCCGGGGTGATCCAGCGGATCAACCTCGACCGGGTCCCGCACCCGGTCACCGCCCACTACCCGGCCTCCGGGCAGCAGTTCTTCGACCGGCTGCGGTACGCCACCGCCTACCGCGAGACCGTCGACCTGCGCGAGGAGCCCGTCGCCGCGGACGGCGTGCTGGCCGTGACGCCCGCCTTCACGCTGTCCGCGGCGCGGCTGTCGCACCCGGTGGAGTCCTACGGCTACCGGCTGGCCGAGCCCGACGGCCGCCGGATGCTGCCCGACCGGCTCGCCGCGCACGGCATCACCGGGCCCGCGGTCGGCCGGCTCCAGCGCGAGGGCGCGCTCGGCGGCGTCACCCTGGACGACGTCAGCGAGCACCGGCCGGGCCAGAAGGCCGCGTTCATCATGGACACCCGGCTGTGCGACGCGGTGCCGGAACTGGCCGCGGACTGCGACCTGCTGGTCATCGAGTCGACCTTCCTCGACGAGGACGCGGGGCTCGCCGCCGAGTACGGTCACCTGACCGCCGGCCAGGCCGGGGCGGTGGCCCGCGACGCCGGCGTGCGGCACCTGGTCCTCACGCACTTCTCGCAGCGCTACGGCGACCCGGCCGCGTTCGCCGACCGGGCCCGCGCCGCCGGCTTCACCGGCGGACTCACCGTCGCCGCCGACCTGGTGCGCGTCCCGGGGGGGGGGGGGGGGGGGGGGGGGGGGGGGGGGGGGGGGGGGGGGGCGCGCGGGGGGGGGGGGGGGGGGGGGGGGGGGGGGGGGGGGGGGGGGGGGGGGGGG
>JAJSZB010000242.1:0-10740 GCA_050613715.1 Streptomyces sp. IBSBF 3018
GCAACCCACAAGATTGGTCTCTACCACCTGCCGCAACGGGCAGGGACGCGGCGGGGGGGCCCCCCCCCCCCCCCGGGGGGGGGGGGGGCCCGCGCCGCCGCGGGTAGAGCAGCGCCGCGACGCACGCCGCGGCGACCACGGCCGCGCCGATCCACAGCGCCGGGGTGAGCCCGTCGACGAACTGCGCGCCGGAGCCGTAGCCGCCGCGTGCGGCGAAGACCGAGCCGAGCACCGCGATGCCGAGCGCGCCGCCGATCTCGCGCAGCGCGTTGTTGGTGCCGGAGGCGATGCCCTGCTCCTCCGGCCGCACCGCGGACATGAAGAGGTTGGTGGCCGGCGCGAAGAACAGGCCCATCCCGATGCCGCCGGCGATCAGCCCGGGGAGCTGGACGGCGTAGGAGACGTCCGTCGAGACCACCGCGGCGAACCAGCCGAGGCCGAACGCCTGGAGCGCCAGGCCCGTCGCGGCGACCGGACGGCCGCCGATCCGGTCGGAGAGCGCGCCGGCGATCGGCGCGGCGATCATCGGCATCCCGGTCCACGGCAGCATCCGCAGGCCCGCCTCGGTCGGCCCGTAGCCCACCACGTTCTGCAGGAACTGGCTGAGCAGGAAGATCGAGCCGAACATGCCGGTGAACATCAGCAGGCTGGCCGCGTTGATCGCTGTGAAGCCGCGGTTGCGGAACATCCGCATCGGCAGCATCGGCCGCTGCGCGGTCATCCCGTGCCGGACGAACGCCGCGACCAGCACCGCGCCGCCGATCAGCCCGGCCAGCACCCGCGCGCTGGTCCAGCCGTGCCCGGTCTCGCTGACCAGGGCGTAGACGATGCCGAACAGCCCGAGGCTGATCAGCGCGGTGCCGCGGGCGTCGAGCCGGGCGTCGTCGGCGCGCGACTCGGCCAGCCGCAGCCGGGCGGCGGGCAGCAGCAGGAGACCGAGCGGGACGTTCAGCCAGAAGATCCAGTGCCAGGAGACGTGTTCGGTCAGGCTGCCGCCGATCAGCGGACCGCTGGCGACCGCGAGGCCGTTGACGCCGCCCCAGATCCCGTACGCCATCCCGCGCCGCTCGGCCGGGACCGCGGCGGTCAGCAGGGTCAGGGTGAGCGGCATCATCACCGCGGCGCCGACGCCCTGCACCGCGCGGGCCGCGATCAGCTCGCCGATGCCGGGCGCCATCGCCGCGGCGGCGGACGCGGCGGTGAACAGCGCGAGCCCGCCGAGGAAGAGCCGGCGGCGGCCGAAGCGGTCGCCGAGCGCCGCGCCGAACATCAGCAGCACGGCGAAGGTGAGGGTGTAGGCGCTGACCGTCCACTCCAGGTCCGACAGCGCGCCGCCGAGGTCGGCGCGGATGGAGGGCAGCGCGGTGGTGACGACCAGGTTGTCCAGGGCGGCCATGAAGCCGGCGACGCTGGTGATCACCAGCGCCCAGACGGCGCCGCCGCCCAGCCCCTTCCCGGTGTCGGTATGGGTGTCGGTGTCGGTGTCGGTGCTCATCGCTTCCCCCAGCTCGTTTAGTGATTGCTTACTAACTTTTCAGGCCATGAAAAAAGCCCGGACCAGGCCCGGGCCTCGGAACTACGCGGGGTCGGAGTCGTCCGAGTCCTCGGGCTCCTCGGGCTCGGCAGCCGCGGCGGACTCCTCGGGCTTCGGGCCGCCCACGCCGAGCCCGCGCGGCAGCGTCTTGTCGTGCTCGCCCTCGTCGTCGAAGCCCCGCCAGTTGCGGTGCTCCGGCGGGAAGCCGAGCGACACCAGGGTGTTGATCAGCATCCCGTGCGCCAGGAAGTCCGTGGTCGCCTCGACGTCGGCGCCCAGCCGCTCGTGCACCGCGTCCCACAGCTCCTGCCACTGCTCCCGCACGACCTCGCCGAACGCGTGGTCGCCGGAGGCCGTGGCGGCGGCCGTGGCCGCGTACGTCTGCATCTGCATCAGCAGTCGCTCGGGGTGCTGCTCGATCAGCGCGGAGTACGCCGCGGCCATCGCCGGCATCCGCTCCTCGACCGGCAGCCCCTCCGCCGCCGCCGTCATCGCGTCGCGGGTGGACGTCATGCAGTCGCGGACCGCGGCCCGGAAGATCGCCTGCTTGTTGGGGAAGAGCCGGAAGAGGTACGGCTGCGAGACGCCCACCCTGCGGGCGATCGCCTCCGTGGACGTGCCGTCGTACCCGCCGTAGGCGAAGGCGTGGACCGCCGCCTGGACGACCTTGGCACGCCGCTCCTCGGCGCTCATCCTGACCATGGCCACTAAGTTAGTGGCCAATCACTACCTACGTCAAGCGGGGGCATCGGGCGCGGCACGGACGGGGACAGGCACGGGCGCGGGAGACGGGTAAGGGGCGCCCGCACCTGGCGGGCGCCCCTTACCTCAGCCGCTCCCGGGGCCGCGGCCGGCGCTCAGCCGAGCCGGACCACCGCGCGGGCCATGCCCAGCACCTTCTGGCCGGCCGAGGTGGCGGTCAGGTCGACCCTGACCTGGTTGTCCTCCAGCTTCGCGGCGACCTTCGCGGTCACCTCGATCACCGCGCCCTTGTCGTCGTCGGGGACCACGACCGGCTTGGTGAAGCGCACGCCGTACTCGACCACCGCCCCCGGGTCGCCGGCCCAGTCGGTGACCACGCGGGCCGCCGAGGCCATGGTGAACATGCCGTGGGCGATCACGTCGGGCAGGCCGACCTCGCGGGCGAATCGCTCGTTCCAGTGAATCGGGTTGAAGTCCCCCGAGGCGCCGGCGTACTGCACCAGCGTCGCGCGGGTGACCGGGAAGGAGGCGGACGGCAGTTCGGTGCCGACCTCCACGTCGTCGTAGGCGATCGCCGCGGCCATCACGCGTCCCCCTTGCCGTTCGCCGTGCCGTTCGCGGAACCGTCCCCCGCGGAAGCGTTCGCCGTGCCGTTCGCGGACCCGTCCCCCGCGGGACCGTCCCCCGCGGAGCCGCCGTGGCCGTCCTTGAGCGCGCGGGCGACCAGCTTGGTCCAGGCGGTCACCACGTGCTCGCCGGACGCGTCGTGGACCTCGCCGCGGATGTCCAGGATGTCGTTGCCCGCCAGGGACTTGATCGCCTCGATGGTCGAGACGACGGTCAGCCGGTCGCCGGCCCGCACCGGGCGGGTGTACGCGAACCGCTGGTCGCCGTGGACGACGCGGCTGTAGTCGAGCCCGAGTTCGGGGTCCATGACGACCACGCCCGCCGCCTTGTAGGTGAGCGAGAAGGCGAAGGTCGGCGGCGCGATCACATCGGCGTGGCCGAGCGACGCCGCCGCGTCGGCGTCGCGGTAGACCGGGTTCGGATCGCCGATCGCCTCGGCGAATTCGCGGATCTTCTCCCGGCCCACTTCATAGGGGTCGGTGGGCGGATAACTGCGCCCGACGAAGGACTGGTCCAGGGCCATCGGCACCTCCGGGAAAGGATCACGCGGGGAAAAGGATCACGACATGCCGCGAGGCCGTCCCCGGCGGTGAACACGGGTACGGCCTCGCGGCGGTTGCTGTGGAGCTGTTTCCTGACGTGTACGGGCGAGGCGCGGACGCCCGGCGCACACGGCGTGGAGACTGCGGAGCGTCAGCGGGTCTCGCGGTGCGCGGTGTGCGCGTTGCATCGCGGGCAGTGCTTCTTCATCTCAAGACGGTCCGGGTCGTTGCGCCGGTTCTTCTTGGTGATGTAGTTCCGCTCCTTGCACTCCACGCAGGCCAGCGTGATCTTCGGGCGGACGTCGGTGGCGGCCACGTGAGTGCTCCTTGACGAACGGGTGAAATGAACACAGGAATAGTAGCCGACCGAGGGACCGAACCCGCAATCGGCTACGGAGAGTAGCGGCGACCGGACTTGAACCGGTGACACAGCGATTATGAGCCGCTTGCTCTACCGACTGAGCTACGCCGCTGCGATGAACTGGCCCCCGCCGGTCGCGGCGGGGAACCGATCCACCAGAGCCCCAATACGGAATCGAACCGTAGACCTTCTCCTTACCATGGAGACGCTCTACCGACTGAGCTATTGGGGCGAGCGAGGAAGACATTACACGGTCCGCAGCGATACGTGAAATCCGTATCCCGCAGGGCACATCGGGCACCGGCGGGGCACGAGCCGCCCGCGTCGCCGGGCCGGCCGGACGCCCCCCGCGCACCTCCCGGACGCCCCGCGCGCGACCCTCACCGGTACGACTAATGCTCTCCTACGAGGTGTCGGCCGCCGGTGGTCCTAGGGTCGGAACCGGTGATCTTGCCCGTCTCGTCCACCCTCGTCCATCCCGCCCGTCTTGTTGTACCGCCGCCCCGTCTTGTTGTACCGCCGCCCCCGCTTGCCAGGACCGGAGGAGCGCGATGTCCGACGCCCCGCACGACAGCTCCCACGACTCCCAGGGTTCCCACGGCTCCCACCGCGACGCCGCCCCGGCCGCCTCCCTGCTGCTGTGCGGCGCGCGGCTGACCGACGGCAGAACCGTCGACGTACGGCTGAGCGGCGCGCGGATCGAGGCGGTGGGCACGGCGGGCAGCCTCACCGAGGGCGCGCGGATCGACCTGCGCGGCTATCTGCTGCTGCCCGCGCCCGCGGAACCGCACGCCCACCTCGACCAGGCGCTGACCGCGGGCGGCCCGCCGGCCCGCGACGACGCGGAGGACGTGCAGCGCCGCGTCACCGAGGCCGCGCTGCTGCAACTGGGCCACGGCGCGACGGTGTTGCGCACCCATGTGCGGATCGGCGGGGTGCAGGGCCTGCACGCGCTGGAGGCGGTGCTGCGGGCGGCCAGGACGCTGACCGGCCTGGTCGAGGTGCAGCCGGTCGCCGCGCCGCGGCTGCTGACCGGCGTGGCGGGCGCGGACGGGTACGCGATGCTGCGCGACGCGCTGAAGATGGGCGCGGCGGTGGCGGGCGGCTGCCCGGACCTGGACCCGGACCCGAGCGGGTACGCGGAGGCGGTGCTGTCGCTGGCCGCGGAGTTCGGCGTGCCCGTCGACCTGCACACCGCGGCCGGCGACCCGGCCCGGCTGGCGCGGCTGGCCGCGATGGCCGGCGGCATGCGGCCGGGCGTGACGCTCGGCCCGTGCCACGGCCTGGCGGCGCTGCCGCCCGGCGCGGTGGCCACGGCGGCGGAGCGGCTGGCCGCGGCGGGCGTCTCGGTCGCGGCGCTGCCGCAGGGCGGGTGCGGCGTGCTGGAGCGCGGCGGGGTCGCGCCGGTGCGGGCGCTGCGCGCGGCGGGGGTACGGGTCTGCGCCGGCAGCGGCTCACTGGCCGACCTCGCCAACCCGGTCGGCCGCGGCGACCCGCTGGAGGCGGCGTTCCTGCTGGCCACCCACGGGCAGTGCGACGCGGCCGCCGCGTACGAGGCGGTCGCCGCGCAGTCCCGCGCGGTGCTGGGGCTGCCGCCGGTCCGCGTCGAGGCCGGCTTCCCCGCGGAGCTGCTCGCGGTGCGCGGGGACGGCGTCGAGGGCGTCCTCTCCCATGCGTACAGCCGGCTGGTCATCCACCGGGGCCGGGTCGTCTCGCGCACCAGCGCGGTCCGCGAGTACTGCGACTCCCCCGGCAGCGCGCCGCTGGACCTGCCCCGGCAGTCCTCGCCCCGCCAGACCTGAGCGCTCCCGGGGGACCCTGCGGCCGTACGCGCGCGGGCCTCCGCTTGCGTCAGGCGAGTGGGGCGGCGGGCGTGGCCCGGGGTGGAAGCCGGGGGCGGGGCGTAGCGTCGGGGTATGCGTACGGTGATTGCTGGTGGACACGGGCAGATCGCGCTGCGGCTGGAGCGGCGGCTGGCGGCGCGCGGGGACGAGGCGGTGGGGCTGATCCGCAACCCGGCCCAGGCCGCGGACCTGCGGGCGGTCGGCGCGGAGCCGGTCGTGCTGGACCTGGAGTCGGCGTCGGTGGACGAGGTGACCGAGGTGCTGCGCGGCGCGGACGCCGCGGTGTTCGCGGCGGGCGCGGGCCCGGGCAGCGGCGCGGAACGCAAGATCACGGTGGACCGCGACGCGGCCGTGCTGCTCGCGGACGCGGCCGAGCGTGCCGGTGTGCGCCGCTTCCTGATCGTCTCCTCGATGGGCGCGGACGCCGACGCGACGCACTCCGACGAGGTGTTCCAGGCGTATCTGCGGGCCAAGGGCGCCGCGGACGACGCGATCCGGGCGCGTGACGCGCTGGACTGGACGGTGCTGCGGCCGGGCTCGCTCACCGACGTGCCCGGCACCTCCCGGGTGCGGCTCGCCGCCGCCACCGGTCGCGGCTCGGTCCCCCGCGAGGACGTCGCGGCCGTGCTCGCCGCGCTGCTGGCCGCGCCCGAGACCGCCGGCCTCACGCTCGAACTCGTCTCCGGCGACACCTCGGTGGAGGACGCGGTCGCCCACGCGCCGACGCCGTAGGGCGGGTCCGCGGCCGGGGGTTGTCCCCACCCCCGAGATGGGTGCGGTCCGCAATGACCGCGGCCCGCGCGCCGGGAGAGGGTCGAGGTGCACGCAGGACGGCACCAGGACCGAACGGCGAGACGGGGAGTGGACGGGCGATGACGCACACCGGACGAGACGGCGCGCACGGCGGCGGAAGCGGGACGTACGACACGAGCGGCGAGCGCGGCGCGCACGACGCGGGGCACGCGGCGGGGACGGCGGGCGCGGGCGGCGCGGCTTCCGCGGGGGTTGCGGCAGGCGCGGGCGGCGCGGCGCGAGCGACCGGCGCGGCTTCCGCGGGGGCTACGGCGGGCGTGGCAGGCGCGGCCGGCGCGGCTTCCGCGGGGGTTGCGGCGAGCGTGGCCGGCGCGACGGCAACGGCTTCCGCCGGGGCCGGGCGTTCCGGGCCGACCCGGCGGCGGATGCTGCGCGGCGGCGCGGTCGCCGCGGCCGGCGGCCTCGTGGCGCTGCGCGGCGGCTCCGCGTGGGCGGCCGGCGGCGGCCCGGCCGCGGGACGCGGCGCGGCGCCGGGCGGCGCGAGCGCGAGCGCCACCGCGGCGAGCCGGTTCCCCTTCCTCCAGGGCGCGTTCGCCCCGGCGACCGAGGAGGTCACCGCCTTCGACCTGCCGGTGACCGGCCGCATCCCGCGCGAGCTGAACGGCCGCTACCTGCGCAACGGCCCCAACGTGCTGGGCCTTGAGGACCCCCGCGCCCACCACTGGATGCTCGGCCAGGGCATGGTGCACGGCGTCCGGCTGCGCGACGGCCGCGCCGAGTGGTACCGCAACCGCTGGGTGCGCTCCTCCGACGTGGCCGCGAAGCTCGGCGAGCCGTACCGGGGGCCGGTCCCGGACAACGACTTCGCGGCCAACACCCACGTCGTCCCGTACAAGGGCCGGGTGCTCGCCTGCCAGGAGAGCGGCCCGATGCCGTACCAGCTGGACGAGGAGCTGAACACGGTCGGCGCGTTCGACTTCGGCGGCTCGCTGAAGGACGCGTTCACCGCGCACACCAAGTACGACGCGGAGGCCGACGAGCTGCACGCGATCACGTACTACCCGACCTGGGACCACGTGCGGCACCTGGTGGTCGACCACACCGGCACGGTGGCCAGGACCACCCGCATCCCGGTTGCGGACAGCCCGATGATGCACGACTTCGCGCTGACCGAGCGGTACGTCGTCGTCTTCGACACCCCGGTGACCTTCGACATGGCGGCGGCCGAGGCGGGCGCGCTGGTGCCGTACGTGTGGAACGACCGGCACCCCTCGCGGGTCGGCGTGATGCCGCGCGCGGGCGGGCCGGTCCGCTGGTTCGAGGGCGACCCCTCGACGTACTACTCGCACACCCTGAACGCCTACGACGACGGCCGGACCGTGGTGGTGGACTTCGCCGGCATGCCGGCGCCGTTCTTCGCGGCCGGGCGCGGCAGCGACGGCCCGACGGCGACCGGCACGCCGTACCTGGAGCGCTGGACCATCGACCTGGAGCACGGGCGGCTGCACACCCAGCGGATCGACGACCGGCCGCAGGAGTTCCCGCGGGTCCGCGAGGGCCTGGTGGCCCACCGCCACCGCTACGGCTACGCGGCGTGCGCCGGCGAGATGTGGCGCGCCTACGAGACGGTGGACGGCGTCCCGCCGGACCGGAACTTCGGCGACGCGCTGATCAAGCACGACCTGCTGCGCGGCACCACGCAGGTGCACCGCTTCCCGAAGAACTCGCCGGCCAGTGAGGCGGTGTTCGTGCCGCGCGACCCGGACGGCGATGAGTGGCGCCGCGGCCACGGCCCGCACGGCGGCGCCGACCCCCGCCGCGGCGCTGAGGACGACGGCTACGCGCTGGCGTACGTCCACAACCCCGACCGCGGCGCGTCGGACCTGGTCATCCTGGCCGCGCAGGACTTCACCGCGCCGCCGCTGGCCCGCGTCCACCTGCCGGGCCGGGTGCCGCTGGGCTTCCACGGCAGCTGGGTCCGCGACGTGTGAGCGCGGCCCGCAACCGCCCGCCCCGGCTCAGCGGGCGGTGAGCCGGGCCCGCCAGCAGTAGCAGACCATGGGCATCAGGACCTGGCCGTCCCGTGTCGGCGCGTGGGCGCGGACCTCCGCGCCGATGCGTTCGGCCAGCTCCCGCTTCCGCTCCTCCGGCAGCGTGATGAACCTGCTGTAGGTGCCGAACATCGCGACGATCTCCTCGGCGGTCATCACGGCCGTCCAGGTCACCGCGTGCGTCTCGGTCTCGGCGAACGGCGCGTCCTTGGGCAGCCACGGCTGCTCGTTCATCCGCCGGATCAGCTCGCCGACCCGGTCGTCGGTGCCCATCTCCCGGTGCACGAAGGCGTCCAGGCCGTCGAGCCAGGGCACCCGCCGGTCCCTGCGGGTGTAGAGGATGCCGAGCGTGCCGCCCGGGGTGAGCACCCGCGCGATCTCCGGCAGCGCGGCGGCCGGGTCCATCCAGTGCCACGCGGCGGACACCGTGACGGCCTCCACCCGGCGGTCCGGCAGCGGGATCGCCTCGGCGGTCCCCTCCAGCACCGTCGCCCCGGGGCAGGACTCGGTCAGCACCTCCCGCATCCGGGCGTCCGGCTCGACCGCCACGACGTCCCCGACGCGGTCGGCGAGCTGACGGGTCAGCAGCCCGGTGCCGGCCCCAAGGTCCAGCACGGAACGGCAGCCGGCCGGCAGCACCCAGTCCAGCGCCTGCGCGGGCGGCCCCGAGCGGTAGCGGTCGTACGCCTGCGCCGCGACCCCGAAGGACACGGCGAGCGGGGAGGGGTCAGGCATGACACTCCGTAGGTCGTCGGGACGGCTCAGAGGCCGCGCAGCCCGGTGAGCACCCGTTCCAGCAGCGTGACGTCCGGCCGCCCGCCCGCGTAGGCCGGCTGCTGGACGCTGACGTAGCCGCTCTCGGCCAGGTCGCCCACCAGCACGCGGGTGACCTGGAGCGGGATGTTGAGCACCGCGGATATCTCGGCCACCGAGGTGAGGTTCATGCACAGCCGGCAGATCGCCTGCTGCTCGGGGAAGAACCTCACCCCGCTCTCCCAGGCGAGCATGGTGGTGCTGACCAGGGCCTCCAGCGCGAAGTCGGTGCGCGCCGTGGTCCTGCCGCGGGTGACGGCGTAGGGACGTACGAACGGCGAGCTGCGCCTGCGGTCTGCACTCACGTACGCACGTCCTTCCGGGTGTGTGGCGAACGGCCGGCCGGGCCGGCCGTCAGCCCGCCAGCGCCTTCTGCAGTTCCTTGCGCACGGCGGGGGTCAGCGCGTCGCCGGTCCGCTCGACCAGCAAGGTCATCTCGTAACCCACGATCTTCATGTCGCAGCCCGGCGCCGCCAGCACCGCGAGCACCGAGCCGTCGCTGATCGAGGTCAGGAAGAGGAATCCGTTCTGCATGTCCACGATGGTCTGGGTGACCGTGCCGGCCTCGAAGAGCGTCGCCGCCCCCTGGGTCAGGCTCGCCAGGCCCGAGGCCAGCGCGGCGAGCTGGTCGCCGCGCTCCTTCGGCATCGACGCCGAGGCCAGGAGCTGGACGCCGTCCGAGGAGACGACCACCGCGTGCGCGACGCCCGGCACCTGCTTCACGAAGTTGGCGATGAGCCAGTTCAGGTTCTGCGCTGCGTTGCTCAGATCGCTCATGGCTGTGGCTGCTTCCTATGCTGCTGAAGTCGACCTCCGACGGCGCCGCGGGCGAGGGTACCGCGGGCGGGTGCGCTGCGGGGGTCGGCGCTGCGAACGGTGCGGTGGCACGCGCCTCGGGCGGGGGCTGGGGAGAGCGCAGCCTCCTCATAGCGGACCCGATCCGCCCGGCGGCCGGCCGCGCCCGTCGCGGTCGCTGCCGTCCTTGCCGCGCCTGACGCCCTGGTGGAAGTTCGAGAGCCGGTCCCGCATCTGGCCCGCGGAGCGCGGGCCGGCCGGGGCGGGCGGCGCGGGGTTCGGCTGCGGGGCCGAGCGGCGCAGCCGGGAGTCGGGCGCGAGATTGTCGAACGGCACGCGCCGGGGCAGTCCCGACTGCGGCTGCTGCGGCGGCTGTTGCTGCGGCGCGGGCTGCGGCTGCTGGGCCGGCGACGGGGGCTGCTGCTGGGCGTAGGGCTGCGGCTGGGGCTGGGCGAGGGGCCGGCCGTACGGCTGCGGCTGCATCTGAGGGTGGATCTGCGGCTGCGGGTGGATCGGGGGCTGCGGCTGCGGGTGGATCGGGGGCTGCGGCTGCGGCGATTGGGCCTGGTACGGGGCCGGCTGCTGGTACTGGCGCTGCGGCTGCACGTGCTGCTGGGGTTGCGGCTGCGGGTGGGGCTGCGTCTGCGGCTGCTGCATCTGGCCGGGGTACGCGTGCCGGCCGGCCGCGGGGAGCGCGGGCGAGGCCGGCGGCATGGGC
>JAJSZB010000243.1:0-10729 GCA_050613715.1 Streptomyces sp. IBSBF 3018
GGCGTGCTCGGGGGGCGGCGGGGCGCCGGCTCCTGGTTCAGCCCGCGACATCGAAACCCTCTCCGGTCAGGGCCACGAACGCGTCCTCCAGCGAGGCGCGTTCGACGCCGAAGCCGCGTACCCGCACTCCCGCGCGGACCAGCGCCGCGTTCAGCTCGGCCAGGTCGGGCGGGTCGGCCGGCAGGTCGCCGGTGACCCGGGGGCTCGCGCCGGCCGGACCCGCGCCCGCTCCGGCGCCCGGGTCCGTGGCCAGGCCCGTGACACCGTGCTCGGCGAGGACCTCAGCCGCCCGCCCCGGATCGGGCGTGGTGACCGCGAGCCTGCCGCGGCTGCCCGCGGCCAGCTCGGCGACCGGCCCCTGAGTGAGCAGCCGGCCGCGCGCCATCACCGCGACGTGCGTGCAGACCTGCTCGATCTCGTCCAGCAGGTGCGAGGAGAGGAAGACGGTGGTGCCGTCCGCCGCCAGCTCCCGCACCAGCCCGCGGATCTCCCGCATGCCCTGCGGATCCAGACCGTTGGTCGGCTCGTCCAGCACCAGCAGCTCGCGCGGCTGGAGCAGCGCGGCGGCCAGCCCGAGCCGCTGCTTCATGCCCAGCGAGTACGCCTTGGCCTTCTTGCCCGCCGCCGCGGCGAGACCCACCCGGTCCAGGGCCGCGCCGACCCGGGCCGACCGGGTGCGCGGATCGGCGGTCGGGTCGGCCGCGTCGTACCGCAGCAGATTGTCCCGGCCGGACAGGAACCCGTAGAGCGCGGGGCCCTCGATCAGCGCGCCGACCTTGGGCAGCACGGTCCGGGAGGCGCGGGGCATCGGCCGGCCGAGCACCCGTGCGCTGCCCGCGGTCGGCGCGATGAGCCCCATCAGCATGCGGATGGTGGTCGTCTTGCCCGAGCCGTTCGGCCCGAGGAAGCCGAAGACGCTGCCGCGCGGCACCCGCAGGTCCAGCCCGTCCACCGCGAGCGTCCCGCGGTACTGCTTGGCCAGCCCCCGGGTCTCGATCACCACCGCGCCGTCCCCGGCGTCTCCGACGTCACCGCCGCCCGCCGCGTCCGTGCTCGTGCCGCCTGCGCCGCCCGTGCCGCCTGGGCCGCCCGTCCCGTCCGCGTCCGTCTCCACTCCTCCGTCCACTCCCCGCTCCCGGCCTCTCGCGACGTCCGGCTCCCGGCTGCCGGCCGCCGGCTCCCGGCACCCGGCTCCCGGCCGCCTCCTTGCTGCCGCCTTCTCCCGGCTTCCTACTTCGCCGCCGCGTTCGCCGCGTCGGTGAGCGCGCTCTGGGTGACCGCGCCGACGTAGAGGGTGCCCTTGTCGGTGAGCAGGGCGTTGACCAGCCGGGTGTGGAACACCGTGCCGGTGCCGAACGCGCCGCTGACCTGCTTGCCGAAGCTGTTCAGCAGCGACTGGGCGTCGCCGCCGCCCTTCCCGCGGTCGTGGGAGCCGCCGAAGAGGCCGCCCGCGCCGTCCGGACCCGACTTGCCGGTCTTGTCGAGCGCGCCGCCGGGCGAGCTGATGACGGCTATGGAGTCCCAGCCCTTGCCCAGCACGGTCGGCCGGCCGGCGGCGCCGTCCGTGCCCCGCAGGTCTCCGCCGGACCACCGCCGGTCCTGCGCGTCGCCGCTGTGCGCGGCGCCGCCCTCGGTGACCTTGGAGCCCTTGGGCGGGGTGAAGTCGAAGGTCGAGGCGGCCGGTTCGCCGAAGCCGACCTTGGTGAAGCCGACGTCGAAGACCGCCTTGCCGCCGCCCTTGGGCGCCAGCGTGAACTTCAGCGGCACCCCTGTCTTGGAGTCGACCGCGATCCGTATCGAGCCGACCGTGGTGGTGTCCGCGTGCTGCGGGGTGACCAGCAGCTCGTAGGCGCTGTGGCCGGCGACCCGGGCGGTGCCGTCGACCGTGAACGAGGCCGTGCCGTCGGCCGCCTTGATCAGCTGCCGGGCGGCCTCCTGCGGGGTCGCCGGGACCCCGCCGAGGTCACCGGAGCCGGGCGCGGCGCCGTCCTTACCCGGGTGCCGTGCGTCGGCCGGCAGGGTCTGGTGGAAGACGTCGCCGGACTTGCTGTCGTAGGCCCACACCTGCGTGCCGTTGTGGATCACGCTGTACTCGGCGGCCGGCTCGATCAGCGAGAGCTTCTGCCGGTCCTGGCCGTCGGCCGCGACGTGCAGCGTGTGGGTGCCGGCGAGCAGCTCGGTGAGCTTGGCCTGCGGGGCCGCGGCCGAGCCGCCGTCCCCCCGGCCGCCGGGCGCGCTGTCGGAGGCCCCCGCGCCCCCGAACAGACCGGCCGCCGACCCCCCGGACAGTGCCGAGGGCAGCCCGAGGTCGGTGGTGACCTTCACCGTGCCGTCGACGGTCTGGGTGTCGGACGCGGCGATCTTCGTCAGCAACTGCTCCGCGGTGATCGAGGGCAGTGAGGGGTTGCCGCTGTCGGCGAGCGCGGGCACCAGGCTGATGGTCGCGGCGGCGACGCCCGCCACCGCGACGGGCACGGCGTACCGCGCCGCCTTGCGCCGTCGCCGCGCCGACGCGTCGGCCGGCTCGTGATCGGCGTACGGCGCCGACAGGTCCGCTCGGTCCGGCTGACCCGGCTGGTCCGGCTGAGCCGGTTGGATCGGTGCCATTGCTTGTCTACCTCCGTCGTCGCGGCGGTCGGTCTGCTGCGCACTCGTCCACTCCCCGGGCCCATTGTCGCCCGGTCCGCCGTGAAGTGGCGTATCCATCACAGCAAAACCGCCGGCGCGGCACATCAGCCGCCGGATGCAACTGTGCGTACTCCCGCGGTATGACACGGCCCCGACCCGTACCCGACAGGGTGCAGACCCCTAAGGGTCGGCCCCGGGGAGCGGCCCGCAGGCTCAGCCGGCCCGGTGGACGACCGTCTCGCACATCCCGGCCAGCGCGTACTTCGCCGGGCCGTCCGGCAGCGGGGCGAGGGCGGCGCGGGCCTCGTCGGCGAAGCGGACGGTGTCCCGCCGGGCCGCCTCGAGCGCCGGGTGGGCGCGCAGCAGCTCCAGCGCCTCGGCGTGCAGGGCGTCGTCGGTGAGGTCGCCGTCGAGCAGTTCGTTGAGCCTGCGGTCGGCCGCGGTGTCGCCGCCGCGGCCCTCGGCGTGCCACTTGCGCACGTGCAGCACCGGCAGCGTCGGGATGCCCTCGCGCAGGTCGGTGCCGGGGGTCTTGCCGGACTCGTGGCTGTCGCTGGCGATGTCCAGCACGTCGTCGGCCAGCTGGAAGGCCATGCCGATCCGCTCGCCGTACTGGGTCAGCACGTTCACCACCGACTCGTCGGCGCCGGCCATCATCGCGCCGAAGCGCCCGGAGACCGCGAAGAGCGCGCTGGTCTTGCCGGAGATGACCTCCAGATAGTGGTCGAGCGGGTCGCGGCCGGCCTGCGGGCCGACGGTCTCCATGATCTGGCCGGTGACCAGCCGCTCGAACGCCTCGGCCTGGACGCGGACCGCCTCGGGGCCGAGGTCGGCCAGCAGGTGGGACGCGCGGGAGAAGAGGAAGTCGCCGGTCAGCACGGCCACCGAATTGCCCCAGCGGCTGTTGGCGCTGGGCACGCCGCGGCGCACGTCCGCCTCGTCCATCACGTCGTCGTGGTAGAGCGTGGCCAGGTGGGTCAGCTCGATGACCACGGCGGCGGGCACCACGCCGGGGGCGTGCGGATCGCCGAACTGGGCGCCGAGCATCACCAGCATCGGCCGGAAGCGCTTGCCCCCCGCCTGCAGCAGGTGCCGGGCCGCGTCGGTGATGAACGGCACGTCGCTCTTGGTGGCCTCCAGCAGGCCTTCCTCCACGGCCGCGAGTCCGGCCTGGATGTCGGCCTCAAGGGCCTCGTCCCACACGCTCGACCCGAAGGGCCCGACGACGGTCACGAGGGGTACTCCTGTCGCTGATCTGGCTTATGGCGGAATCCGTGCTCGGTCCGTGCTCCGGCGCAGCGGGTACTGCCCCTACCGGCAGCGTAGCCGGTCGGCAGTGGATCACCGCCGGGGCATGGCCCAGCCCGTGATAGCCGCGCCGAGCCGCGCGCGGCCACTGCCCGTATCATCCCGATTACGATGATTGAGGAGGTTTGACTCACTCGAAAGGGTGACAAATCGGGACGCGGGGATCTCGATCGGGACGCCGGACGTCCACAGGGAATGAAGGGCCGATTTCGAATACTTGACCGAGGAGCGGTTCATCATTACGTAAGACGCTTCCGCAGCGGGGCCGCTTACACTCGCGGCAGCACCACGCAAAGGTGACATGTCCTCGCTTCGGGAGCAGAAGACCCTGTGCCCGACCCATGAGAGAGGAGGTGGACCATGACAGCGCATCCGGTAGGCCGCGACGACCTCGACGACCTCACGGAGGAGGACGCCGAAGCCCATGTGCACGGTGTCTGCTTCAAGACGGGTCCGCCCGAACGGACCGGCGTGGAGTTGGAGTGGCTGGTTCAGGAGCGCTCCGATCCCCGTGCACTGATATCGGTCGACCGGTTGGACGCGGCCCTCGCGCCGGTCGAGGCCCCGGGAGCACTTCCCAGGGGCAGCAGGCTCACCCGTGAGCCGGGCGGACAGGTGGAGCTGAGTTCCCCGCCCGCCCGTGGCCTCGGCGCATGCGTCGAGGCGATGGCCGCGGACCTCGCCGCCGCGCGGCAGGCCCTGGACGAGGCGGGACTCGTCCTCGTCGGCAAGGGCCTCGACCCGCTCAGGGAACCGCCCCGCGTGCTCGACCACCCCCGTTACCGGGCGATGGAGGGCTTCTTCGACCGCGAGGGCCCCTGGGGCCGCACGATGATGCGGCGCACCGCATCCCTGCAGATCAACCTCGACAGCGGCGAAGAGGGCGACGGGCCCGGCGGCTACCGCGCCCGCTGGGAGCTGGCCCACCGGATCGGCCCGGTGCTGGTCGCCGCGTTCGCCAACTCCCCCTTCCGCAGCGGCCGCCCCACCGGGTGGCTGTCCACCCGGCAGGCGACCTGGGCGCGGATGGACCCGGGCCGCACCCGCCAGCCACGCCACCACGCCGAGCCCCGCGCGGCCTGGACGCGTTACGCCCTGGACGCACGGGTGCTGTGCGTGCGGGACACCGACGCTGACGGCGGCGGCACGGGCGCGGGAGGCGGCGGGGACTGGTCGGCGCCGCCGGGGCTGACCTTCCGCGGCTGGCTGCGCGGCGCCGTCCCCGGGCTGCGCCGGCCGACCACGGCCGACCTCGACTACCACCTGAGCACGCTCTTCCCGCCGGTGCGCCCGCGCGGCTGGCTGGAGTTGCGGATGATCGACGCCCAGGACGGCGACGACTGGATCGTGCCGACCGTGCTGGCCGCGACCCTGCTCGACGATCCCGTGGCCGCCGACGCCGCCCGCGCGGCCACCGAGCCGCTGTGCGCGGGCGGGCCGCTGCCGCCCGAGGAGGTCTGGGCGCGCGCCAGCCGGGACGGCCTGGCCGACCCGGACCTGGCGCGGGCCGCCCGCGCCTGCTTCACCGCGGCCGAGAGCGCGCTCGCCCGCGCCCACGCGCCCGCGCCGCTGCGCGCGGCCCTGTCGGCTTTCGCCGAGCGCTATCCGGAACGGGGCCGATGTCCCGCCCACGACCAGTTGGACGCGCTCAGCCGCGCCTGACCCCTGGAAGGCATCTCGTGACCAACCCACGTACGAGCCGCGACACTGCCCGCGACACCGCACCTTCAGCCTCTTCCACTCCTTCAGCCCCTTCAGACTCTTCAGCCACCGCCGATCCGGCGGCCTTCTCGCCCGGCGCCACGGCCGACAGCGGCGCCGCCGACTCCCCCGCTCCCCCGGCCGGCGCTCCCTCCGAGGCCCTCTCCGGCGCTCCCTCCGGCGCTCCGGCCGGCCCCGGGGACGACCCGGTCGGCGCGGCCCGTGCCGCCCTGGAGCGCGCCCGGCGCCGCACCCTCGCGCTCACCGACGCGGTCACCGAGGAGGACCTCGTCGCCCAGCACTCCCCGCTGATGTCCCCCCTGGTGTGGGACCTGGCCCACATCGGCAACCAGGAGGAGCTGTGGCTGGTCCGCGAGGCGGGCGGCCGCCCCGGGCTGCGCCCCGACCTCGACCACCTCTACGACGCGTTCCAGCACCCCCGCGCCGACCGACCCGCGCTGCCGCTGCTCGGCCCCGAGGAGGCGCGGGCGTACGTGGCGGCGGTGCGCGCACAGACGCACGAGGTGCTGGACGAGGCGCTGCGCGCGCCGACCGGGCCCGCCGCGCCCGCCGAACCCGCCTCGCCCGCCGAGCCGGTCCTGACATCCGCCTTCGGCGCGGACCTGGCGCCGCGCCACGACCGGCTGCTCGCCGGCGGCTTCGTCTTCGGCATGCTCGCCCAGCACGAGCAGCAGCACGACGAGACCATGCTCGCCACCCACCAGTTGCGGCAGGGCCCGCCGGTGCTGGAGGCTCCCGAGCCGCCGCCAGCGCCCGCGGACGCCGCCACGCTGCCGCGCGAAGTCCTCGTGCCCGGCGGCCCGTTCACCATGGGCACCGACGGCGAGGCCTGGGCGCTGGACAACGAACGCCCGGCGCACACGGTGGACGTCCCCGCGTTCTGGCTGGACACCGTGCCGGTGACCAACGCCGCCTACCAGGAGTTCATCGAGGCGGGCGGCTACCGCGACCCGGCGTGGTGGACGCCCGAGGGGTGGCGGCACGTCCAGGAGGCCGGCCTGGAGGCGCCGCTGTTCTGGTCCCGCGACGGCGGGGGCGGCGGCAACGGCGGCACCGGGAGCGGGACAGGCGCCGGGAGCGGCTGGGTGCGCCGCCGCTTCGGGCACACCGAGCCGGTGCCGCCGGACGAGCCGGTGCTGCACGTGTGCTGGTACGAAGCGGACGCGTACGCCCGCTGGGCCGGCCGCCGGCTGCCGACCGAGGCCGAGTGGGAGAAGGCCGCCCGCCACGACCCCGCGACCGGCCGCACCCGCCGCTACCCGTGGGGCGACGCCGACCCCGGCCCCGAACACGCCAACCTCGGCCAGCGCCACCTGCGCCCGGCGCCGGCCGGCAGCTACCCGCGGGGCGCGGCCCCCAGCGGCGCCCGCCAGCTCATCGGCGACGTGTGGGAGTGGACGTCCTCGGACTTCGCGCCGTACCCGGGCTTCGAGGCGTTCCCCTACAAGGAGTACTCGGAGGTGTTCTTCGGGCCGGAGTACAAGGTGCTGCGCGGCGGCGCGTTCGGCGTCGACCCGGTGGTGTGCCGGGGCACCTTCCGCAACTGGGACTACCCGATACGCCGGCAGATCTTCTCCGGCTTCCGCACCGCGCGGGACGCCGCACCGGGCGACGCGACGGGCGACGCCTCGGCCCGTACGGCAGGGGGCGCCACGACGGGCACCGCCTCGCGCGACGCGGCCTCCGGAGCCGCGCGGGAGGGAGCCTGATGTGCCGTCACCTGGCGTACGTCGGGCCGCCGGTGACGCTGGCCAGGCTGCTGACCGAGCCGCCGCGCGGGCTGTACGAGCAGTCCTGGCGGCCACGCAGGCAGCGGTACGGAACGGTCAACGCGGACGGGTTCGGCTTCGGCTGGTATCCGCTGGAGGCGCCGGACGAGCAGCCGTCCGGCGACCGTAAGGCGGACGACCGCGCCCCCGGTGGCCGTGACGCGGACGGCACCCGGACCGACCGCGCCGGAGCCGACCGCGCCGGCGCCGACCGGGCCGCGGGCGACGAGGCCGACGGCGACCCCGGGTTCGCGGTGCCGGCCCGCTACCGCCGCGCGATACCGATCTGGGCCGATGCCAACGCCGCGGAACTGGCCCGCAGCGTCCGCAGCGGCGCGGTCCTCGCGGCGGTCCGCTCGGCCACCGCGGGCACCACGCAGGACGAGTCGGCGGCGGCGCCGTTCCGCGACGGCCGCTGGCTGTTCAGCCACAACGGCGCGGTCGCCGACTGGACCCGGCTGCCGACGTCGCTGACGCCGGCCGAGCTGCTCGGCCTGGAGACCCACAGCGACTCCGCGCTGCTGTGGGCGATGACCACGCGGCGGCTGCGGCAGGGCGAGTCGCCGGGCGGGGCGCTGGCCGCGGTGGTCCGCGAGGTCGCCGGGGTGCGCCCGGCCGCGCGCCTGAACCTGCTGCTCACCGACGGCCGCACGATCGCGGCCACCGCGTGGGGGGACACGCTCTGGTACCGCGTCGCGGACGAGGGCACGGGCAGGGCCTCCGTCGTCGTGGCGTCCGAGCCCGACGACGCGCCCGGGGACTGGTGCGAGGTCCCCGACCGCTCGCTGCTGCTCGCCACCACGGCGGGGGTCCGGATCATCCCGCTGCGCACCCCGCGCGGCACCGACGGCAAGGACAGCACCCTCATGGACGACAGCCGCCAGACCACCTCGACCCCGGCAGAGGACCGTTTCAGCCTCGACGACCGGCTGCCCGCGGACTACTTCACCAGCACGCTCCACGCCGACGTGCGGCGCGGGCTGGGCGGCTCGCCGCGCACGCTGCCGCCCAAGTGGTTCTACGACAAGCGCGGCAGCGACCTGTTCGAGCAGATCACCCGGCTGCCGGAGTACTACCCGACGCGCGCGGAGCAGGAGATCCTGGAGCGCCGCGCCCCGGAGATCGCCCAGCTCACCCGGGCCGCGACGCTGGTCGAGCTGGGCTCCGGCTCGTCCCGCAAGACCCGGCTGCTGCTGGACGCGCTGACCGCCGGCGGCACGCTGCGCCGGTACGCTCCGCTGGACGTCAGCGCGGCGGCGCTGGAGGAGGCGGGCCGGGCGATCTGCCGCGACTACCCGGACCTGCACGTGGCCGCCACGGTCGCCGACTTCGAGGGCGGCCTCGCGCTGTCCGACGAGCCGGGCCCGCGCCTGCTCGCCTTCCTGGGCAGCACCATCGGCAACTTCGACCAGAGCCAGCGCGCGGCCTTCTACCGCATGCTGGCACTGGAGTTGACCAGCGACGACGTCCTGCTGCTCGGCGCGGACCTGGTCAAGGAGCCGGAGGTGCTGGTGCGCGCTTACGACGACGCGGCCGGCGTGACCGCGGAGTTCGACAAGAACGTGCTGCACGTGCTCAACCGCGAACTGGGCGCGGACTTCGACCCCGACGCGTACGACCACGTCGCGGTCTGGAACGCCGAGCAGGAGCGGATCGAGATGCACCTGCGGGCGCGCCGCGCGCAGACCGTCAAGATCCCCGACCTCGACCTGTCCGTCGACTTCGCCGAGGGGGAGGACCTGCGCACGGAGTTGTCCTGCAAGTTCCGCCGCGAGTCGCTCACCGCGGAGCTGAAGGCCGGCGGCTTCACCGTCCGCCACTGGTGGACCGACGCGGCCCGCCGCTTCGCACTGCTGCTCGTGGTGCCCAACTAGTCCGTTAGTCCGTACCGGTCCGTCCCGTCCCCGTCGCCCCTCCGGTCACGCTCCTTCCGGAGGGGCGACGGCATGCCGCACCACCACGGCGCGCGGGCCGTGGAGCAGTCGTTCCGTTCGGCTGAGCGCGGGGACGCGGCGGGGCTAAGCTGAGCGCCCCTGTCAGCCGGGTGGAGTGCGGTATGGGGTTGTTCGGGGACCGCAGGGTCCTCCTGGAGAGGCTGGGCGCCGCCGACCGGCAGGCCCTGGTGGGACTCGGCGTCCGGCGCTCGTACGAGGCCGGCGCGACACTGATCGCCGAGGGCGACGCGAGCACCTTCGTCGTGGTCATCCTGTCCGGCTGGTGCGCGGTGCAGCGCTCCACCGACCGCGGCCCGCTGATCCTCGCACTCCGCCAGGGCGGCGAACTCGTCGGCGAGATGGCCGCGTTGGACGGGCGTCCGCGCAGCGCCTCGGTCACCGCGCTCGGTCCCGTGACCTCCGCGGTGGTGCCGGGCGAGCGGTTCCGGCACTTCCTCGCCGCGCGGCCGTACGCCACCGGGCTGGTGATGTCGCAGCTGATCGAGCGGCTGCGCAGCGCCGACGACGAGCGGCGTGCGCTGGCCTCGGGAACGGTCCTGCAACGGCTCGCCGCCCGCCTGGTGGAGCTGGCCGACCGCACCGGGCGGCGCGAGGGCGGCGGCTCGGTGGCGATCCGGCTGCCGCTGTCGCAGAGCGACCTGGCCGCCGCGGTCGGCGCCACGCGCGAGGCCGTCGCCAAGGCGCTGCGGCTGCTGCGTGAGGAGGGCCTGGTCGCCACCGCGCCCAAGTCCATCACCATCGCCGACCTGGAGCCGCTGCGGCTGCTCGGCGGCGGCGGTCCGCACACCGCGCAGGGCGGCTGAGCGACCGGGCGCCGGCGCGGACCGGAGTGGCGGCCGCGGGCGCGCCCGGGGCCGTACCGGAAGCACAGATCGGCCCTCCGTGCGCGGAAGTTCGCGAAAGCCGTACGGATGACCTGACGGTGCGTCAGACTTGTTCTCCCGTCGGACCCGTTCCGCCGGTCGGACCGTGCTGCCCGGGGCGGCGCGGACCGGTCGCGCCGGGGCGTCCTGGCACGTCGCCGCAGCCGACTGCCGCTGTGTAAACGGCTACAGCGCGGCGCCGCGGCCCGGAGGACAGTCGCACGTACCGGCCCCGTTACGGGGAGCGGGCGGCGGCGCCGCGCACGGCGGGCGCGAAGCACGGCGAGAGGCAGCGAGGCGGCGGGATGCACGGCGAGACGCACGGCGGGGGCGAGGCGGAACGGCCGGGAGAGCGGCCGCCGGAACGGTCACCGGAACGGCCGCGGGACGTTCCGCGGGAGCGGTCCGTGGAGCGGCCGCGGGAGCGGTCGGTGGAGCAGGGGGCGGGGCACGAGGACTACGGGGATCACGGGGATCACGGGGC
>JAJSZB010000244.1:0-10683 GCA_050613715.1 Streptomyces sp. IBSBF 3018
CCCCCCCCCCCCCCCCCCCCCCCCCCCCCCCCCCCCCCCCCCCCCCCCCGGGCCTCGGCAGCCGGCGGCCGGGGCGGGGACCGGCGCCGACCGCCCCTGGCCCGAGGGCCCGGTCGCCATGCTGCCCGTGGCCCAGCTGTACACGCGCGACATCCCCGACCTGCGCTCGCCCGGGCGGTCGGAGGCCGACCTGCTGCAGATCCTGTGGTGCCCCTTCAACCATCCGGCCATGCCCAGGACCGCACTGTTCTGGCGGTCCTCCGCCGCGGTGACCGACATCCTCACCGCGCCCCCGGAGCCCTCCGCCGTACGGTCCGCCGGCTACGTACCCGAGCCGTGCGTCCTGACCCCGGAGCGGATCACCGAGTTCCCCAACCCCATGGATCTGGACAGCGGACTGCGCGACGCGCTCGGCGACCCGGCCACGTGGCAGGCCGCCGGCGTCGGCGGGGAGGGCCCCCACGCCACGGTCCCGGAGGAGTTCTACCGCAACGACCTGTCCGTCGCGCCCGGCTGGAAAGTCGGCGGGTGGCCGTTCTGGGGTCCCACCGACCCCACGCCCCGGCTGTGCACCGCCTGCGGCACCGAGATGACCCCGCTGCTGACCATCGCCACCTTCGAATGGGACCACGACACCCGCGGCTGGAGCCCTGACGCCGAGCAGGCCGGTACCGGCACCTCCGCCACGGGGGCCGGTCCGGAGGGCCAGGCCGTGCTCGACTTCTTCCAGGCCCAGGGCATCCCTGTGCACGACCGGGGCCGCGTCCGCCGATCCGGCCCCGCGCAGCCCGTCACCGACCCGGCCCTGCGGGAACCGACCGCGGTCCGGATCGGTGACGGCCAGCGGCAGCAGCTCTACTACTGTCCGTTGTCGCCGGAGCACCCTCATGCCGAACTGATGCAGTGAGGGCTGTTCAACGCCGCCCCGCACTTCCCCCCGTCGCTCGGCCGGTTCGCAGGTCGGTTCCTGAGACGACTTCTCGGCCTGCCGATCGGGGCAGTTGGCGCTCAGCTCTGCCGGAGGGGCGGCATCGGGACGGGTACGGAGTAGGCGCTCGCGCCCGCGCCGACACCGCCCTCGCAGGTGTGGGGCGGGTCGGTGGTCACTCCGCGGGTCGAGGGGCGTTCCGCGGCCCAGAACATGTATCCCAGCAGGCCGTTGGTGGTGCCGGCGCCGGCCGGTGCCGCGTTCTGCGTCCAGCTGCCGGTGGCGTTCTGCAGGGAGGAGGAGAAGTCGGTGCACTCCGGCCTCACCTGGGAGCCCTCGGCGATGTAGAGGCTGCCGGTGAACTTCGCGGGGGCCAGCGGCGGGATCGGCGGGCTGTAGTTGGCCTTACCTGTGATGTGTTCCTGCCAGTTCGACTCCGCGCCGCCGGCCGACGGCTGCTTGCTCGGCACCATGGCGTTGGCGTAGTCCAGCACCGGGGCGCCGGGGGTGAGCCAGTGCGCGGTCGCGTACTGGTCGAGGTCGATGAGCCAGCGGTCGCCGGCCGCGACGTCGATGGTGAGCCGCGCGGTCGGGTCGGCGCCCGAGGCGTCGTACGGGTGCGCGGCCCGGTAGGCGTCGATGAACGCCTGGAGGCCCGCGGTGTTCGGACCGGAACTCTGCTCGTAGTCGATCTCGATGCCGACGCCGAGCCGGGTGGCGAGCGCGGCGGCCTTATGCCCGAGCAGCGTGGGGTTCTGGGCGAGCGCGGTGTTCCAGTCGTCGGTGTAGGTGATGCCGCCGATGGAGAGCATCACGCGGATGCCGTGGCTGGTGAAGTAGTTCACCACTGCCTGGTTCATGCCGACCGGGACGCCGTCGGCGTTGCCGCTGTTCGTCGTGCCGTCGAGGAGGGTGAGCGGGTTGACGAAGCTGAGCACGACGAGGTTGACGGAGGGGCGGCCGTCACCGCGGTCGATGAGCCAGTGGTTGTCGTGGTCGAAGTCGGTCATGTCGCGGACGGTCGCCCATGTGCAGGCGTCGTCGCCGCAGTGCCATGCGCCGTACACCTGCGGGGCGTTGCCGGCCGCGGCGCTCGCGGCGGTGGCGGGAGCGGCCGCGGGAAGGGCCGCCGCGACGGCCGCGAGAGCGGCTGCCGCCGCGAAGGACTTCACTCTGCCGAGCAGCACACGCATGAACGCCTCCTGGCGATCAGGGGGTCTCCGTGAAGGGGCGTGACACCGTGGCGGATTGGTCTGGACCTTGTCAATGAGGGCTCCAAACCATGACGAATCGTCGGCTTCTTCGAGCCCACGACGTTCATCAGCGCGTCCGTGCCTCACTCCGTCCGGAACTCCAGGCCGCCCTCGGGGGGCGTGCGCTGGGCGGCGGGGTTCGGGTGTTCGCGGTGGCGGGGCAGGAAGACGAACACGGCGACGGCGCCGAGGAGCATCACGCCGGCCGCGGCCAGCGAGGTGACGCGTTGCGCCGAGACGAAGGCGTGCACCGCGTCGGCGGCCAGGGGCGCGCCGCGCGGGCCGAGGCGGTCGGCCACGGTCAGCGTGCCGGCGACGGACTCTCCGGCGAGTGGACGCAGGCCGGCGGGCAGCAGGCGGAGCGACTCCTGGATACCGTCGCGGTAGTGCGAGGACAGGATGGAGCCGAGCACGGCCACGCCCAGCGCTCCGCCGACCTGTCGCAGCGCGTTGAGCAGCGCCGCGCCGGCGCCCGACGCGCGGTCGGGCAGCGTGGCCATGGCGGCGGTGGTCGCGGCGGGCATGACCAGGCCCATCGCGCTGCCCATCATGAAGAAGAGGACCTCGCACCGCCAGATCGGGGAGTGCTGGTCCAGCGTGCTCACGCCGAGGAAGGTCAGCGCGGTCAGCAGCAGCCCCGCCGTGCAGACGGCGCGGACGCCGAAGCGGCGGGCCAGGGCGGTGCTCTGCGGGGAGAAGGCGAGTTGGGCCACGGCGAGCGGGAGCAAGCAGCACCCGGCCCGGAGCGAGGAGTAGCCGCGGACGCTCTGCAAGTAGAAGATCATGTAGAAGGAGGTGCCGAGCAGGCCGAAGAAGACCACGGCGATCGCCGCGGCGGCGGCCGAGAACCGGGCCTGCCGGAACCATCCGAGATCGACCACCGGGTGGCTGCTGCGGCGTTCCCACAGAACGAAGAGGGCCAGCACGGCCAGGCCCGCGAGTGCGTTCCCCCACACCGGCAGCGCCGTCCAGGCGCCGGCCTCGCCGCCCTTGACGATGCCGAGCACGAGCAGGCAGAGGCCCGCCACGCAGAGCAGGATGCCCGGTGGGTCGAAGCGGCTGCCGGCCGGATCGGCCGACTCGGGCACCACGGCGGCGATCGCGGCGAAACCGGCCAGCACGATCGGCACGTTGATCAGGAAGATCGAGCCCCACCAGAAGTGCTCCAGCAGCAGCCCGCCGGTGACCGGGCCGATCGCCACGGCGAGTCCGGCCGACGCCGCCCACAGGCCGATCGCCTTCGGCCGCTCCCGTGCCGGGAACACGTCGGTGATGATCGCCAGCGTCGCCGGCACCACCAGCGCGGCACCGATCCCCAGGCCCGCGCGCGCGGCGACGAGTTGGCCGGCGTGCTGCGCGTAGGCGGACGCGGCCGAGAAGGCCCCGAACACCAGCAGGCCGGCCAGGAGCGTGCGCTTCCTGCCGAACCGGTCCGCGGCCACCCCGCCGGTGATCAGCAGTGAGGCGAAGACGAGGGTGTAGGAGTCGACCGCCCACTGCAGTTCGCCGGAGGAGGCCCCGAGTCCGGCGGGGGCCGGAAGGGCGAGGGTGCGCAGGGCCACGCTGACGATCGAGGTGTCGAGGACCACCAGCACCAGGCTGACGACGAGGGACGCGAGCACCCACCACCGGCGGGGGTGGCCGGCCGCGTGGTCGCCGGCGCCGGTCGCCTCCGGCTCGATCTCATCGTGCGGCACTTGACCACCCCGTCATTTCAGTTCGGCGACGCCCGGATATTCGGTTCGGCAATTGCAGCAGACCGGCGGGAGATCCACCAGGCGCCCGCGCGTGTTCCACCGGATCAGGCGAATTTCCGCACGGTGGGCGGCGCCCGTGCAATTGCATGTGCTGAAATACGATCGGGGTGCACCCGAATGCCCTGCGGTCGTGATCGCGCCTGTGGCAACATTGCCCATCGGCAACCTTGCTCCATTTCCCGCGGGGAAAAGGAACGCGAATCGCCATGCGGCGAAATGCAAAATATTCCACCGCCTCCGTGTCACACTCTCGACTGAGTTCGGCACCGACATCGACATCGCCGAACCGAAGAGATCGGAGACGGTCCTGGAACGCTCGGGAACACAGACCACTCACGAGGCCGAAGCGCCCGCCGCGCCGCCGGCGGCCATCGGCCCCGACGACCTCAGGGCGGCGATCAACGAGCTGGTGCCGTTCCAGAAGTTCGTCGGCGCGCGCCTCGCGGAGCTCGGCGCCGACGGCGCCGTCGCCACCCTGCCCGATGCCCCGCACCTGCTCAACCACGTGGGAACGGGGCACGCCGCGGCGCTCTTCCTGGTAGCCGAGGCGGCCGCCGGAGGGGCGCTGGCCGGTGCGCTGCGCGAGCGGGTGACCACCGTCCGCTTCGTGCTCCGCGCATCGGAGATCCGCTACCACCGCGCGGCCCGCGGGCAGCTCAGGGCGGTGGCGGACGTGTCCGCGGAGGACGTGCGGGCGAAATGCTCGCGGCTCGCCGCCGGGGAGCGGTTCGAAGAAGTGGTGAGTTCGCTCCTCTACGACCCGGCGGGCGATCACGTGGCCAGCGCGCAATTCACCTACCACTGCCGGATCCTTCCGGGATGAGCGACGGCTCCGCGTGCCCGCACGGGTCCGCATGCCCGCATTCCGTCCAGTAGTCAATCATTTCACCGACGTGCGTACTGAGCGAAAGGACAGCGAGTAGCCGTGAATTTCATTGAGCGCCACGACCTTCCCCTCTCGAAGATTCCCAAGCGCTGGTACAACGTAGTCCCCGACCTGCCGCGTATTCCCGACGACTACCTGCATCCGGTGACCCGGGAGCCGGTCGACCGGGAATTCATGGAGCGGCTGCTGCCCAAGGCCCTGGTCGCCCAGGAAAGCTCCATGGAGCGGTGGATCACCATTCCCGAGGAGGTGCGGGCGGCCTACCGCCTCTGGCGGCCCACTCCGCTGTTCCGGGCCCACGGGCTGGAACGCCACCTGGACACCCCGGCGGAGATCTACTTCAAGTACGAGGGCGCCAGTCCGTCCGGCTCCCACAAGCTCAACTCCGCGCTGGCGCAGGCGTACTACGCGAAGCTGGAAGGCGTGGACCGGCTGGTGACGGACACCGGCGCCGGCCAGTGGGGCAGCGCGCTCTCCCTGGCCTGCAGCCTCTTCGGCATCAAGGCGCTGGCCTACATGGTCCGGGCCAGCTACGAGAGCAAGCCCTACCGCCGGAACCTGATGGAGACCTTCGGGCAGCAGGTGCTCCCCAGCCCGGGCCCGCACACCGAGTACGGCCGGGCGCTGCTCGCCGGCACCCCCGACCACCCGGGCTCCGAGGCCACGGCCGTCTCCGAGGCGCTGGAGACCGTCCGGCGCAACCCCGGGGACCGCTTCTCCATGGGCGCCTTCGCCAACCACGTGCTGCTCCACCAGACCGTCGTCGGCCTGGAGACCCGCGAGCAGCTGGCGGAGATCGGCAAACAGCCCGACCACCTCGTGGCGTCCGTGGGCTGCGGCAGCAACATGGGCGGCTTCGCCTTCCCCTTCGTCGGCGACAAGCTGGCGGGCGCCGACATCGGCATCCTGGCCGCCGAACCGGCCGCCTGCCCCACCCTGACGGCGGGGGAGTACCGCTACGACTTCGCGGACGGCAGCGGCTCGGGCCCCATGGCCAGGACGTACACCCTCGGCTACGAGTTCGTGCCGCCGCCCATCCATTCCGGAGGGCTGCGCTACCACGGCGCCGCCCCGCTGGTCGGGCTGGCCCGCCACGAGGGGATCCTCGACTCCCGGGCGTACGCCCAGCGGGAGGTCTTCGAGGCCGGGACGCTCTTCGCCCGGCTGCACGGCCTGGTCCCCGCGCCGGAGTCCGCGCACGCCATCAGGGCCGTCATCGAACTGGCCCAGGAGTGCACCCGGCAGCGGCGCCACGCCGTCATCGTCTTCTGCTACAGCGGCCACGGCCTGTTGGACCTGGGCGCCTACGGTTCGTTCAACGCCGGGGAGATGGCCGACGCGGAACCGTACGAGGTCACCCTGGCCGCGGGCGAGCCCGCCGTCGCCGGCCTGGCCGGGTGAGCGGCGATGACCGTGCGCGACACCCCGACGACCCTGACCGGCCAGGCCGGCTCGACCGGCTCGACCGGCTCGACCGGCTCGACGACCACCCCCCTCCGGTACTCCTACCCGCTCTACGTCAACGGTGAGGACCGCCCGGGCACCGGCTGGACGTACAGCCTGGACGCCGGCGCCTTCCTGGCCGACCCGCGGGCGTCCTTCGTCCGCAAGCGCAAGCTCGAACGGCTCGGCGCCGGCGACCCGGAGGGCGACGTCACCGGCATGGTCGGCCGGGTGGCGATCAGCGGGCCCCAGGACGTGGCCGACGCACTCGAAGCCGCGCACGCCGCCCGCCGGGAGTGGGCCCGCGTGGACCTGGAGACGCGGCTGCAACTCCTGCGCCGGCTGCACACCGGCCTCACCGAGCGCTACGACGAACTGCTGGCCGTCCTCATCTCCGAAGGACACCCGCGCCGCCTGGCCGAGTGGGAGATCGCGGGCATGCTCATGGGCAGCAGCGAGCAGACCGTCTCCTTCTACCGCGACCAGATGGACCAGCGCTTCGACAGCCCGGACCACGCGCTCGCGCTGCTGCGCAAGCCGGACGGCGTGGTCTGCCTCAACCCGCCGCAGAACGCGGCGGCCACCAACTCGGGCCTGGGCATCGCCGCCCTCGCCGCCGGCAACACCCTGGTGGTGAAGGCGCCGCGCACCTCCCCGCTGGGCGTCGCCTTCGTCTACCGCGAACTGGTCGCACCGATCCTGGAGGACCTCGGCGCCCCGCCCGGCACCCTCAACCTGGTCTCGGGACCGACCAGCCCGATGCTGCGTCAGTGGCTGGACAGCCCCTACGTCGACGACATCATGTTCTTCGGCGACAGCGACGTCGGCCTGGAGTTCGGCGCCGAGTGCGTGGCCCGCGGCAAGAAGCCGGTCCTCGAACTGGCCGGCAACGACACGGCCGTGGTGTGGCACGACGCCGACCTGGACGGCGCGGTGGAGGCGCTCGTCGAGTGCTTCTACGGCTCCGGGCAGATCTGCATGGTGCCCAAGTGCGCCGTCGTCCACCCGGACGTCGCCGACGAGCTCCTGGCCCGGCTCACCGCCCGCTGCCGTGAGCTGCGCCCCGGATACCCGGACGACCCGGAGGTCCTGCTCAGCCCGGTACTGAAGATCGACCGTTTCCAGGAGGTGCTCGCCGAGGCGCGGCAGCTCGGCGGGAAGGTCCTGTGCGGCGGCGAGCGGGTGGACGTCGACGGCGTCCGCACCGTCGGCGGCGTCTTCGTCGAGCCCACCGTGGTGCGGGTCGACGGGCTCCGCGAGGCGCGCCGGATGCGGGCCGTACGGGAGGAGACCTTCTTCCCGCTGCTGTCGGTGGTCGTCCCCGACGACCGCGACGACTTCGACCTCCTGGACGCGGTCATCGCGTTCGTCAACGACAATGAGTACGGGCTCCGCAACTCGCTGTGGTCGCGGGACGAGAAGGTCGTCGACGCCTTCACCCGCGAGGTCACCAACGCGGGACTGCTGAAGGTCAACGACTCCCACATCGGTTTCGTCCCCTACCTCGGCACCCACGGCGGCACCGGCCGCACCGGGGGCCCGTTCGGCGAACTCAACTACCCCATCCTGCGCACCTCCCATCTCCACGGGGTGTCCGTGGCGAAGGCCGGCTCCGGCAGCCGGCCCGTCTGACCCGAACCGAAGGACGCACATGCCCATCTCCCGCGGACAGCGACGGTCCGCCCGGCTGGCCGCACGGGTCGGCGGCCGCCGGGTGCTGGTCACCGGGGCCTCCGGAGCGATCGGCCGCGAGGTCGCGGTGCTGCTCGGACAGGCCGGCGCCGAGCTGCTGCTGCTCGGCCGCCACCCGCAGGAGCTGGGCGAGAGCGCGCGCCGTGCCGCCACCGGCGGCGGCACGGTGCGCACCTTCTCCGTGGACCTCACCGACCCCGGCCAACTGGCGTCGTTCACCGACCGGTTGATCGACGACCACGGCGGAGCCGACATCCTCATCAACAACGCCGGGCGGTCCATCCGCCGCGGCACCGTCCACGCGGCGGACCGGCCGCACGACTACCGCAGGACGATGGCGGTCAACTACTTCGGGGCCGTCGACCTCACCCTGCGCCTGCTGCCCGGGATGCGCGAGCGCGGACACGGCCACATCGTCAACGTCGGCACCATCGGGCTCCAGCTGGGCATGTCCCGGTTCACCGCCTACAACCCCTCCAAGGCGGCCCTCGAAGCGTTCGGCGAGTCGCTGGCCCCGGAGCTGCGCCACGAGGGCATCGCCGTCAGCACGGTCCACCTGCCCCTGGTCCGCACCCGGATGAGCATGCCCACCCAGGCGTTCGCCCGGCTGCCCGCCCTCGACCCCCGACAGGCCGCACACCTGATCTGCCGCGCGCTGGTGACCAGGAAGCCACGGGTCTCCACCCGGCTCGGCACGCTCGGCGAGCTGCTCGGTGTCGCCGCGCCGCGGCTCCGGCTGGCCCTGGCGGCCCTGGAATACCGCCATCTCCCAGAATCCCCCGCGGCCATGCGCGGGACCGAGAACGAGGCTGCGACCCATGACCGAGGCTGAGATCCATGACTGAGGCCGTGCCCCACGACCGCTCCATGACCGGGGGGCAGGGCCCGGCTGCGACCGACGGGTTGGGACCGGCGGCGGCCCACGGGCTGGGCCCGGCGGCGGTCGACGCCCCCGCCGGCCATGTCGAACGCGCCCTGGCCGCGGCCACCCTGGCCGACGCCTTCGACCTCACCGCCGAGGCGTACGCCGACCGGCCGGCCCTGACCGGCGCAGACGGCGAGCGGTACACCTGGGCGCGCTACCGCGGCGACGCCCGGCGCTGCGCCGCGGGACTGGCCGGGCTGGGACTTCGGCCCGGGGACACCCTCGGCCTGCTGCTGGGCAACCGGCCGGAGTTCCATGTGGCGGACGCGGCCGCCATGACGCTCGGCGTGACCACCTGCTCGCTCTACCCGACCGCCCCCGACGAGGAGTTGCGCCATCTGGTGACCGACTCCCGGGCGAGCGTGCTGGTGTGCGACGCCGCCGGCCTCGCCCGCGCCCGCGGGCTGCTGGAGCGCTGCCCCGGCCTGCGCGAGCTCGTCCTCGTCGGTCCCGCCGCCGGCGCGGCGGGCGTACGGACCTATCAGGACCTGCTGGCCGCGGGCGACGCGCACCCCGGGCCGGCGCCCCACCGCGTGCGTGCGCGGGACGTCCTCACCGTCGTCTACACCTCCGGGACCACCGGGCCGCCCAAGGGCGTCGAGATCACCCACGGCGTGGCACTGGCCACCGCCCGCGCCTTCCTGGAACGGGCGCCCCTGCCGTCCGGCAGCCGGCTGGTGTCCTACCTGCCGATGGCGCACATCGCCGAACGCTGCTGCTCGCACTACCTGCCCATGCTGCTCGGCGCCGACGTCACCTGCTGCCCGCAGCCGGACCAGCTGTTCACGGTGCTGCCCCAGGTGCGGCCGCACTGGCTGTTCTCGGTGCCCCGCGTGTGGGACAAGCTCCGCACCCGCCTGCTGACCGAACTGGACGGCGCGCCGGGGGAGTTCCGCGACGGAGTGCTGCGCGCGCTGGAACTGGGCGCGGCCCTGGCCGCGGGGGAGGGCGACGAGGGGCGGGCGGAGCGGGCCGAGTACCGCCTGCTGGACGGCAGCCACCTGGCGCCCGTCCGCGCGCTGCTCGGCCTGGACGAGGCCCGGCTGGTGCACGTGGGGGCCGCGCCGGTCCGCGAGGAGACCATGCTCTTCCTGCGCGCCCTCGGACTGCCGGTCGGCGAGATCTGGGGCATGACCGAACTGTGCGCCGCCGCCTGCGTGACCGAGCCCGGCCGGCACCGGATGGGCTGGGTCGGCCCGCCGCTGCCCGGGGTGGAGGTGCGGACCGCACCCGACGGCGAGGTCCTGGTCCGGGGCGCCGTCACGATGCTCGGCTACCGCGGCAGACCGCAGGAGACCGCCGCGGCCTTCGACGAGCACGGCTGGCTGCGCACCGGGGACCTCGGCGAACTGGCCCCCGACGGCTCCCTGCGCATCACCGGGCGCAAGAAGGACCTGATCGTCAACGCCTACGGCAAGAACATGGCCCCCGCCCGGATCGAGGCGCGGATCGCCGAGGAGGAACCGCTGATCGACCAGGTCTGCGTGATCGGTGACGGACGACCCTTCAACGTCGCCCTGATCGCCACCGCGGGCCCGGCCGACCCCGACGCGCTCCGGGCCGCCGTCGGCCGCGCGAACCTCCGCCTGTCGCAGCCGGAGCAGATCAAGCGCTTCGCCGTCGTCGAGGACGACTGGACGCCGCAGAGCGGCCTGGTGACCCCCACGCTGAAACTGCGCAGGTCACGGCTCCAGCAGCACTACCGCGAAGTCGTCGCGTCGCTCTACGCGGACGGCGGCCTGACCCCGCTCAAGGACTGACCCGATGCCTCTCGCTTCGAGCCCCACGCAGCCCGCCCC
>JAJSZB010000245.1:0-10675 GCA_050613715.1 Streptomyces sp. IBSBF 3018
CCCCCCCCCCCCCCCCCCCCCCCCCCCCCCCCCCCCCCCCCCCCCCCCCCCACCCGGCGGGGCCGCTCAGTCGCGGCCCCGCGCGCGCTTGAAGCGGGCCAGGCCCTCGGCGAGGTCGACGATCGGCGCGGGGTAGCCCAGGCGCTCGCGTTCCGCGTCCTCAAGGCGCCACGGCCGGTGCGCCGACGGGCCGTCCAGGCCCGCGAGTTCGGGCACCCAGCGGCGCACGTACGCGCCCTCGGGGTCGTAACGGCGGGCCTGGAGCACGGGGTTGAGGACGCGGTTGGGGCGGGTGTCGGTACCGGTGCCCGCCACCCACTGCCAGTTGAGCTGGTTGTTCGCCACGTCCCCGTCGACCAGCAGGTCCAGGAAGTGCCGGGCGCCCACCCGCCAGTCCACGTAGAGCGTCTTGGCCAGGAAGGACGCGGCGAGCAGCCGTCCGCGGTTGTGCATCCAGCCCTCGTGGGCGAGCTGGCGCATCGCGGCGTCCACGATCGGGTAGCCGGTGCGGCCCGAGCGCCACGCCTCGGCGTCCCGTTCCGCGGCGGCGCCCTGCCGCCAGCGGTCCCGGCGCGGCCGGTAGTCGGCGCGCGAGGCGTCCGGGCGGGCCGCGAGCACCTGGTGGTGGAAGTCCCGCCAGGCCAGTTGCCGCACGAACGCCCCGGCGCCCGCGCCGCCGCGCTCGCGCGCCCTGCGCACGCACTCCACCGCCGAGAGGGTGCCGAAGTGCAGGTGCGGCGACAGGCGGGAGGTCGCGTCGCCCGCGAGGTCGTCGTGACGGTCCTCGTACGCGTCCAGGCCGCCGCGCAGCCACGCAGCCAGCCGGGCGCGGCCCTCCTCCTCGCCGCCGCGGGCCAGGCCCGGGGAGACGCCGGGGACGTCGGCGCGGCGCGGCAGGTCCCGCGACGCGGCGTGCGCGGGCACCGGCACCCGGCGCGGCGCGGCCACCGCGGGCCGCAGCGCCTGCCCGTCCCAGCGGCGGAAGTACGGCGTGAACACCGCGAAGTGGTCGGAGGAGGCGGGCACGACATCGCCCGGCGGCACCGCGTTCGCCACCGCCTCGTGCACGGTGAGGTCGCAGCGCAGCTCCGCCAGCGCGCCGCGCAGCCGCTCCTCCCGGCGCTGCGCGTAGCGGCTGGCGTCCGCCGACAGGTGCACCCCGCGCGCGTCGTGCTCGCGCACCACCCGGCACACCTCCTCCACCACGTCGCCCGCGCGCAGCACCAGCCGCCCGCCGCGCCGGCGCAGCCCCGCGTCCAGGTCGGCGAGGCTGTCGGCCAGGAAGGCGGCGCGGTTGGCGGGCGCGAAGCCGGCGCCCTCGATCGCCCGGTCCAGGACGAACAGCGGCACCACCTCGTCCGCCGCGTCGAGCGCCGCGCGCAGCGGCGGATGGTCGTGCAGACGCAGGTCGCGGGTGAACAGGACCACGGAGACGGTCATCGGCCGGCCTTTCCCGGTGCGGGGCCCCCGCGGGCGGCGGCCCGGGCGATGTTGCGGGCCATCCCGCCGAAGACCAGCGCGTGGAACGGCGAGATCGCCCACCAGTAGGCGTGGCCGAGCAGCCCGCGCGGGTGGAACACGGCGCGCTGGCGGTACCGGCTGCGGGTGGCGGCGGCCTGGCCGGCCGGGGCGCTGCTGGTGGCGGTGCTGGTGCCGGTGGTGGTGTCGTTGCCGCTCCCGGTGGCGCTCCCGGTGCCGGCGTCGTTCCTGGTGGCGCTGCCCGTGCCGGTCTCGGTGGCGCTCCCGGTGTCGCCGTCGCTTCGGGTGTCGGGGTCGGCATCGCTGCCCGCCTCGGCGCCGCTCCTCGCCTCGGCGCCCTGTCCCGCGTCGTCGCGGGCGCCCGGCGCGGGCTCCACCCGCATCTCCAGCCAGGCCAGGCCCGGCAGCCGCATCTCCGCGCGCAGTCTGAGCAGCCGGCCCGGCTCGATCTCCTCCACCCGCCAGAAGTCCAGCGAGTCGCCGACCCGCAGCCGGGCCGCGTCGCGCCGGCCGCGGCGCAGTCCGACGCCGCCGACCAGGCGGTCCAGCCAGCCGCGCACGGCCCAGCCCGCGGGGAAGGAGTACCAGCCGTTGTCGCCGCCGATGCCCTCGACCACCCGCCACAGCGCCTGCGGCGACGCGTCGACCTCCACGCCGCGGCAGTCGGTGTAGAGGCTGCCGCCGGCCCAGTCGGGGTCGGTGGGCAGCGGGTCGCTCGGCGCGCCCGGCACCGACGCCGAGGACCACCGCGTGGTGACCGCCGCCTCGCGCACCCGGCGCAGCGCCGCCTCCAGCGCGGCGTCCACACCGAGCCGCCCCCGCGGCGGGTCGGGGACCAGCGCCGCGATGTCGTTCTCGCGGCACACCACCTCGTGCCGCAGCGACTCGGTGAGCGGGCGGGCCAGGCCCGCGGGGACCGGTGTGACCAGCCCGACCCACTGGCTGGACAGCCGCGGCGTCAGCATCGGCACCGGCAGGATCAGCCGCCGCGGCAGTCCGGCGACCGCCGCGTAACGGCGCATCATGTCCGCGTACGTCAGCACGTCGGGGCCGCCGATGTCGAACGCGCGGCTGACCTCCGGCGGCATGTCGGCGCTGCCCGCGAGCAGCCGCAGCACGTCGCGCACCGCGATCGGCTGGAGCCGGGTGCCGACCCAGCTCGGGGTCACCATCACCGGCAGCCGCTCGGTCAGATAACGCAGCATCTCGAACGACGCCGAGCCGGACCCGAGCACCACCGCGGCCCGCAGCACGGTGGTGGGCACGCCCGACTCCAGCAGGATGCGCCCCACCTCGGCGCGTGAGCGCAGGTGCGGCGACAGCCGTTCCTCGGGGACGCCCGCGGGCGTCAGCCCGCCCAGATAGACCAGGCGCGCCACGCCCTCCCGGCGCGCCTGCGCGCCGAAGACGCGCGCCGCCCGCCGGTCGGTCCGCTCGAAGGAGGCGCCCTTCCCGAGCGCGTGCACCAGGTAGTAGGCGATGTCGGCGCCGCGCATCGCCGCGCGCACCGACTCCTCGTCGGTGACGTCGCCGCGCACCACCTCCACGTCGCCCGCCCACGGCAGGTCGCGCAGCTTCTCGGGGGAGCGGACCAGGCAGCGCACCCGCATCCCGCGCTCCAGCAGGACCGGCACCAGCCGCCCGCCGATGTAGCCGCTGGCGCCGGTGACCAGGCACAGCCGCCCGTCGCCCGCGCCCGGGCCGCCGTCTGCCGCCACCACGCTCCCCGATCCCCTCGTCGTCACGGCGCCGGCCCCGAGCCGCCGGTCGCGCGCACCGCCGCCGGGGCGTGCGCGCCCTCACGGCCCTGGATACCGCACGCGGTGCCCGCCGACGGGGACCCGGGCCGGGACGTGCCGGAGAACGACCCCGCCGAGCGCATCGGACCGCCCCGCCGCCGCGCCGGGCCCGCCCCCTGACGGACCGCCGCGCCCGGGGTTCGCCCCGGGGGGACACGAGCGTGCGGACACGACCGTGCGGACACGGCCGTCCGGGCATGCCCGGGCTCAGAACGTCTCGACGTACTCCTGCGGCGGTCCCAGCTCCGCGCGCTCGCGCAGGTCCACGCGTTCGCCGAGGCGTTCCAGCTCCAGCACGGTGACGGTGTTGGCGCCGGGGAGGACCAGCGGCGCGGGCACGTAGAGGGTGGTCTGCGGGCCGATCTCCCAGTAGCGGCCCAGCAGCGTGCCGTTGACCCAGGCGAAGCCCTTGGCGAAGCCGGGCAGCGCGAGGAAGGCGTCGGCGGGCTCGGCGACGGTGAAGCGCGCGGTGGCGAAGCCCGAGCCGCCGGCGGGCGCGGCGGCGTCCGGCGCGCGCCGCACCTCGCGCGGCGTCCACTCGTCCAGCGGCAGCCCGTGCATCGTCCAGCCGTGCACCAGCCGGCGCCCGACGCGCACCCCGCCGAGCAGGCCCTTGCCCTGGCCCAGCAGCGGGCCGTAGTTGATCCGGCCCTGGTTCTCCACCAGCAGGTCGAGGCGGACCGGCGCGCCATGGCCCTCGACGGTGAAGGAGGCGCTCTCCCGGTCCAGCACGGCGACCGGCGCGCCGTCCACGAAGACCTGCGCCCGGTCGTGCAGGCCGGTCACGGTGACCTCCTGCGGGCCGTGCGGCAGCCGTGGCCGCGCGCGGTAGAGCACCAGGCCGGACGGCTGGCCCAGCTCGTCGAAGCCGAGCGGGTGCGGCGCGTCCACCGGCGGCCGCGCCGCCGCCAGCAGCCCGTCGAGCAGCCCCGCGCCCGGCTCCGCGCGCAGCGACCGGGCCGGCAGCACCGGCGGATCGGCCGGCACCGGGCGCGGCGCGGCGCCGGTGAGCGCGTGCAGCCGCGCCCGCACCGCGTGGAACTTCGGTGTGAGCGCGCCGTTCTCGGCCACCGGCGCGTCGCTGTCGTAGCTGGTCACGGTCGGCTGCAGGCGCTCGCCGTCGTGGTTGGCCCCGGACCACAGGCCGAAATTGGTGCCGCCGTGCGCCATGTACAGGCTCACCGAGCCGTCCTCGGCGAGGATGCCGTCGAGGGTGTCCGCGGCGCCGTCCACCGACCTGACGTGGTGCGGCTCGCCCCAGTGGTCGAACCAGCCGTTCCAGAACTCCGCGCACACGAAGGGCTCTTCGGGGCGCCGGGCGCGCAGCAGCGCCGCCGCCTGCCCGGGCCGGGACCCGAAGGTCGCGGCGGCGGGCAGGCCCGGCAGCGAACCGCCGTCCTGCATCAGCTCGGTGGGGCCGTCCGCGGTGTACATCAGCTCGGTGACGCCTCGTTCGGCCAGCGCGTCGCGCAGCCACCGCAGATAGCCGTGGTCGTCGCCGAAGCTGCCGTACTCGTTCTCCACCTGCACGGCGACCACCGGCCCGTCGTGCGCCGCCTGGAGCGCGGCGATGCGCGGGACCAGCACGTCGAACCAGCGGGCGACCTCGTCGAGGAAGGGCCGGTGGGAGCAGCGCGTGCGCATCCCGGGCGTGCCCGTCAGCCAGGCCGGCAGCCCGCCGTTGTCCCACTCGGCGCAGATGTACGGGCCGGGGCGGACGATCACGTCCAGGCCGGTGGCGTGCGCGAGGCGCAGGAAGCCCTCGACGTCCCGCCACCCGTCGAACCGGGGACGCCCGCGGCGCGGCTCGTGGAAGTTCCACGGGACGTACGTGTCCACGGTGTTGAGACCCATCGCGGCCAGCCGCTCCAGCCGGTCGGCCCACTGCGCGGGGTGCACCCGGAAGTAGTGCAGCGACCCGGACAGCACGCGGTGCGGGTGTCCGCCGCGCAGCAGCGTGCCGCCGGGGTACGTCAGCAAGGGCGCGGGCGCCGTTGCCGCGACGCCGCCGGGGCGTCCAGGCCCACCGCCACGCCGCGGAATGATATCGATACTTCGTCGCCGACCGACGGCTCCATGCTCGCGTCCTCCGCCTCCGTCACAGCTGCCCGGCTGGCACCGGCGCCCGCGCACAGCGCGGCTCGGTAGCTGTCGCAGCCGTACTGTCGCACAGAGATGTTATCGATGCCAAACGCGGTCGCCGAGGAGCTGGAACGGGACGGCGGGCCGCGCGTCGCCGCTGGTGGGACCGCTACCATGCAGGCAGGGCAGAGCCGGGAAGGGACCGATGACCAAGCAGAGCGCGCGCGAGGCCGGACGGCCGCCCGGCATGACCGACGTCGCCCGGGTCGCCGGGGTCTCGGCGCAGACCGTCTCCCGGGCGCTGGCCGGCCACCCCAACGTGCAGGAGAAGACCCGCGCCAAGGTCCTCGCGGCGGTCGAGCAGCTCGGCTACCGCAGGAACAACGCCGCACGGATGCTCTCCTCCGGCCGCAGCCGCACCATCGGCGTGGTCACCCTCCAGACCAGCTTCTACTCGCGCACCGCGCTCACCCTCGGCATCGAACGCGCCGCGCAGGAGGCCGGTTACGCGGTGAGCGCGGCCACCACGGCCTCCCTGGACACCTCCGCGATCGAGGGCGCGCTGCTGCGGCTGGCCGACCAGCACGTGGAGGGGGTCGTGCTGGCCGTACCGCTGATCCACGTCAGCCGGCAGATCGAGCAGCTGACCGGCGCGGTGCCGACGATCACCGTGGACGGCTCGCGCACCGCGGCCACCGAGGTGGTCGCGGTGGACCAGTCGCTGGCCGCCCGGCTGGCCACCCGGCACCTGCTGGACCTCGGCCACGACACGGTCTGGCACGTGTCGGGGCCGCGCGAGTGGCTCGACGCGGCGAGCCGGTCGGCCGGCTGGCGCGAGGAGCTGGAGGCGGACGGACGCACCGTGCCGCCGGAGCTGGAGGGCGACTGGTCGCCCGCCTCCGGCTACCGCAACGGCCTGATCCTCGGCCGCATCCCGGACGTCACCGCGGTCTTCGTGGCCAGCGACGAGATGGCCTTCGGCGTCATCCGGGCGCTGCACGAACTCGGCCGCCGGGTGCCGCAGGACATCTCGGTGGTCGGCGTCGACGACATCGCGCTCGCCGAGTACTGCTCGCCGTCGCTGACCACGGTGGCGCAGCCGTTCGACCGGATGGGCGCGCTCGCGGTCGCCCACCTCGTGCGGTACATCCAGGACCCGGCCGCGGAGGCCGAGCCGGCGTCGGTGGAGCCCGAGCTGGTGGTGCGGGCGAGCACCGGGCCTGCGCCCCGCCGCTGAGCGCCGCGCCCCCGGGCGCGGGCGCGGAGCCTCCGGGCGCCGGGGGCGTATCCCCGCGGCGGGCCCTGAGCCGCGAGCCCGGAGTAGCAGCCCCGGAGCCGCGAGCCGTTGCCGCGCGCCGCCGCCCCGTCCGCCACCGTGCCGCAGCCCTCGTGTCGGCCGCTAACATCCGCGGAACTCAGCTCTGCCACCCCTGGTGTTATCGATGCCATCTCGGCTACCGTCTGCCTCACCCAAGCGCTCCCCGGCACTCACGGACGCCTCATAGGTGGTGCAATGTCCCCGCGCTCATCCCGCAGACCGCGAATCCTCACCGGCCTCCTCCCGGCCGACCCCCTTCCCGGTTCGTCCGGCCCGCCCGGCCGGTTCCGCGCCCGCTCCCGCCCGCGCGGCCGACTGCTCGTCCCGCTGGCCGCGCTCGCCCTGACCGCGCTCGGCGTCGTCCCGGCGCACGCGGGCGCCGTGAGCGGGGCGGGCCCCGCCCCGGCCTCCGGCTCCGGCTCCGGCTCCGCGACCGTCGCGCCGCCGCCCCCCGCGCACCCCGCGACCGGGGTCCGCATCCGGCACGGCGCACTGACCGTCACCGTCGCCCGGGAGTTCCCGCAGGTGATCTCCTACGACCTGGGCGGACGCACCCTCAGCGGCCAGCCCGAGGCCCTGCACACCTTCGACGTCAACGCGACCGCCCACACCGCCACCACCACCATGACCGCGCGCGGCGACACCGCCACGTACGTCTCCACCTTCGCCGACCTGCCCGGCGTGACCATCACCTCGGCGATCACGGCCACCGCCGCCGACACCGTCGTCTTCGCGGTGAGGAGCATCACCGGCAGCGCCGCGGCGAGCGTGGACACCCTCGAACTGCCCGGCCAGTCCCTGGTGTCGGTCGACACCTCCGACCCGGAGGCGAACCTGGCCAGGACCCGGATCTCCACCGACTCCACGACCACCGCCGACCAGTTCCTGCCGGTCACCCCCGCGACGAGCCCCGACGCCGCGGACGTCGCCACGCCGTACGGCTTCGTCAGCGACTCGCAGCTGTCCGCGGGCCTGCTCAGCGACGCCACCCCGGACGCGCCGCAGGACGACGACGACAACGGCAACTCCCGCCTGACCTCACGGATCACCGACGCCGGCGGCGGCGCCCGGCGCGCGCAGCTCACGCCCGGTGCCTACACCGTGCACGCCAAGGGCGCGACCGACCCGCGGGTGGCGACCTACGCGCTGCCGCGCACCACCGTGGTGCTCGCCGCCGACGCCAACGGCGACGGGAAGGTCACCTGGCAGGACGGCGCGCTCGCCTACCGCGCGGCGATGACGCACCCGCTGGGCGCCGACCGGGTGCCCGAACGCGTCGTCCAGCACATCCCGTTCAACTTCGCCAGCCAGGCCACCAACCCGTTCCTGAAGACCCTCGACAACGTCAAACGGATCTCGCTGGCCACCGACGACCTCGGCCAGTGGGTGCTGGAGAAGGGCTACGCCAACGAGGGCCACGACTCCGGCCACCCCGACTACGGCGGCGACTACAACACCCGCGCCGGGGGCCTGCCCGACCTCGACGCCCTCGCCTCGACCGGCGCGCGGTACAACGCCGACCTGGCCGTGCACGTCAACGTCACCGAGGCCTACCCGCAGGCGAAGAACTTCAGCTCCGGCCTGGTCAAGGGCCAGGTCGACGGCTGGGACTGGCTCAACCAGTCTTACCACATCGACCAGCGCACCGACCTGGGCACCGGAGCCGTACTCGACCGCTTCGCGCAACTGCGCAGGGAGGCCCCGGAGATCAGGACCGTCTACATCGACGCCTACTACTCCAGCGGCTGGCTCGCCGACGAACTCGCCGCGAAGCTGCGCGCGATGGGCTTCGAGGTGGCCAGCGAGTGGGCCTACAAGTTCGAGGGCGAGTCGATCTGGTCGCACTGGGCCAGTGACAAGGGCTACGGCGGCCCCACCAACAAGGGCATCAACTCGAACATCATCCGCTTCATCGCCAACTCCGACCGCGACGTGTGGAACGTCGACCCGCTGCTCGGCGGGTCCTCCGTCAAGGAGTTCGAGGGCTGGACCGGCCAGGACGACTGGAACGCCTTCTACGACAACATCTGGACGAACAACCTGCCGACCAAGTTCCTCCAGCACTTCCAGCTCACCGACTGGGACTTCGGCACGTCCGCCGACCTGACCGGCGGGGTCCGGGTAACCGCCGACGGCGGCGTCCGGCAGATCACCATGGGCGGCGCGCTCGTCCTCAGCGGCGACAGCTACCTGCTGCCCTGGGGCGAGGCACAGGACGGCAACGGCGTCTCCTCGCCGGCCCGTGCCGACAAGATGTACTACTTCAGCGCCTCCGGCGGCGCCCACACCTTCGACCTGACCCGGCAGTTCGCCGGCGTCGGCCGCTTCACCCTCTACCGGCTCACCGACACCGGCCGGCTCAAGGCCGCCGACATCACCCCCGACCACGGCCGGGTGACGCTCACCGGCGACAAGGGCACGCCGTACGTGCTGGTGCCCCGGGGCGGCGCCGCACCGCACACCGACGTGCACTACGGCGAGGGCACCCCGCTCGCCGACCCCGGCTTCAACGCCGGCGACCTGCGCGCCTGGCACCCCGCGGGCGACGCCTCCCTGGTGCGCACCGCCAACGGCGACCACGTCGCCCGGCTCGGCGCCGCCGCCTCCTCCCTCAGCCAGACCGCGGGCGGCCTCACCCCCGGGCGGCGCTACTCCTTCAGCGCCGACGTCGAGATCGCGGCCGGACTGCGCCGCCCGGTCACGCTGAGCGTCACCGGCGCCCGGCACACCGCGGCCACCCGCACCTTCGACACCACCCCGGCCCGCAACGAGGTCGCCGCCGACGCCAAGGAGGACACCTACGCCCAGCGCGCCTCGGTGACCTTCACCGCACCACCCGACGGCAGGGCCACCGTGACCCTCGCCGCGGCCGCGGGACAGGCCGCGGTCACCCTCGACGACGCCCGGCTGACGGCCGACACCTCGACGCCGCCGCCCGCCTCAGCACCCGGCGCCACCGTGGTCGCCCACGACGACTTCGAGGGGAACCAGCCCGGCTGGGGCCCGTTCGTCAAGGGCGACGCGGGCGGCGTCACCGACCCCCGCACCAGCATCAGCGACCTGCACGCGCCGTACAGCCAGAAGGAGTGGAAGAACGCCTACGCGCCGTACGACTCCGGGACGCTCAAGGGACAGGCGGTGGACGACGTCCTCGACGGTTCGCACTCGCTGAAGTCCCACGAGGAGAACACCGGACTGGTCTACCGGACCGTCCCGGCGACCGTGCCCTTCACCGCCGGCCACCGCTACCGGGTGTCCTTCCGCTACCAGAGCAACCTCGACGCCCAGTGGGCCTGGGTCACCGGCGCCGACACGGTGGGCGGCGGCAAGGTCGCCTCCAAGGACGTCACCCGCGACACCCTCGCCCCCGCGCTGACCACCACCGCGTACACCCAGGAGATCACCGCGGGCTGCGGCGACACCTGGGTGGGGCTGCGCAAGCTCGGCGGCGCGGCCGGCACGGACTTCGTGCTGGACGACTTCACCGTCACCGACCTCGGCCCGGCCGCGACGGGACCGGCCTGCGCGAGCCTCACCGTGCCCGCCGGCGCCGAGCTGAGCCCCGGCGCGCCCAGCGCGTACACCACCGTCTTCACCAACGACGAGGCGGTCCCCGCCACCGGCGTGCACATCACCCTCGACGGACTGCCGGAGGGCTGGAAGGCCGCGGTGCGGGACCAGGGCGGCAACGCCTTCGCCTCCGTCGCGCCCGGCGCCACCGCCGTCACCACCTGGCTGCTCACCGCGCCCGACAGCGCCGCGGCCGGCTCGGCGACCTGGCGGGCGACCGCGACCTACACCGCGGACGGCGCCAAGTCGGTCGGCGGGGGGGGCCCCCCCCCCCCCCCCCCCCCCCCCCCCCCCCCGCCCCCCCCCCCCCCCACCCACCCCCCCCCCCCCCCCCCCCCCCCCCCCCCCCCCCCCCCCCCCCCCCCCCCCCCCCCCCCCCCCCCCCCCCCCCCCCCCCCCCCCCCCCCCCCCCCCCCCCCCCCCCCCC
>JAJSZB010000246.1:0-10662 GCA_050613715.1 Streptomyces sp. IBSBF 3018
CCCCACACCCCTGCCCCGACCCCGCCACCCCCGCGCGGAGCGCAACGGCCGGCTGACCCGATGCGTGCCGACCGCGTTTACGCGTACGGCGCCGCACTCGGCTTCCTCGGCGACCTCGCCGCGGGCGACCCCCGCCGCGGCCACCCCGTCGCGGCGTTCGGCCGTGCCGCGAGCGCCCTGGAACGCCGGATGTGGCGCGACCACCGCGCCGTGGGCGCGGCCTACACCGTCCTGTGCGCCGGAGGCGTCGCCGCGGCGGCCATGCTGGCCCGGCGGGCGGTACGGGACTCCGCGCCGCTGTCGGTGGCGCTGACCGGCCTGGCCGCGTGGTCGGTGCTGGGCGGCACGTCGCTGGCCCGCGAGGCCGGCGTCATCGCGGCCGCGCTGGACGCGGGGGACCTGGCGGCGGCCCGGGCCCGGCTGCCGCACCTGTGCGGGCGCGACCCGGAGCACCTCGACGCGGAGGGGGTCGCCCGCGCGGTGGTCGAGTCGGTCGCGGAGAACACCTCGGACGCGGTGGTGGGCGCGCTGGTGTGGGGAGCGCTGGCCGGGGTGCCGGGGCTGGCCGGGTTCCGCGCGGTGAACACGCTGGACGCGATGGTGGGTCACCGCTCGCCGCGGCATCTGCGGTTCGGGTGGGCGTCGGCCCGGCTGGACGACGTGGCGGGCTGGCCGGGCGCGCGGCTGACCGCGGCGCTCGCGGTGCTCGCGGGTCCGCGTCCGGCCGACGCGCTGCGGACGTGGCGGCGCGACGCGGCCGCACACCCGAGCCCCAACGCGGGCCCGGTGGAAGCAGCGTTCGCGGGCGCGCTGCGGCTGCGGCTGGGCGGCCCGCTGTCCTACGCGGGCCGCGCCGAGCAACGGCCGGTGCTGGGCGCGCGGTTCGCGGCGCCGGGCGCGGCGGACATCGCACGGGCGGTCCGACTGTCGCGCCGGGTGGGCGTGTTGGCGCTGGCGGCGTCGCTGGCCCTGTCCACGGCGCGGGTGCGGCTGACGCACGGGAAGAGGGCGGCGTGAACGCAGGGGCGACGAACGCGACGACCGGCGCACATGGGGCGCCGGGCGTCTCCCGCGTCAGGGGTCTGATGATCGCCGGTACGGGCTCGGACGTCGGCAAGAGCGTGGTCGTCGCGGGGCTGTGCCGCTGGCTGGCCAGGCAAGGGCTGAGCGTCGCGCCGTTCAAGGGCCAGAACATGTCCCTGAACAGCTATGTGACGCGCGACGGCGCGGAGATCGGCCGGGCGCAGGCGATGCAGGCGCAGGCGGCCGGCGTCGAGCCGTCGGCGCTGATGAACCCGGTGCTGCTGAAGCCGGGCAGCGACCGCAGCAGCCAGGTCGTGGTGCTGGGCAGGCCGGTCGGCGAGCTGAGCGCGCGCGGCTACCACGGCGGCCGGCAGGCGCAGTTGCTCGGCACGGTCGTGGACTGCCTCGCCGAGCTGGGGCGTTCGCACGACGTGGTGGTCTGCGAGGGCGCGGGCAGCCCCGCCGAGATCAACCTGCGGGGTACCGACATCGTCAACATGGCGGTGGCGCGCCGCGCCGCGCTGCCGGTGCTGGTCCTCGGCGACATCGACCGCGGCGGCGTCTTCGCCTCCTTCTACGGCACCACCGCGCTGCTGGACGCGGCCGACCAGGCGCTGATCAGCGGCTATCTGGTCAACAAGTTCCGCGGGGACGAGACGCTGCTGCGGCCGGGCCTGGACATGCTGGCCAAGCTCACCGGGCGGCCCACGCTCGGCGTGCTGCCGTACGCGCGGGGCCTCGGCATCGACGAGGAGGACGGACTGCGGGCCCGCGAGTCGGCCCCGGCGGGCCCGCCGCTGGGCCGCGACGTGCTGCGCGTCGCGGTGGCCGCGGTGCCGCTGATGTCCAACTTCACCGATCTGGACGCGCTGGCCGCCGAACCGGGCGTCGTGGTGCGGTTCACCGACCGCCCCGAGGAGATCGAGGACGCGGATCTGGCCGTGCTGCCGGGCACCCGCGGGACGGTACGGGCGCTGGAGTGGCTGCGCGAGCGCGGCATCGCGGCGGCGGTGGCGCGGCGGGCCCGCGAGGGCCGCCCGGTGCTGGGCGTCTGCGGCGGCTACCAGATGCTCGGCGAGCGCATCGAGGACGACGTGGAGTCACGCGCGGGCGCGGTCGCCGGGCTCGGGCTGCTGCCGGTCCGGGTCGTCTTCGCCGCCGCCAAGACCCTCGCGCGGCCCTCCGGCACGGCGTACGGGCACCCGGTGGAGGGCTACGAGATCCACCACGGGGTGGCCGAGTTCACCGGCGCGCCGGCAGCTCCGCCGGCCGGCGGGGCACCGCCTGCCGACGCCGCTCCCCCGGGCTTCGACGAGGCGTTCCTGGACGGCGGCCGGCTCGGCGCGGTGTGGGGCACGCACTGGCACGGCTCGCTGGAGAGCGACGCGTTCCGGCGGGAGTTCCTGCGCCGGGTCGCCGCCGCGGCGGGCCGCCGTTTCGTACCGGCGCCCGACACCGGCTTCGGGGCGCTGCGCGAGGCCCAGCTCGACCGGCTGGCCGACCTGGTCGACCGGCACATCGACACCGCCGCGGTGCTGCGGCTCATCGAGGGCGGCGCACCCGCCGGCCTCCCCTTCCTCGCCCCGGGGGCGCCATGACCACCGTTCTGCTGCTGTCCACCGCCGACACCGACCTGCTCGCCGCGCGGGCCGCGAACGCGTCGCCCGGCGCGCCCGCGTACCGCATCGGCAACCCCGCCCGGGTGGACCCCGACGAGGACCTGCCGGCGCTGCTGGACGGCGCGGACCTGGCGGTGGTGCGGCTGCTGGGCGGGCGGCGCGCCTGGGAGCGCGGACTTGACGTGCTGGCCGCCTCCGGGGTGCCGACGGTGCTGCTGGGCGGCGAGTCGGTGCCGGACGCGGAGCTGATGGCGCTGTCGTCGGCGCCCGCGGGTGTGGTCGCGCAGGCGCTGCGCTATCTGGTCGAGGGCGGCCCCGGCAATCTCGCGCAGCTGGCGAGGTTCCTGTCCGACACCGTGCTGATGAGCGGCGAGGGCTTCGAACCGCCGCGCGCCATGCCGGAGTTCGGGCTGCACGGCGACTACGCGCAGCGGCACGAGCCGGGCCGGCCGACGGTCGCGGTGCTCTTCTACCGGGCCCACGAGCTGTCCGGGAACACCGCGTTCGTCGACACGCTGTGCGAGGCGGTCGAGGCCAGGGGCGCCAACGCGCTTGCGGTGTACTGCGGTTCGCTGCGCGGCGCCGACCCGGAGCTGTACGGGCTGCTGGGCCGCGCAGACGCGGTGGTGACGACCGTGCTGGCCGCGGGCGGCACGGTGGCGTCGCAGGCGAGCGCGGGCGGCGAGGACGAGACGTGGGACGTGGGGGCGCTCGCCGAGCTGGACGTGCCGGTGCTCCAGGGCCTGTGCCTGACCACGTCGCGCAAGGCGTGGCAGGAGTCGGACGCGGCGCTGTCGCCGATGGACGCGGCGATGCAGGTGGCCATCCCGGAGTTCGACGGGCGGCTGGTGACCGTGCCGTTCTCGTTCAAGGAGAGCGGCGAGGGCGACGTGCCGGTGTACGTCGCCGATCCGGAGCGGGCGGCGCGCGTCGCCGGGATCGCGGTGCGGCACGCGGCGCTGCGGCACAGGCCGAACGCGGACAAGCGGATCGCGCTGGTCTTCACCGCGTACCCGACCAAGCACTCCCGGGTCGGCAACGCGGTCGGCCTGGACACCCCGGCCTCCGCCGTGGAGTTGCTGCGGGCGCTGCGCGAGGCCGGCTACGTCACCGGTGAATTCCCCGAGGACGGGGACGAGTTGATCCACCGGCTGATCGCGGCGGGCGGGCACGACGTGGAGTGGCTGACCGAGGAGCAGCTCGCGGCGGCGCCCGCGCGGGTGCCGCTGGCGGACTACCGGCGCTGGTTCGCCGCGCTGGACGAGGAGCTGCGGGCCGGCATGCTGCGGCACTGGGGCGAGCCGCCGGGCACGCTCTACGTGGACGGCGAGGGCGACGACGCGGACATCGTGCTGGCCTCGCTGCGGTTCGGCAACGTGGTGATCATGATCCAGCCGCCGCGCGGCTTCGGCGAGAACCCGATCGCGATCTACCACGACCCGGACATGCCGCCGTCGCACCACTACCTGGCGGCGTACCGCTGGCTGGAGAGCGCCCCGGAGGCGGGCGGCTTCGGCGCCGACGCGATCGTGCACCTGGGCAAGCACGGCACGATGGAGTGGCTGCCGGGCAAGGGGCTCGGGCTGTCCGCGGGCTGCGCGCCCGACGCGGTGCTCGGCGAACTCCCCCTGGTCTACCCGTTCATCGTCAACGACCCGGGCGAGGGCACGCAGGCCAAGCGGCGCGGCCACGCCACGGTCGTGGACCACCTGGTGCCGCCGATGGCCCGCGCCGACTCCTACGGCGACCTGGCGAAGCTGGAACAACTCCTCGACGAGTACGCCCTGGTGAACGATCTCGACCCGGCGAAGGCCCCGGCGATCCGCGGGCAGATCTGGACGCTGGTGCGGGCCGCGGAGCTGCACCACGACCTGCATGTGGACGAACAGCCCGACGAGGACGGCTTCGACGCGTTCGTGCTGCACGTCGACGGCTGGCTGTGCGAGATCAAGGACGTGCAGATCAGGGACGGCCTGCACATCCTGGGCGGCGGCCCGGTCGGCGAGGCGCGGGTCAACCTGCTGCTGGCGGTGCTGCGTTCGGCGCAGGTGTGGGGCGGTGTGGGCGGCGCGCTGCCGGGGCTGCGGGCGGCGCTCGCGCAGTCCTTCGGGCTGACCGAGAAGACACTGCTGGCCGAGCCGGGCGCGCCGGCGGACGTGCCGCCCGAACTGACCGCGCTGGCCGCGCCCGAGGGCGCCCCGGCTCGTACCGGCTCCGACGCGGTCGACCTGCTGGAGCGGCTGGCCCGGCGGCTCGCGGAGGCGATGGAGGCGCGCGGCTGGGCGCCGGACGCGGCCGGCGAGGTGGCCCGCGAGGTGCTCGGCGGCCGTGACGTGCCGGACGCGGTACGGGTGCTGGAGTTCGCCGCGCAGGAGGTGGCGCCGCGCCTGGCGCGCACCGGCGACGAGATCGCGCACATCCTGCGGGCGCTGCGCGGCGGTTACGTGCCGGCCGGCCCGTCGGGCTCGCCGACCCGCGGCCTGGTCAACGTGCTGCCGACCGGCCGCAACTTCTACTCGGTGGACCCCAAGGCGATCCCGTCCAGGCTGTCGTGGGACGTGGGCACCGCGCTGGCGGACTCGCTGCTGGCCCGCCACCTCGCCGACACCGGCGCGTACCCGGCGTCGGTCGGGCTGACCGTGTGGGGCACGTCCTGCATGCGCACGCAGGGCGACGACATCGCGGAGATCCTGGCGCTGCTGGGCTGCCGGCCGGTGTGGGACGACGCGTCGCGGCGGGTGACCGGCTTCGAGGTGGTGCCGGCCGCGGAGCTGGGCCGGCCGCGGATCGACGTGACGGTCCGCATCTCCGGCTTCTTCCGTGACGCGTTCCCGCACGTGGTGGCGCTGGTGGACGACGCGGTGCGGGCGGTGGCCGAGCTGGACGAGCCGCCGGAGGTCAACTACGTGCGGGCGCACGCCGACGAGGACACCGCGCTGCACGGCGACCGGCGGCGGGCCACCGCGCGGGTCTTCGGCTCCAAGCCGGGCGCGTACGGCGCCGGGCTGCTGCCGCTGATCGACGCGCGCAACTGGCGCTCGGACGCCGACCTGGCCGAGGTCTACGCGGTGTGGGGCGGCTACGCCTACGGCCGCGGCCTGGACGGGCGGGCCGCGCGCGGCGACATGGAGGCGGCGTTCCGCCGGATCCAGGTGGCCGCGAAGAACGTCGACACCCGCGAGCACGACCTGGTCGACGCCGACGACTACTTCCAGTACCACGGCGGCATGGTGGCCATGGTCCGCCACCTCACCGGCGCCTCGCCCGAGGCGTACGTCGGCGACAGCGCGGCCACCGACCAGGTGCGCACCCGCACCCTCGGCGAGGAGACGCACCGCGTCTTCCGCGCCCGCGTGGTCAACCCCCGCTGGATGGCGGCGATGCGGCGGCACGGCTACAAGGGCGCCTTCGAAATGGCCGCCACCGTCGACTACTTGTTCGGCTACGACGCCACGGCCGGTGTGGTGGACGACTGGATGTACGAGCGGCTGTCCGCGGAGTACGTCTTCTCGCCGGACAACGCGGACTTCATGCGCACGTCCAACCCGTGGGCGCTGCGCGGCATCACCGAGCGGCTGCTGGAGGCGGCCGACCGCGGTCTGTGGGCGGAGCCGGACCCGCGGACGCTGGACCGGCTGCGGGAGACCTACCTCGCCCTGGAGGGCGATCTGGAGGGCGCGGTGGACGGCGAGTCGGACAGCGAGCGGGGAAGCGGCACCGAAGGCGACCCGGAAGGCGGCACCGCATGAGCGGCATGAACACCCCCTACCCGTTCAGCGCGTTGGTGGGGCAGGACGCGCTGCGGCTCGCGCTGGCGCTGAACGCGGTGAGCCCGGCCGTCGGCGGTGTGCTGGTGCGCGGCGAGAAGGGGACCGCGAAGTCCACCGCGGTACGGGCCCTGGCCGCGCTGCTGCCGCCGGTCGCGGTGGTGCCGGGCTGCCGCTTCAGCTGCGACCCGGCCGCCCCCGACCCGGCCTGCCCGGACGGTCCGCACCCGCAGGACGGCCCCGGCGCGGACCGCCCGGCCCGCCTGGTGGAGCTGCCGGTGGGCGCCTCCGAGGACCGGCTGGTGGGCGCGCTGGACATCGAACGCGCCCTGGCCGACGGGGTGAAGGCGTTCGAGCCGGGCCTGCTGGCCGACGCGCACCGCGGCATCCTCTACGTGGACGAGGTCAACCTGCTGCACGACCATCTGGTCGACCTCCTGCTCGACGCGGCGGCGATGGGCGCGAGTTACGTGGAGCGCGAGGGCGTCTCGGTGCGGCACGCGGCCCGCTTCCTGCTCGTCGGCACGATGAACCCCGAAGAGGGCGAGCTGCGCCCGCAGTTGCTCGACCGGTTCGGGCTGACCGTGGAGGTCGCCGCGTCCCGCGAGACGGACGAGCGCGTGGAGGTGGTGCGGCGCCGGCTGGCGTACGACGCCGATCCGGCGGGTTTCGCGGCGCGTTGGGCGGCCGAGGAGCAGTCCCTGCGCGAACGCGTCGTGGCGGCACGGGCGTTGCTGCCGGACGTGCGGCTCGGCGACGCGGCGCTGCGGCAGATCGCCGCGACCTGCGCGGCGTTCGAGGTGGACGGGATGCGCGCGGACATCGTGATGGCACGCACCGCGACCGCGCTCGCCGCGTGGGCCGGCCGCACCGTGGTCCTGGCCGAGGACGTGCGCCAGGCCGCGCTGCTGGCGCTCCCGCACCGCAGGCGGCGCAACCCCTTCGACGCGCCCGGCCTGGACGAGGACAAGCTCGACGAGACGCTGGAGCGCGAGCGCGGCGAGGACCCCGAGGGCGGGGACGACGACGGTCCCGACGGGGGCGGCGACGATCCCGGTCCCGACGGCCCGGGCGGCGGCCGGCCCCCGCAGGACGGCGGCCCGGACGCGGGGCAGGCCGCCTCCGGCGCCGACGCCGGGAACCCCGCCGAGGGCCGGGGCACCGAGGCGCCCGAGGACCCGCGCGGTCCGGACGCCGGCCGGGGCGAGCCCGCGGCCCGGGACGCCGCGGAGCAGGACCCGGCCGACCGCGGTTCCGGCGCCGCCGCGGACGGCGGCACGCGTCCGCCCGCCGCGCCCGCCGAGCCGTACCGGACCCGGCCGCTGACCGTGCCGGGACTCGGCGAGGGCGCGGCCGGCCGCAGGTCCAGGGCGCGTTCGGCGCACGGCAGGACCACCGGCGACCGGCGGCCCCGGGGCGCGCTGACCGCGCTGCACCTGGCGGCGACGGTACGGGCGGCCGCTCCGCACCAGCGGGCCCGCGGGCGCACCGGGCGCGGCCTGGTGGTGCGCAGGGACGACCTGCGGCAGGCGGTGCGCGAGGGCCGCGAGGGCAACCTCGTGCTGTTCGTGGTGGACGCCTCGGGGTCGATGGCCGCGCGGCAGCGGATGAGCGCGGTCAAGGGCGCGGTGCTGTCGCTGCTGCTGGACGCGTACCAGCGGCGGGACAAGGTCGGCCTGATCACGTTCCGCGGCGCCGCCGCGGACCTCGCGCTGCCGCCGACGTCGTCGGTGGACACCGGCGCGGCGCGGCTCACGGCGCTGCCGACCGGCGGCCGCACGCCGCTGGCCGCGGGCTTGTTGAAGGCGCACGAGGTGCTGCGGGTGGAGCGGCTGCGCGACCCGGCGCGGCGCGCGCTGCTGGTCGTGGTGACCGACGGCCGGGCCACCGGCGGGCCCGAGCCGGTGGCGCTCGCCGCGCGCGCGGCCCGTCTGCTGGCCGCGGCCGGCGCGGCGTCGGTGGTCGTGGACTGCGAGTCGGGGCCGGTCCGGCTGGGGCTCGCGGGCGCGCTCGCCGAGGAGTTGGGCGGCGTCGCGGTGACGCTCGGCGAACTGCGCGCGGACACCGTGTCCGCGCTGGTGAAGGACGTACGGAGGGCAGCCTGATGCCGCAGGGACAGCCGAGCGTGGTGCCGGACGACGGCCTGACGACCCGTCAGCGGCGCAACCGGCCGCTGACGATCGTGCACACCGGCCCCGGCAAGGGCAAGTCGACCGCGGCGTTCGGGCTGGCGCTGCGCGCGTGGAACCAGGGCTGGCCGGTCGGGGTGTTCCAGTTCGTGAAGTCCGCCAAGTGGCGGGTGGGCGAGGAGCGGGCGCTGCGCGTGCTCGGCGCCTCCGGCGAGGGCGGCACGGTCGCCTGGCACAAGATGGGCGAGGGCTGGTCCTGGGTGCAGCGCTCGCCGGAGTCCAACGAGGAGGCGGCGCGCGAGGGTTGGGCGCAGGTCCGACGCGACCTGGCGGCCGAGACGTACCGGCTGTACGTGCTGGACGAGTTCGCGTACCCGATGCGCTGGGGGTGGGTGGACACCGACGAGGTGGTGTCGGTGCTCCGCGACCGCCCCGGCACCCAGCACGTGGTGATCACCGGCCGCAACGCGCCGGCCGCGCTGCTCGACGCGGCGGACCTGGTCACCGAGATGACCAAGGTCAAGCACCCGATGGACGCGGGGCAGAAGGGCCAGCGGGGCATCGAATGGTGAGCGGGCGGGGACGGATCGGCGCGGGGGCGGCGGCGGGCGAGGCGCCGGGTGCGGGCGAGGAGCGGCGGACGTACGAGGTGCCGCGGCTGGTGATCGGCGCGCCGGCGTCGGGCAGCGGCAAGACGACGGTGGCCACCGGGCTGATGGCCGCGTTCGGCGCGCGCGGCGTCGCGGTGTCGCCGCACAAGGTCGGGCCCGACTACATCGATCCGGGCTACCACGCGCTGGCCACCGGCCGGCCGGGCCGCAACCTCGACCCGTACCTGTGCGGCGAGGAGCGGATCGCGCCGCTGTTCCTGCACGGCGCGGCCGGTTGCGAACTGGCCGTCGTGGAAGGCGTGATGGGGCTGTTCGACGGGGCGTCCGGCCTGGGTGAGATCGGCTCCACCGCGCAGGTGGCGAAGCTGCTGCGGGCGCCGGTGGTGCTGGTCGTGGACGCCTCCTCGCAGTCCCGGTCGGTGGCCGCGCTGGTGCACGGGTTCGCGTCCTGGGACCCGGGGGTGCGGCTCGGCGGGGTGGTGCTCAACCGCGTCGGCTCCGACCGGCACGAGAAGCTGCTGCGCGAGGCGCTGGACGAGGCGGGCGTGCCGGTGCTCGGCGTCCTGCACCGTGCCGACGACCTGCGCGTGCCGTCCCGGCACCTCGGCCTGGTCCCGGCGGCCGAGCGCGCCGCGCAGGCCCGCGAGTGGCTCTCCGCGCTCGCCTCGCGCGTCACCACGGGCTGCGACCTCGCGGCGCTGTGGGCGCTCGCCCGGTCCGCGCCGCCGCTGCACGCCGCGCCGTGGGACGCGGAGGCGGAGGTCGCGGGGGCGGGGATCGCCGGAGCGGAGGTCGCGGGAGCGGAGGTCGCGGGAGCGGGAACGGCGGGGCCCGCGGCGGGAGTCGGAAGGTCCGGTCCGGAAGCGCGCGGGGCCGCGGAGCCGGTGGTGGCGGTGGCGTCCGGGGCGGCGTTCACCTTCGCGTACCCGGAGAACGCGGAGCTGCTCCGGGCCGCGGGCGCGCGGGTCGTGCCGTTCGACCCGCTGGCCGACGAGGCGCTGCCCGAGGGGACCGCGGGCGTGGTGCTCGGCGGCGGCTTCCCCGAGGCGTACGCGGCCGAACTGTCCGCGAACGAGCCGCTGCGCCGGGCGCTGGCCGCCTTCGACGGCCCGATCGCCGCGGAGTGCGCGGGCCTGCTCTATCTGGTGCGGTCGCTCGACGGCCGGCCCATGTGCGGGGTGCTGGACGCCGAGGCCGTCATGACCGACCGCCTCACGCTCGGCTACCGCCAGGCCGTCGCGCTCGCCGACAGCGTCCTCGCCGCGCCCGGCACCCGGCTGCGCGGCCATGAGTTCCACCGCACGGTCGTGTTCCCCGCGTCCGGCTCCGACGGCCTCGCGGCGCGCGGCGGCGCGGCGGGCGCGGTGCGTGCGGGGAGCGCGGTCACGGCCGCGGGCCGTACGGCCGGCGGATGGCCTGCCGGCGACGCGCCCGGCGCCGTGTCCGCGGGGCCGTCCCGTACGGCTCCGGCCGTCCCGGCGGCTGCCGGGGCTGCGGGCGCGCGGGCCCGCGG
>JAJSZB010000247.1:0-10586 GCA_050613715.1 Streptomyces sp. IBSBF 3018
CCCGCGTACTCCTCCCGCACCGGCTCCACCCGCATCGACGCCCCCGCCCAGTCCGTCCGCATCCCCCCGGGCTCCAGCACCGTGACCTTGACCCCCAGCGGCCCGACCTCCTGCGCGAGCACCGACGAGAACCCGCCGACCCCCCACTTCGCCGTCTGGTACGCCGACAGGCCCGGCGTGGCCAGCCGGCCGCCGACCGACGACACCTGCACGATGTGCCCCGAGCGCTGTTCCCGCAGCACCGGCAGCGCGGCCCGGGTGAGGTGGACGACACCGAAGAGGTTGGTCTCGACCTGCGCGCGGAAGTCCTCGTCGGTCATGTCCTCGATGGACGCCAGCGTGGCGTACCCCGCGTTGTTGACCAGCACGTCGAGCCGGCCGAAGCGGTCGACGGCGGTCGCGACGGCCGCGCGGGCCGCGGCCGGGTCGGTCACGTCGAGGGAGACGACGGCGAGCCGGTCGCCGCCGTGCGCCGCGGCCAGGTCGTCCAGCGAGGAGAGGTCGCGCACCCCGGCGACGACACGGTGCCCGGCCGCCAGCGCGGCCCGCACGATCTCCCGGCCGAGCCCGCGCGAGGCCCCGCTGACCAGAAAAACGGAACCTCCCGCTCCCGCACCGCCCGCGCCCGAACCCGCACCGGATCCCGCGCCCGCGCCGCCCGCACCGCCGACACCCGACGCACCCGACGCACCCGTTCCCGTTCCCACACCTGCGGACATGACCGCTCCTCCGCTCCCGGCCGGACCACCCGGCCGCCGCGCTTCTTACTAACCAGTTGATTAGCAACACCTCCATGGAACCTCGCACCGCCGCGACTGTCAACTGTCCGGTTAGTTGATACGGTGGGAGCCATGACCACCAGGGACGCCGAAGCCACCCGCCGCCGACTGCTCGACGCGGCGACGCAGGAGTTCGCCGCGTACGGCATCGCGGGCGCCCGGGTCGACCGGATCGCCGCGGCGGCCAGGAGCAACAAGGCGCAGATCTACCACTACTTCGGCAGCAAGGACGGCCTGTTCGACGCGGTCTTCGACGCCATGTGCCGCGCGACCCTGGACGCCGTGCCGATCGACCCGGCGAACCTGCCGGAGTACGCCGGGCGGCTGCACGACTCCTACCGCGCGCGGCCGTACGTCCAGCGGCTGGCGACCTGGTACCGGCTGGAGCGGGCGGGCAGCGGGAGCCTGCTGCCGGTGGTCATGGAGAGCAACGCGGCCAAGGTGCGCGCCATCGCCGCGGCCCAGGAGGCGGGCCTGATCCCGGCCCGCTTCTCCGCCGTCGACCTGCTCGGCCTGGTCCTGCACCTGTCCGGCTTCTGGAGCTCCAACGTGCCGGAGTACGACGCCATCGCCACCGGCGAGAACGGCGCGGGCGGCACGGGTGACATGGGCGACGCGGACGGCACGGACGATGCGGACCACCGGCGCGCGGTGGTGGTCGCCGCCGTCGAGGCGCTCCTGCGCTGAGCGAACCCGGGCCGTACCGCCGGCCGTATCCTCCGCACACCGCGGGCCGTGCCCCCGCCGCACCCCGGGCCCTGTCCCCGGCCGCACCTCCGGCCACACCCCTCACACCCCCCGAACACGGAGCGTCAGAGCCGGTCACCATACGTGCAAGCGGAATGCCGTCGCGGCGGAAACCCGCATGAAGGGCAGTCTCGGAGAAACGCAGGTCCCGCGGGCCCCCCTACCTTGTTGGCGTATGCCGCCGGGCGCACACGGCGTGACTTCCTGAACTCACCCTGGTGACAACGTATTGGGGGACGCTTATGCTCCGGATGCCAGCAATGCCCGGCATGCCGGCCGGACATGCCGCTCACGCCGCCGACGGCTGGGACAAACTCGGCGCGATACTGCTGCTGTTGTGGGCGGTGGGAATGTGGGCCGCGGTCTTCGGCCTGTGGTGGGCCAACCGCGGGCCGGTGCGCCGGCCTTGGGTCTTCCGCGCCAGCGCGGCGACCATCGTGATCGGCGTGATCGGCCAGATCGGCCACCTGCAGGAACACGTGGCGCAGGCCGGCTACTGGATCGGCCACCCCAACGACCCGGCGTGGATGACGCCTTGGGGCATGGGGCTGGCCAACGGCTACAACGTGGTGGACACGTCCAAGCCCACCCTGGGCATGGAGATCCTGCACCTGACGGGGAACTTCATCTTCCTCGCCGGCATGGCCGCGGTCATGGTGATCACCACCCACACCCGCCACCTGAGGTCGCGCCGCTGGGGCAAGATGGGCGTGTGGATGCAGGGCATCCACGGCCTCGAACACCTCTCGCTGACGCTGTCGGTGTGGTTCGGCGCGACCCGCGCGATCGGCCTGTCCACCTGGTTCGGCCAGCTCGACCCGGGTCCCGGCCTGACCACGTACCGCGTGTGGTGGCACTTCATCGCCAACGTGCTGGGCTCGTACATCTTCGCCCGCGCGCTGTACGACCTGTGGCGCGAGCGGTCCGTGGTGGCCGCCGCGTACGACATCCAGGTGTCGGTCGCCGAGCCGCGGCCCGCCCCCGTACCGGCGCGGCGTCCGGGCCAGTCCCCGGAGCCGCAGACCGGCGCGGCATAGCGGCGGGACCGCCCTGGGCGTCCCGCGGTTCGGCCGGTATGGCACGGGGGTCGGTACTGGCCGGACCGCGGGACGTTCCGTTCTGCGATCAGACCCCGAGCGCCTCGGCGGCGAGCGCGGTACCGCGCAGCCGTGCCTCGATCTTGGCGAAGGCGAGGTCGCGCGAGGTGGAGGTGTCGTCGGCGAACGGCGAGAACCCGCAGTCGTCGCAGGTGCCGAGCCGCTCCACGGGGATGTGCCGGGCCGCGGCGAGCACCCGGTCGCGTACCTCCTCCGCGGTCTCCACCTTCGGGTCGATCGGGTCGACCACGCCGACGAACACCCGGGCGTCGGACGGCAGATGCTCCGCGATGACGGCCAGCACCCGCTCCGGGTCCGCCTCGCTCGCCAACTGCACGTAGAAGTTGCCCGCCTTGAGCTGGAAGAGCTTCGGCAGCAGCCCGGCGTAGTCGACGTCGGCGCTGTGCGTGCTGTCCAAGTCCCCGCCGGGGCAGGTGTGCACGCCGATGCGGGACCGCTCGTCGGCCGAGAAGCGTTCCAGCACCTGGTTGTTGAGCGCCACGAAGTCGTCCAGCAGACCACCGCTGGGGTCCAGCTTGAGGCTGAGCCGGCCCTCGGTGAAGTCGAGTTGGACCTTGTGGGCGCCGCCGTCGAGCGCGCCGCGGATGTCGGCCTCCGCCTCGTCGACGAGGTCGGCGATGAACTGCTCGCGCGGGTAGCCGTCGATGCCGGCCGCCGGGTAGAGCAGGCTCAGCGCGGACGGCGCGATCACCGCCTGCTTGACCGGGAGGTCGGTGTGCCGCTTCGCCGCGGCCAGGTAGCTGTCGGCGTGCACCTGGTAGCGGAACGGGCCCTGGGTCAGGGCGGGAAGCTGACGGGTGTGGCCGTCGGCGAACGGGATCACCGCGCCCTCGGGGTCGAGGGTGGTCAGGCCCGCGAGGGGGTACGTCGCGAAGCTCGGCTTGGACTGCTCGCCGTCGACCAGGACGGGCGCGCCGAGCGCTTCGAGCCGGCTCAGCGTGTCGATCACGGCCTGCTCCTGGAGCTTGGCCAGGTCCGCGTCCCCTAAGGCGCCGCCGGCGTGGTCGGCAAGCGCTTTCAGCAGGGCCGGAGGCCGCGGAATGCTGCCGATGTTCTCGGTGGGAATCGTCATGAACGGACGATAGGGAGTCGGCGGGAACCCGCACAAGCACCCCAGGGGGTGGGTTCTGTGAACAACCGCGGACGCTGCGTCACCGGATTCCGTTGCGCGGTCCGCCCACGGACCGCACCCGCGCGCGTACGGTCCGCGCATGAGCAGGCAAACTACTAAGCCTCATTTGCACAGTCTGAACTGACGATCTACCGTGGACGTATGCGTGGACGTATGCATGGACGTAGCGAAGCGACCACCGGGACCCCGCCGGGCGCCGTGCCGGGACGCGATGCGCGGGAGCCCGACGCGCCGCGCGGGCACTCCGCCTCGGCGGTGCGGGCCGCGCAGGACGTCCGTGTGGTCTTCAGCCGGCTGCGGGTCAGGCTGCGCCAGGAGTACGACCAGCGCGAACTGACCCCGTCACAGCGGTCGGTGCTCGCCCGGCTGGTCACCGTCGGGGACGCGTCCACCAGCGCGCTGGCCGCGACCGAGCACGTCAGGCCGCAGTCCATGGCGGCCACCGTCGCCGCGCTGGAGGAGCGCGGCATGGTCGCCCGCCGGCCCGACCCGGCCGACGGCCGCCGGCAGCTGGTGTCGCTGACGGCCGAGGGCCGCGGTTACGTCGAGGGCCGGCGGCGTTCGGACGAGGAGTGGATCACCCGCACCCTCGACGCGCGCTTCACCGAGGACGAACGGCAGGCGCTGCTCACCGGGTTGGCCCTGCTGGAGAGGCTGGCGCGGGCGTGACCGCGCAGACGACCGCGCGGCGCGACGGGGACACCTCGGCCGACCGGTTCGACCGGCGGCTGCTGCCGCCGATGATGCTCGGCTCGGTGCTCAACCCGATCAACTCCTCGATCATCGCCGTGTCGTTGGTGCCGATCGGCGCCGCGTTCGGCGCGCCGCCCTCGCAGACGGCGTGGCTGGTCTCGGCGCTGTACCTGGCGACGTCGATAGGCCAGCCGGTGGTCGGCCGGCTGATCGACCTGTACGGGCCGCGCCGGCTGTTCCTGGCCGGCACCGCGCTGGCCGGCGTGGCCGGCGTCCTCGGCGTGCTCGCGCCGAACCTCGGCGTGCTGATCGCGGCCCGGGTGGTGCTCGGCTTCGGCACCTGCGCGGGCTACCCGGCGGCGATGTACCTGATCCGCAGCGAGGCGGCGCGCACCGGGCAGAAGAGCCCGACCGGCGTGCTGACCGCGCTCGCGGTCACCACCCAGACCATCTCGGTGATCGGGCCGTCGCTCGGCGGCCTGCTCATCAGCGTCGGCGGCTGGCGGGCGACCTTCGCGGTCAACATCCCGCTGGCGCTGGCCGGCCTCTACCTCGGCGCCCGCCGGCTGCCGGCGACCCCGGGCAGAGCCGAGGCGGCGGCGGGCGGCGAGGCGCGTCCCGCCTCCCGGCATCGGGTACGGGTGCCGGCCGGGCTCGACCTGCCGGGGATGGCCCTGTTCGCCGCCACGCTGGTCACGCTGCTGTTGTTCCTGATGGACCCGCGGCTCTCGCACTGGTACCTGCTGCTGCTCACCGCCGCCGCGGGCGCCGGCTTCTGGATACGTGAACTGCGCGTGCCCAGCCAGCCGTTCATCGATCTGCGGGTGCTCGCGGGCAACCGCCCGCTGGTCACCACCTACGTCCGCGCGCTGCTGGCCTACGTGGTCTCGTACGCCTACCTCTACGGCTACACGCAGTGGATGGAGGACGGCCGCGGACTGTCCGCCTCGCAGGCCGGGCTCGCCCAACTCCCGCTGTTCGCCGTGGCGATCGCGATCTCCACGACCACCGGGCGGCGGCCGGAGATCCGCCGCAAGCTGCTGGTCGGCTCGGCGTTCCAGGTCCTCGCGTGCGCCATGCTGCTGCTCCTGGGCGGGCACAGCCCGGTGTGGCTGCTGATCGCGGTGGCCGTCGTCTTCGGCGTCCCGCAGGGCCTGAACAGTCTCGCGCTGCAGAACTCGGTCTACTTCCAGGCCGATCCGGAGCGCATCGGCTCCTCCGCCGGGCTGCTGCGCACCTTCGGCTATCTGGGCGCGATCGTCGCCTCCGCGGCGAGCGGCTCCTTCTTCACCGACCGCGCCGACACCGGCGGGCTGCACCACCTGGCCTGGTTCCTGGTGGTCGTCGCGGCGGGCTTCCTCGCGGTCACCGCGGCCGACCGGTCGCTGTCCCGCGCGCGTACCGAGGACTCCTGAACTTCCCCGACCGCTCAGCTCACTTGACCACCCAGCTCCGTCGACCGCTCAGCTCCGTCGACCGCTCAGCTCCTTTGCTTCCTCAGCTCACCCGATCCGAAAGGCTGCACGACCATGACCTCCAAGACCGCGCTGCTCGTGATGGACGTCCAGAAGGGCATCGTCGGACGCGTCGAGGACGCCGGCTACACCAAGCGGCTGGCCACGGCGGTGGACGCCGCGCGCGCCGCGGGCGTGCCGGTGATCCACGTGCTGATCGGCTTCCGCCCCGGGCACCCGGAGATCAGCCCCGCAAACAAGAACTTCAGCGCGCTGGCCGTCGGCGACGCCTTCACCCCCGCCGACCCGAACGCCGACCCGCACCCCGATGTCGCGCCGCGCGACGGCGAGGTCGTGGTGACCAAGAAGCGGGTCAGCGCGTTCACCGGCAGCGGCCTGGAGACGGTGCTGCGGGCCCGCGGCTACGAGCGCCTCGTCCTCGCGGGCCTCGCCACCAGCGGCGTGGTGCTCTCCACCCTGCGCCAGGCCGCCGACCTGGACTACGCGCTGACCGTGCTGTCCGACGGCTGCGCCGACACGGACGAGGAGGTGCACCGCGTGCTCACCGAGAAGGTGTTCCCGCGGCAGGCCGAGGTCGTCACGATCGAGCAGTGGGCGGCCTCCCTGGCCTGACGCTTCGGGCGACGGCCGGATCGCGCTCTTGCGGGCGGGCCGGGCCTGGACGGCGGTGGGGCGGTGCCCTAGCGTCTGCCGGGCTCCGGCCCGCCCGTCGGTGCGTCCGCACGCCGGGCCGTCCGCCCGTCGTCCGCCGCGTCGTCCACCCGGCCGTCCACCGGGCCGTCCGCTCAAGCCCGTCCGCGTCCGCCCGCCAGGAGGCGCACCGTGACCGTGCACGCCACCCACGCGACCCCGCCACCGCCGCCGCCCGACATCCTCTCGCCGGAGTTCGCCGCGGACCCGTACCCCGCGTACCGCGTGCTGCGCCGGCACTACCCGCTGCACTACCACGAGGGCACCGGCAGCTGGCTGCTGTCGCGCTACGACGACGTCGAACGGGCCTTCCGGGACCCGGTGTTCACCACCGACAACTACGGCTGGCAGCTGGAGCCGGTGCACGGCGGCCGGACCATCGTGCAGATGAGCGGCCACGAGCACGCGGTGCGCCGGGCGCTGGTCGCCCCCGCCTTCCGCGGCCGGGAGCTGCGCGAGCGCTTCCTGCCGGTGATCGAGCGCAACGCGCGGGAGCTGATCGACGCCTTCCGTGACCACGAACGCGCCGAGCTGGTCGACCAGTTCGCGACGCGCTTCCCGGTCAACGTCATCGTCGACATGCTCGGCCTCGACCGCTCCGACCACGGCCGGTTCCACGCCTGGTACGAGGCGGTGGTGGGGTTCTTCGCCAACCTCGCCCAGGACCCCGCGGTCGCCGAGGCGGGCCTGCGCGCGGGCGCAGAACTGCGCGCCTACCTGCTGCCGCTGATCGCCGAACGGCGCGCGCGTCCCGGCGACGACCTGCTGTCCAGCCTGTGCACCGCCGAGGTCGACGGCACCCGGATGACCGACCAGGACATCACGTCCTTCGTCAGCCTGCTGCTGTCGGCCGGCGGCGAGACCACCGACAAGGCGATCGCCGGCATGTTCCGCAACCTGCTCGCGAACCCCGGCCAGTTGGCGGCGGTGCGCGCGGACCGCACGCTGGTGCCCGCGGCCTTCGCGGAGTCGCTGCGGCACAGCCCGCCGTTGCAGATGATCATGCGGCAGCCGGCCGAGGACGTCGAGGTCAGCGGCGGCACCGTTCCGGCGGGCGCCACGGTCACCTGTCTGATCGGCGCCGCCAACCGCGACGAGACGCACTTCGCGGACCCCGACACGTACGACGTCTTCCGCACCGACCTGACCACCGCGAACGCCTTCAGCGCGGCGGCCGACCACCTCGCCTTCGCGCTCGGTCGGCACTTCTGCGTCGGCGCCCTGCTGGCCAAGGCCGAGGTCGAGGTGGGCGCCAACCAGCTCCTGGACGCCTTCGACGACATCGACTTCGCGGAGGGCCAACCCCCGCCGGAGACCGGCGTGTTCGTCCGCGGCCCGCTGACCCTGCCGTTGCGGCTGACCCCGGCGGCGTCCGCGCCCGGCGCCTGAGCCGGGCGGTCGGTCGGCGGACGGACGGCCGAGCGGCCGGACGGTCGGCCCGGGCAGGCAGGGATGAGGGAGAGCGCTCTCCCGGACGGGCGGAAGAACCCGCCCGGGAGACGCGCCGGGCGGGTCAGTGGATCAGCTGGTAGTTGCTGTCGAGCACCGCGCCCTTGCCGGGCTGCGACTGGTCGTAGCCGTGGTCGTCGCACTGCAGGCCGCCGTTGATGCAGTGGGTGACCATCGCGGCCTGGGTGGCGGTGTCCCAGTCGGCGAAGAAGTCGTAGTGGAAGGAGAAGCCGGCGCCGCTGGACAGGTGCACCTGCGACATGTCGCCGTTGACCGGCCACGCCATCTTGAACTCGATCATCGGCAGCGCCACCGGGTGGTCGGCCGGGCAGACGTTCTGGTTCGCCCCGGTCGCGATCGGGTACGCCATGTGGCTCTTGTGGTCCGGCACGTCCAGGTGGATGCCGTCCCAGCAACTCGGCGCCTGGAGACGGATGTTGAGCTGCGTGTCAGGGGTGTTGGGGCAACTGGCCGGGAAGTCGTAGTTCTTGTAGCTGGTGCCGCACTCCCAGCCCTCGACCGTTCCCTTGAGGTTCTTGAACTCGTCCTCGCTCTGCATGGGGTTGCCGACCACGAAGCGCAGGCCCTTGGGGAACGGCCGCACGCTGGTGTAGTCGTTGACACCCGACTTGTAGTAGATGGTCTGCGGGCCGACGGGCAGGATCTTCTGGCTGCCGTTGTACAGACTCGGCATCCAGTAGGCCGACTTGTCGCCGGGGGCCAGACACGCGGTGCCGCTCGCCGCGTCCAGGGACGCGGTGGTCGAGTTGGCGTTGGTGCTGACGTTGCCCATGAAGGTGTGGTCGTGCGAGGCGCCGGGCTGGCCGGGGAAGACGATCGGGTCGTCCGGCGCGGTGTGGTGGGGCGCGCACTTGGCCTGGAACTCGTGGAAGTACGCGTGCGGCGGGTCGTAGGTGGACGGCGTGACGCCGGTGACCGGCGGGTTGGCGTAGATGTAGCCGTCGCCGTCCGGGTCGTCGCCGGACGCGTGCGGGGCGACCGCGGCCATGTTCATCGACGTCATCGCCGAGGAGCCGGCCGCGCCCTTCGCGTCGGCCGAACCCTTCGACGCGGCGGCGGAGTGCGCCGCCGTACCCGAACCCGGCGTGCTCGCCGAGGCGTTGGCGGTCAGCAGCGCGCCGCCTCCGCCGGTGACGAGCGCCAGGGCGACGAGCAGTCCGGGGAGCTTTCCCCGTGTGCGTGCCATGGGACCTCCTTCTGCAACTCATGGGTGGGGGGAATCGGGAGAACATCTCGGGAGAGCGCTCTCCCGGGGCGCATACTGCGCTCGTGTCACGGGAGTGTCAACGGTTACGGCCGAACGGGGGCGCGATCGCCTCGCGGCGGGGGCCGGCGGGGCCGGGCGCGGGCCGGGGCGTCAAGGGGGTCGCAGGGAAGCTGCAAGCGTTCCGTCCAGCCCCTCCCCGCAGACTCGTTGATTGCGGGAGTCCGCCCGCATGCTGGTGATCGCAGGGGGAGGCAGAGGCAGATCATGCCGCAGATCATGGTCGTCGGGACGACGCGCCTGTCGATGACGGTGCCGGTCGACGGCTTTCCGATGGAGTACAACCCGTTCCGCCGCACGCCATGGATGCGGTGCGCCGTGGTCGGCGGCGCCTACAACGTCGCGAGCGCGCTGGCCAGTCTGGGCAGCGCGGCGGGACTGTGCACGCTCGTCGGGCGGGACGACGCCGGCGAGGTGATCAGGACGACGCTGGGCCGGCGGGGGCTGGACGGCCGCGGCGTCGTGACGGTCGAGACCGAGGAGTCGGGCAAGACGGTGATCTTCGTGGAGCCGGACGGCAGGGTGGCGCGCACCTCCTGGACCGCGGAGCACGCGGTGGACTACCCGATGGAGCGGTACATCGAGCAGGCGGTGACCGCGGACCTGGCGGTGGTGACCAGCCATCCGTTCGGCAGGCCGTTCCTGGGCGTGTCGAAGGACCTGCTGCGGCTGCCGGTCGCGGTGGACATGCACATGGCCGCGGACATGGACGACGAGGAGCAGCGGCCGTGGTTCGAGGCGGCCGACGTGCTCTTCCGCAGCCATGAGCGGCTGGTGGGCCGGCGGGAGGACTGGATCGCGGAGGTCCTGCGGCGGCACCCCGGCTGCCGGGTGGCCGCGGTGGGCCGCGGCGCGGACGGCTGCGTCATGGGGCTGCGGGACGGCCGCCTGGTGGAGATCGAGGCGGTCACCCCGCGCCCGGTCCGCAGCACCGACGGCGCGGGTGACGCGCTCCTCGCGTCCTTCCTGCACGTCTGGCTGACCTCCGGCGAGCCGGTCGAGGCGCTGGAGTCCGCGGTGCTCTTCGCCGGCTGGAAGATCGGCGTCGACTCCGCGTCCGAGGGCTTCGTCTCCGGCCCCGAACTGGCCGCACTGCGCCACGTCTACCCGATGCGCACGCACGTCGGCACGTGGCGGTAGCCCGCGCGGGCGGCGAAGACGGGGAGCGGCGTGCGCGCCGCGGGCGCGAGCGCGGCGGGGGCGCGGCGGGGGCGAGGG
>JAJSZB010000248.1:0-10577 GCA_050613715.1 Streptomyces sp. IBSBF 3018
GCCCCCACGTACGCCCCGGTGCCCACCCGCACGCCGCCGCCCAGCCGCACCCCCGACGCCAGCGTGGCGAAGTCGCCCACCTCGTCGTCGTGCGTGAGCACCGCGTGCGGCATCACCGCGACATGCGCGCCCAGCCGTACCGCCGCGGTCAGCGCGCAGTGCGCCAGCAGCACCGAGCCTGCGCCCACCGTGCAGGACTCGGCGACCGACGCCGCGGGATGCACCACCGTCGCGTACCGCCCGTCCGGCAGCGCCAGGCGCCGCACCAGCCGGGCCCGCGCCGCCTGGTCGCGCGGACTGCCCACGCACACCACGACCAGCGTCCCCGGCCGCTCGTGCACCAGAGCGCTCCCGCCGAGCACCGGCACCCCGTCCACGTCGACGCCGTGCAGCGCCGGATCGTCGTCCAGGTGCCCCAGCAGCCGCAGCCGCACCGGGCGGCCCGCCTCCCGGTCGGCGACGGCCAGTGCCCGCACCGCCTGCGCCGTCTCCCGGGCGAAGCCCCCGGCGCCGACGATCAGCAGCTCCCGCGGCCGGCCGGCGCTCACCGCTCGGCCTGTTCCCGAAGCACCGCGACCACCCGGTCCTGCTGCGCCTCGGTCATCGTGTGGAACAGCGGCAGGATCAGCGAGTCCCGGCTGATCCGCTCGGTCACCGGCAGCGGCCCGTGCGGATGCCCGGCGTAGGCCGGCTCCAGGTGCGCGGCCATGATGCCGCGCCGCGCCGACACGCCCGCCCCGGCCAGCGCCGCCAGCAGGGCGTCGCGCCCCACCGGGAAGTCCTCGTCCGGCAGCACCCAGTACGACTGGAAGTTGCCCGTGCCGTGCGCCGGATCGCGCACCGGCACCAGCCCCGGCACGTCCGCGAGCAGCCGCTCGTAACGGGCCGCCAGCTCCCGGCGCCGAGCCACCATCGCGTCCAGCTTGCCCAGCTGCACCAGGCCGACCGCCGCCTGGACGTCGGTCATCCGGTAGTTGAAGCCGGTCTCCAGATAGCTCTCCAGCACCGGTGTGCTGCTGGCGTGGCGCTGCGCCGCCGAGGCGTTCATGCCGTGCTCGCGCAGCCGCCGCAGCCGCTGCGCCCACCCGGCGTCGTCCGTGGTGAGCATGCCGCCCTCGCCGGTGGTCACCACCTTGCGCGGGTGGAACGACCACGCCGCCAGCAGCGCCCCGCGGCCCACCGGCTGCCCGCCCGCCGTCGAGCCGATCGCGCACGCGGCGTCCTCCACCAGCGCCACGCCCCAGTCGGCGCAGCGCGCGCGCAGCGCCCGCACGTCGGCCGGCACGCCGCCCTGGTGCACCGCGATCACCGCCTTGGTGGCGGGGGTGCGCACCGCGTCCACGGTCTGCGGCGTCACGTTCCCGGTCGCCTGCTCGACGTCCGCGAAGACCGGCCGCGCGCCGACGTAGCGCACCGCGTTGGCCGTCGCGATGAACGACAGCGACGGCACCACCACCTCGTCGCCCGGCCCGACCTCCAGCGCCACCAGCGCCAGGTGCAGCGCCGCCGTGCAGGAGCTGACCGCGACGCCGTGGGCCGCGCCCACCCGCGCGGCGAAGGCCCGCTCGAACTCCGCGACCCGCGGGCCCTGCGCGACCCAGCCGGACAGCACGGCGTCGGCCGCGGCGCGCGCCTCCTCCTCGCCGAGCCACGGCTTCATCACCGGGATGCGCTCGGGGCCGGACGCCTCGCCGGACGTCCGCGCGGGGGCCGCGCCGGCGGGGGCGGCCACGCCGCCGGACGGAACCGCGACGCCGGTCACCGGGACGCCTCCACCGGAGCGCCCGCGCCCGCATCGCCCGCGCCCGCATCGCCCGCTCCGGCCGCTGCCGCGTCCGCCGCCCGCTCCGCGCGCCACCAGTCCACCAGGTCCCGCAGGCCCTCGCGCAGCCCGATCCGCGCGGTGAAGCCCAGCCGCTCGGCCGCCGCCGAGGTGTCCGCGAGCCGCCGCGTCACGCCGTTCACCGCGCGCGCCGGTCCGTGCTCGGGCTCCAGGCCGCTCGCGCCCATGGTCTCCAGCAGCGCGTCCGCGAGCCCGCGCAGACTGGTCTCCGTACCGCTGGCGATGTTGAACACCACGTCGGTCAGGTCCGACTCGGCGGCCAGCACGTTGGCGCGCGCGATGTCCCGCACGTCCACGAAGTCCATCGTCTGCGTGCCGTCGCCCAGGATCAGCGGCGGCTGCCCGGACGCGATCCGCTCCATCCAGCGGATCAGCACCTCGGTGTACAGCCCGTGGATGTCCATCCGCGGCCCGTAGACGTTGAAGTACCGCAGCGCCACGTAGTCCAGGCCGTTCATCGCGTGGAAGCTGCGCAGCATCCCCTCGTTGAAGGCCTTCGCCGCGCCGTAGAACGTGTCGTTGTTGTACGGGTGGTGGCGCTCGGTGGTCGGGAACTGCTCGGCCAGCCCGTACACGGACGCCGACGAGGACGCGATCACCTTCCGCACGCCCGCCGCGGCCGCCGCCTCCAGGACGTTGAACGTCCCGTCGACCAGCACCTCGTTGGCCAGCCGCGGCTCGGTGGCGCACTGCGTGATGCGGATCGCCGCCAGGTGGAAGACCAGCTCCGCGCCCTCGGTCAGCTTCGCCACCAGCCCGGCGTCGCGGATGTCGCCCTCCACGACGTCCACCACGCCGCTGGGCAGCGCCTGCGCCAGATTGGCCCGGCGGCCGCGGACGAAATTGTCGAGCACCACGACCTGGCGCGCGCCGCGCCGGGCCAACTGGTCGACCAGGTGCGAGCCGATCGTGCCCGCGCCGCCGGTGACCAGGATCTTCTTGCCTTGTACCGAGCTCAACTTCCCCCCACGGAGAACGTGTCGTGGCTGTGCCGTTCGGTGTGCGCGCCGGACCTGTCCCGCCCGGCGCTCGGTCGTGGTGCGCGGCCCGCCGCGGCGTACGGACCCGGGCGGGTCCCGCGTCGCGGCCGGCCGCTCAGTGCCCGGCCCGCAGGCCCACCACCGCGCCGCGGAACTCCAGGCTCCGCGACGCCGCTTCGAGGATGTCCAGCACCCGCAGCCCGGCCCGCCCGTCGGTCAGCGGCGGCCGGCCCTCGGTGATCGACGCGGCGAACTCGTCGACCATCGCCCGCAGCGCCTCCTTCTCCTTCAGCGCCGGCGCGACCATGTCGCCCGAGCGGTACGACACGAGCATCTCCCGCCGCTCGTTCGGCCCGATCTCCTCCGGCGCGGCCAGGTCCACGCCGCGGTCGAAGACCGCCAGGCGCTGCGCGGGGTTCATGTCGTCCCAGACCAGGGTGCGCTTGGCGCCGCCCACCATCGTGGTGCGGACCTTGGTCGGCGACAGCCAGTTCACGTGCACGTGCGCGATCGCGCCGGTGTTCAGCTGGAGCGTCAGGTAGGCCACGCAGGCCCGCCCCGCGCCGATCGGGTCCGCGCCGTGCGCGGCCACCGCGACCGGTTCCACGCTCTCGGGCAGGATGAAGTCCAGGATCGACAGGTCGTGCGGCGCCAGGTCCCACATCACGTCGATGTCCCGCTGCACCAGGCCCAGGTTGATCCGCACCGAGTCCACGAAGTGGATCTCGCCCAGCTCGCCCGAGCGCACCATGTCCCGGATGCTGGAGACCGCCGGCGTGTAGCAGTACGTGTGGTCGCACATCAGCGTCAGCCCGCGGTCCGCGGCCTCCGCCACCAGCCGCGCGCCGTCCGCGTACGTCGCCGCGAGCGGCTTCTCCACCAGCACGTGCTTGCCCGCCCTGACCGCGGCGAGCGCCACGTCCAGATGCGTGCCGGCCGGCGTCGCCACCGCCACCGCGTCGACCTCGGGATCGGCGAGCACCGCGGCGTAGTCCGCGGTGGCCTGCACGGTGGAGTAGCCGCCGAGCACCCGGCGCGCCCGGTCCACGTCGAGATCGCACAGCCAGCGCAAGCGGAAGCGCGGACTCGACTGGAAGTTGCGCACCAGGTTGGGCCCCCAGTAGCCGGCCCCGACGACCGCCACGCCCAGCGGCCGGCCCTCGCCGCCCGTCGCGGACGCGCCCCCGGCAGCGGCCTCGGTCCCCGGGCCGGCGCCGTTGTTCGGTATGCCCGCTATGTCCGCACCCGTGTCGGCGCCGTCGCCGGTCCCCGCCGTGCCCCGCGGGCCCCCGGCACCGGCCGGCCTCGCGCCGGCGTCAGCACCGGCGCCCTTCGCCGCAGCAGCCATGACTCCCCCCACACCCCGGTCTCGTGGCGTGCGCACCGCCGCCTCGGCGTCCCCACGCCGGCGTCACGGGCAACACGTGCCTCTCGCTTCCCCTTGCGAAATCACGCACCCCGGCCAGGTCACGGATCGTGTGCCGCGGCCGGACCGGTTGCGCGTCGCCAATCTAGAGCACCTTTTCGCGCCCCCGGGGAGAAATGGGCGAAACAGACGGCAACAGGACCGTTTCCGGCCGCATACTCACCCCGTGACGAGCATCGTGATCCCCGCGCACAACGAGGAGCGGGTCATCGGCCGCCTCCTGGACGCCCTCACCGCTGCCGGCCCGCCCGCGGACGGGCCGGCAGCGCTCGACGTGGTCGTGGTGTGCAACGGCTGCACCGACGCGACCGCGCAGGCCGCGGCCCGGCCCGGTGTCACCGTCGTGGAGATCCCGGTCCCGTCCAAGCACGCGGCGCTGCGCGCGGGGGACCGGCACGCCCGGGGATTCCCCCGCGTGTACGTGGACGCGGACGTCGAGATCGACGCAAGCGGAATACGCATCCTGGCGGAGGCGGTGGCTCCGGCCGACGGCGTACTCGCCGCGGCCCCGGCCCGCCGGCTGCCGACGGCGGGCTGTGCCTGGCGGGTGCGCGCCTACTACCGGGTGTGGCAGCTGCTCCCGGCGGTGCGCGAGGGGCTGTTCGGGCGCGGGGTGATCGCCCTGTCGGAACGCGGCCACGCGCGCATCGCCGGCCTGCCGCCGCTGATGGCCGACGACCTCGCCGTCTCGCTGGCCTTCGCGCCGCACGAGCGGGCCGTCGTGCCCGGGGCGACGGTGACCGTCCACCCGCCGCGCACCTGGGCCGACCTGATCCGCCGCCGGGTGCGGGCGACCACCTCCACGCACCAGCTGGAGCAGCACCAGCAGGCCGGCGCGGCAGGCGCGGAGTCCGCGACGGCGCCCGCATCGACGGGTGCCGGAGCAGACGCGGCGGCCGGCCGGGCGCCAGGCGGTACGGCCGCTGCCACGGCCGATGCCAGGGCGGGCGCCACGGCAGGCGGAACCGCCCGAAAGCCGCCGTCCGCCCGTACGTCCACAGCCGACCTGCGTACCCTGCTGCTCGGACGGCCCTGGCTGCTGCCCCACATGGCGGTCTTCCTGGCCGCCGCGGTCGTCGCCCGCCGCAAGGCGCGCGCGGCGGTGCGGGCGGGGGACTACGGGACCTGGCTGCGCGACGAGAGCAGCCGGACCGGCTGACCGCGGGACCCGGTCCGCACCCGGGGAAGCGACCGCCGCGCGCGGTGGCGGGGAGCGGACCGGAGCAGGACGCCGGCAGGGGAAGCCGGCGGGGGAGTGCGGAACGGGGAGCAGGGCACGGCCGGGGCGCATGCCGCGGCCGTGGCGAGGCGAGGGGGGAACGACCATGTACCTGACGGACCGCGCCACACCGGCGCGCGGGAAGCGGACCGCACACACGGCGCAGCCCGGTCAGCCCGGTCAGCCCGGTGCGGCCGGGGACGCGCCGCACGCGAAGGGCCGCGCCGGGCGCCGCGCACCGGCGATCGCCCCCGTGGTGCTCGCCCTCGGCACGGTCAGCCTGATCACGGACGTCTCCTCGGAGATGGTCACCGCCGTGCTGCCGCTCTACCTGGTGGCCGGACTCGGCCTCAGCCCGCTCGGCTTCGGCACCCTCGACGGCGTCTACAACGGCGTCAGCGCCCTGGTGCAGCTGGCCGGCGGCCACATCGCCGACCGCGTCCGCAGCCACAAGCTGGTCGCCGGCATCGGCTACGGCCTGTCCGCGCTGTGCAAACCGCTGCTGCTGCTCGTGCACAGCCTCGGCCCGCTCGGCGTCGTGCTCGCCCTGGAACGCACCGGCAAGGGCCTGCGCACCTCGCCGCGCGACGCGCTGATCTCGCTGTCCACCCCCGCCGAGCACCGCGGCCGCGCGTTCGGCGTGCACCGCGCGATGGACACCACGGGGGCGGTGCTCGGCCCGTTCACCGCGTTCCTGATCCTGCGCGCCGCGACCGACGGCTACGACGCGGTGTTCGGCGTCAGCGCCTGCGTCGCGGTGCTCGGCGTCCTCGTCCTGGTCCTGTTCGTCCCCGGCCGCGCCGCGCCGCGGGCCGCCGCGGAGCCCGACACCCCGCTGGCCACGCCCGTCGACCTGCGCGGCGCCCTGCGCCTGCTGCGGCTGCCGCGCCTGCGCGCCCTGACCGGCTGCGCCGTCCTCCTCGGCCTCACCACCGTCAGCGACGCCTTCGTCTACCTGCTGCTCCAGCACCGCGCGGGCATCGGCGACGAGTGGTTCCCGCTGATGCCGCTCGGCACCGCCTCGGTGTTCCTGCTGCTCGCCGTCCCGCTCGGCGTGCTCGCCGACCGGATCGGCCGCCGTACCGTCTTCCTGGCCGGGCACGCCGGACTGCTGGCCGCCTACGCGCTGCTGCTGTGGTCCCCCTCCGTGCCCGCACTGCCCTACCTGGTCCTCGCCCTGCACGGCGTCTTCTACGCGGCCACCGACGGCGTGCTGCCGGCCGCTGTCGCCGACGTGGTGCCCGAGGAACTGCGCGGCAGCGGCCTCGCGCTGGTCGGCACCGGCCAGGCGCTCGCCCGCTTCTGCTGCTCGCTGGCCTTCGGCGCGGCCTGGACGGTGTGGGGCGATGGCCGCGCGCTGTTCGGCTCCGCCGTCGCCCTGCTGCTGTGCGCGGCGGTCGCCGGAGCGGTCCTGCGCCCGGCCTCCGCCCGACCGACGTCCGCGCCGCACCCGAACCACCCGTGAGGAACCGATGACCGCCAAGCGCCGCCTGCTCGTCCTGGTCCTCGCCGTGCTGCTGCTCGGCGGCGTCGGCACCGGCTTCGTGCTGCACGCCGCCCACCGGGCCGCCGGCCGGAACACCGAGCAGGCAGGAGACCCGGTCGCCGCGGCGGGCAGCGTCGCCCTCACCGGCCGCGGCCGCGTCGTCTTCGTCAACTCCGCGGCCGGCCCGCACCGCACCGCGGTCTCCGCCGTTCCCTCCGCCGACCCCGGCGCCACCCGCACCTCCGCCGGCCTGAAGTGCGCCCGCTTCTACGCCTCCGCAGGCACCGGGATCTGCCTGCAGTCCGGCCTCGGCGTGGTGTCCCAGACCAACCGCGCCGTCGTCACCGACGCGACCCTGCACACCGAGCACACCTTCGCCCTGGCCGGCACCCCGAGCCGGGCCCGCGTCTCGCCCAGCGGCCGGTTCGCCGCCTGGACCGTCTTCGTCGGCGGGGAGTCCTACGGCGCCGCGTTCTTCTCGACCCGCACCTCCATCGTCGACACCCGCACCTGGCGACTCCTGCCGAATCTGGAGGACTTCGCCATCACGCTGGACGGCAAGCACTACCACAACGTCGACGACAACTTCTGGGGCGTGACCTTCGCCGCGGACGACGACACCTTCTACGCCACCCTCGGCACCGGCGGCCACACGTACCTGATGCGCGGGTCGGTCTCCCGCCGTACGGTCGCCTCGGTCGGCGTGCAGAACGTCGAGTGCCCCTCGCTGTCCCCGGACGGTACGCGCATCGCCTTCAAGAAGCGCATCCTGGGCGGTGCTTCGCTGTGGCACGAGTACGTACTCGACCTGCGCACGCTGAAGCAGACCCCGCTGGCCGAGCGCCGCAGCGTCGACGACCAGGCGGCGTGGCTGGACGACCACACTGTTGCCTACGCGCTGCCCCACGAGGGCGACGTGAAGAGCACCGACCTGTGGAGCGTGCCCGCCGACGGCACCGGAACCCCCCACCTGATGATCCGCGACGCCTCCTCCCCGGCCGCCCTCTAGACCGCTCCCGCACCAGCACCGGACGCGCCTTATCCCAACTCGCCGCAGCGCGCCACCGTTTCACCACGAGAGCCCCCTGCGCACCCAACGCCCATGGCACGGACGGAAGTTGATGTGGGCTCAGAAAAGAATTCGGCCGTGTCCCCGGTCCCCTCCGCTCGTTGTCGTCACGAACCGCGCCGCGGCGGTCCCCGGGCGCGACCGTCGCCCGCCGCCGCGGGCGATCCGAGGGGGGACACCCGCCCATGACCACACGCGTGCCCGCACGCCCGACCCGCCGCAGACGGCAGGCCGTCGCCACTGCTGCCGCAGCCGCGCTGACGCTGGCCGGACTCACCGCGCTGACCGCGCCCGCCGCCCACGCGGCGGCGCCCGCCGCACCGACCGCCTACGTCGCCGACGCCGGCGACAACACCGTCACCGCCGTCGACACCGGCACCGGCACGGTCGCCGCCACCATCCCGGTCGGCTACGGTCCGCAGGGCGTCGCCGCCTCACCCGACGGCGCCCGCGTCTACGTCACCGACGCCGGCCCCAACACCGTCTCCGTGATCGACACCGCGACCCGCACGGTCACCGCCACGGTCACCGTCGGCGCCACCCCCGTCGCCGCGGCCGTCAGCCCCGACAGCTCCCGCGTCTACGTCGCCGACCTCGGCTCCGCGGCGGTCAGCGTCATCGACACCGCCACCGACACCGTCACCGCGACGATCCCCGTCGCCTCCGGCCCCGACGCCGTCGCCGTCACCCCGGACGGCGCCAAGGTCTACGTCACCGCCAGCAGCGGCAGCGTCTGCGTCATCGACACCGCGACAGCCACCGTGACCGCCACCCTGCCCGCCGGCGCCCGCCCCATCGCCGTCGCCGTCGCGCCCGACGGCGCCCACGCCTACGCCGCCGACCTCGACGGCGGCACCCTGTCGGTGATCGACACCGCGACCGACACGGTCACCGCCGCCCTCCCCACCGCCCACGGCGCCTACGCCCTGGCCGTCGGAGCCGACAGCCGCACCGCGTACCTGGCCGGCGGACCGGCCGGCTCGGTCTCCGTCCTGGACACCGCCACCGGCGCCCAGGGAGCGGACATCCCCGCCGGCGCGAACCCCCAGGGCCTCGCGCTCGCCCCGGACGGCCGGCTCTACGCCACCGACCTCGGCTCCGCCGCCGTCACCGTGATCGACACCGCCACCGACATCGCCACCGCGACCGTCGCGGTCGGCAGCGCCCCGCTCGGCATCGCGATCTCCGTGCCGCCCGCGCCCCAGCCGCCGGTGCCCGCGGTCACCTCCGTCAGCCCCGCCTCCGGCCCCGCCGCCGGGGGCACGGCCGTCACCGTCTCCGGCACCGGACTGGACGGCGCCACGGCCGTCACCTTCGGCACCGGCCACCCCGCCACCGGCGTGACCTGCACCGACACCACGTGCACCGCCACCGCCCCGCCCGGCGCCGCCGGAACCGTCGACGTCCAGGTGACCACCCCCGGCGGCACCAGTGCCGCCACGCCCGCCGACGCCTACACCTACATCCCCGCCGACCGCCACGCCGACGTCGCGGTCGCCCTCGACGCCGACCCCGCGCCCGCACTGCTCGGCGCCCGCATCGACTACACCGTCACCCTCACCGGACACGGCCCCGACACCGCCGACACCGCGACCGTCACCGTCCCGCTGCCGGCCTCCGTGCACGCCACCTCCCGCGACTGCACCGTCTCCGCGGCCGCGGTCACCTGCTCGGCGACAGCACTGAGCAGTGGCCGCAGCGCCACCCGGCACTTCACCGTGCCGGTCGGCCTGCTCACCCTCGGCCTGCCCTACAGCCTCACCGCGACCCGCACCGCGAGCAGCCCCGCCGACCCGGTGCCGGGCAACGACCGCGCCACCCGGACCTGCACCGTCGTGACCTCGCTGATCATCGACTGCCACTGACCGCGGCACGCCGCACGACGACCCCCGCCATGGCCGGAAGATCGTCCCGGGCATGGGCGGGGGTCGGAACCACCGCGCGGAGATGTCAGGATGGGGCCATGGAAAACGTGTACTTCGACATCACCATCGACGGCGCGCCCGCCGGCCGGATCGTCTTCCGGCTGTTCGACGACGTGGTCCCCAAGACCGCGCAGAACTTCCGCGAGCTGGCCACCGGCAAGCACGGCTTCGGATACGCCGGCTCCGCGTTCCACCGCGTCATCCCCGCCTTCATGCTCCAGGGCGGCGACTTCACCCGGGGCGACGGCACCGGCGGCAAGAGCATCTACGGCGAGAAGTTCGCCGACGAGAACTTCCAGCTGCGCCACGACCGCCCCTACCTGCTCTCCATGGCCAACGCCGGCCCGAACACCAACGGGTCGCAGTTCTTCGTGACCACCGTCGTCACCCCCTGGCTCGACGGCAAGCACGTCGTGTTCGGCGAGGTCGTCGAGGGCCAGGAACTGGTCAAGCAGATCGAGAGCAAGGGCAGCCAGAGCGGCCGCACCTCCTCGAAGGTCGTGATCGCCGAGTCCGGCACCGTCGCGGCGTAACCCCGCACCGACCACCACCACTCCGCCGCTGCCCGCCCAGGCGCCGGCGGCGCGGACCCGGACCAGGACGGAGTCCGGGCCCACCTTGGGGTCGTC